>CAYLOW010000065.1:0-16865 GCA_964385315.1 uncultured Anaerolinea sp.
ATCAAGATTCCCGGCCATGCACGAGCACACAGGTCGATTGTTTGTACCGTAAGTGGATTATTTGAGCAAAAGCATGCTCAAATAATCCACAAAAAAACTCCTACCAATGTTCGTAACGCACCAGGTCAGCCAGCGGCTTGCGGATCTTGGGGCTCGGCTGGTCGGCCGGGTAACCGAGCGGTGTGAAGATGACCGGCTCCGCATCGGCCGGGAGCTGCAGCGCACTGCGCGCGGCATCCACATTGAATGCTGCGATCCAACAGGTACCCAGCCCCAGGTTCGTGGCTGCCAGGATCAGGTGGTCAGCCACAATCGCCGCGTCGATCAGGCGGGCATTGAACCGGTCGCTTTCCCGCACCCAAGCCTGGGATGAGATCGCGCAAACAGCGATCACCAGGGGAGCTTGGACGAACCACGGGCGGCGATAGATTTTCCCGAGCTCTTCCTCGCGCCCGGCCGTGTGCATCACGACCAACTGAATGGGCTGCCGGTTGGCGGCGGTCGGCGCCAGGCGCGCCGCCTCCAGGACAGCCTGTAACTTCACATCTTCGACCGGGTCAGCTCGGTATGCCCTCACACTGTAACGCGCCGCGATCAACTCTGAATATTCCATCGTGATTTTTCCTTCCATCTGGATAAATTGACATACTTCGTTGTCCCTTTTAGCAAAGCGCCGCGGCCGGCCGGATTGGTGCTGCCACCTCCCTGCCCGCTGCGCACGCAGTCCGGTTAAAAGTCTCGTTACCCAACTGCGGAGCTTGTTTGGTTCAGTATAGAATATTGTCCATATTTTGTCGATTGACAAATGTCACCGCCTCAAAGGGAGACCTTACCAGCCTTTCCCAATGGAGGTGCAAAGATATTTTTATTTGGATCCCGGCGGCCTTTCAGGCTGGACCACCCAACAACGAAATTACTGTATTTTTATTGAAATTACAGTAATTTCGTTGTACAATAACATGGCGGAGATGATATGGTGGAAGATAAGTTTGAAAAATATATCAAAATTTTCAAGGATAATAATGGAATTCTACGAGCTGCCAAAGCAATTGACCTGGGAGTTCCAAAACATCTTATCTATGAGATGCAGCGTTATGGCGACTTGATACAGGAAGCTCGCGGGCTTTACCGTCTGGCCCTGTCAGAACCTTTGGGCAATCCGGATCTGGTGCAGGTCGGGCTTCAGATACCAAGAGGTGTTATTTTCCTCATCTCTTCACTTTATTTCCATAAACTGACAACTCAAATTCCCGACAGGGTATATGTTGCATTGCCGCAATACATAAAAAAACCCAGGATCGATTATCCTCCTTTAAAATTCTATTATCTTTCTGAACGACCGTTTGAGGCGGGAATTGAGGAACACTGTATCGATGGTGTAACAGTAAAAATATACAGCAGGGAAAAAACCGTTACCGACTGTTTTAAGTATCGAAATCAAATAGGGAAGGAGTTGGCTGTGGAAGCGCTGAAAGATTACATGCATCGATCATCTCCAAATGTAAATGCATTGATCGAATACGCAAAAATTAATAGGGTCGAAAAGATAATCCGCCCGTATATGGAGGCACTCTTTTGAAAGCAACCCCGAAAAATATCCCGGCCTCCATCCATGCGCGGCTGGCTGGTGAAGCCAAAAAGTCAAAAATACCTTTTGGCGATATTCTTCAATACTATGGGATGGAGCGTTTCCTTTATCGCCTGTCTAAAACCGATTTCGTGCACAGCTTCATTCTAAAGGGCGGTTTAATTTTCACGGTTTGGGATATTCCCCTTCGCCGGCCTACAAAGGATATAGATTTTCTGGGCATCTTTGATGATCACAGGGATACGATACACGAAGCTTTGGAAGCTGCATTTGCTGTTGAGTTCCCCGAAGATGGGATTGAGTTTGATCTCGCTACCATTGTGATCGAAGAAAGAAAGGTGGATAACGATCGCTTTGGCATCCGGGCCGATTTTCAGGGACTTTTGGGCAGGGCCGAAATTCCCTGAAAATCGATATTGGGTTTTCTGATGAAATCACAGCCCACGTCCGGGAAGAAAAATATCCAACCTTGTTAAGCGGGATGGATGCCCCAATATTAAGCGGGTACCCGCCTGAAACAGTTATCGCTGAAAAATTTCATGCAATGGAAAAATTTACCGCATTGCCCAGCCGCTGGAAGGATTATTATGATATTTGGCTTATCTCTGAAAATTTTGAATTCAGCAGCCAATCATTGTATAAAGCGATAGCAGCCACTTTTGAAAATCGATCTACAAAAATTCCCATTGGGAGGCCCGCCTGTTTGACAGTCGATTTTGCCTTGAGCCACGCGAATGGATGGAAGGGTTTTTTAAGAAAAAAAACAACCTTGAAGATCGTGGCGTTGGCGATTTCGTCCTGGTTATCGAAAGGATTTGGGAATTTCTGGAATTTCCATTAAATGCAATGACAATTCAAGGTCTTCAAAGAGGCTGCCTTAATTGGCAGCCCCGTCAAAGAAGATGGGGCAATTGACCCTGTTTCTTCAAAACTCAAAAACATCCTGCAAATTGGTTTTGCTGGGATGAGCTGTAAAAATAAGGCGGGTACCTTAGTACCCTGGATCTCGACACCAGAGTCTTGAATTACTGCCATTATCGTGAAAATTTTTTTGCGTGGATGTTATGAAGGCAGTATAATGACTCAATCTTTCCATGGAATCTACAAACCCTACACCACCCCCCGACCCTGAACCCGAACTCAAACCCAGTCCCGAGCCCAAACCTGCGCCAAGGCGTACACCAAAGCAGCGGGCTGTGAATGCTTTTTTCCCGACCCTGGGGATTGCCATTTTGCTGGCAACCCTCTTTACTGCCTGGACTCCCACCGGCCTGTTTACAATGAATTTACAGGAGCAGCTGCGCCTGATCCTCACGCCGCAGGCGCCCGCTGTCGATACGGCCATCAACACGCCCCAGCCGCAGTTACGCATCGGCATTGTCGCAGGCCATAACGGGAACGACTCGGGCGCGGTTTGTACGGACGAGAATGGCCAGGTGGACCTGACAGAAGCAGATGTAAACCTCAAGATCGCCGAACTTGTTCAAAAAGACCTGGTGGCGCGGGGTTTTCAAGTGGACCTGCTTAATGAGTTTGACACGCGCCTGAATGGATACCGCGCCGTGACACTGATCTCCATCCACAACGACTCATGTATCTATGTCAACGACGAAGCCACGGGGTTTAAAGTGGCCGCCTCAATGGATACGCGCGATGTCAACCTCGCGCAGCGCTTCACTGCCTGCCTGGTCGACCGGTATCAGCGCGAAACAGGCCTTCCCTATCACTCGGGCAGTATCACGAGGGATATGCGCGAGTACCACGCCTTTTCTGAAATTGACCCGAACACCATCACAGCGATCATCGAAACCGGCTTCCTGAACCGGGACCGTGACATCCTCACCAACAAAACAGAACTCGTGGCAAATGGTGTGACACAGGGTATTTTATGCTTTATAAATAACGAAAGTGTTGTGCCGACGCCATTCTCCACACCATGAGCAGCACCCCGCGCAAACAAAAACATTCCCCCTTTATTATTATCCTGACTTTCGCGGCGATTGGAGTTGCAGCATGCAAGGCAGCCCCGCCGCCTGTCGCGGTCAGCCCGACTCCCGGCCCGCCTTTTGCGCTGGTAAAGATCGCAAAACCGGCCGGCTTCCCCGCCGCCTCGCCGGTTGACCCCATCCCCCCTGCCGCTCTTCCCGCTGAAACTTTAACGGTTGTGCAAACCGATCCCGCACCGGCCGAGCCCTTAACCATCATTCCAATTGATCCCGCGCCAACTGACACATTAACCATCGCTCAAACCGATCCCGCACCAACCGACACATTAACCATCGCCCAAACCGATCCCGCGCCAACGGCCTCCCCCCCGCCCACAGAACCGCCAAATGATCCGCAAACATCACTGATCTCTGCAGTGATCGTAGCGGATACGCCGCCTGCCCCTGCCCCCGGCTATACAAACACGACCCAATCTGACGCCCCCCCTTCCTACGGCGGGAACAAATACATCCTGGTTGACATCTCAGAACAGCACATGTATGTGTACGAAGGCGAAACACAGGTCTACAGTTTTGTATCATCCACCGGCATGAACAACGCCACCCGGACGGGAAATTTCAGCGTACTCGATAAGATTCCCAGCGCCTACGGTGCCACCTGGGATATCTGGATGCCAAACTGGCTCGGTATTTACTGGGCGGGCAGCATGGAAAACGGCATCCATGCCCTTCCGATCCTCTCGAACGGCGGAACCCTCTGGGCCGGGTATTTGGGCCGGCCCATTTCCTACGGATGTGTGGTGCTTGGGACCTATGAAGCGCAGGTACTGTACAACTGGGCCGATATCGGAACGCCGGTTGAAATTCGCTGGTAAGAGATCTTTTCATACACATTCCCCAACATTGAATAAAAAGAACAAAACCCCAAGGTTAACCTCCCTGCCAATTTGAACTTTAAAATATACGGTTTTATACACTTTCAATTGGCATATAAAATGGGTGTTGTCAAAACAACGAAGGCTTATAATTATTGTTTGAACAAGGCTTGTGTTTATTTGTATCCCCTGCATTTTGCCGAAGGTGACTCATGAATGAGCGTTTTATCGAATCCCGAAAAGCCATAGTCAATGCCCGAGAAGCTTTGAGAAAGGGGAATGCAGCCGAAGCCCGCCAATGGGCGGAGCGTGCCGCAGAACTGGCTCCTCAAAGCGAAGACCCGTGGTTGATCCTCGCAGCGGTGGTCGACCCGCGCGACAGCATGAACTATATTCGTAAAGCGCTGGAGATAAACCCCGAAAGTCCCCGCGCAAAAAAGGGGATGGAATGGGCGGCACAGCGTCTCGCCGAAGAAACCGGTCCGGACACCCGGGCGAATGCCCGGAACGAGTTGAAGACCCAGGGGAAGAAGCCCGTTGTAAAGAGCCCCAAAAAGCGAACCATGCTCCTCCCCATCCTGCTGATCCTGGTGGGCTGCGCGGTCTTCTCTTTCGCCGCCTGGTCGGCAGTCACATCCCCCGTTCTTGCGTCCATTTTGAATATCGCAGCCACGCCGCAGGTTGTGGAAAAACCGCCTTTTGCGCAGGTGCAGATCGCCAAACCATCTGCTGCGATCCAATCCCAGCCAATGGTGGAGGTGGCCGCGCCGACCGCAACGGTGATCGTGATCCCAACTGCCATTGCAGCGGAGACTGAAGTGACAACCGAAGCTGAAGCTGCCATCGTCGATGCTGCGCCGGCAACTTCAACCGCAGTCCCGGCCATTCAACCCCCGCTCGAAGTCGTTGCCCTGCCTACCGAGACTCCGGTCACCCCGCCAACAACAACGGCGCAGCCGGAGGTGACAAGTGAGCCAGGGGCATTGTCTGCGGTGATCATTGCTGACACCCCCACATCCGAATTCGCCCCGCCGACGGTTGCTCCTTACACCCCGCCGCAAGTGGCGGTCGCTGACGGTGAGCGCTGGATAGACGTGGATCTTTCGCAGCAGCGGCTCTACGCCTATGCAGGCGATACCCTAATGAACTCCTTCATTGTTTCAACAGGCACATGGCAAACACCGACCGTGACGGGCAAATTCAAGATCTGGATCAAGGTACGCTCCCAGGCCATGACAGGGCCGGGATATTATTTACCCGATGTGCCGTATGTGATGTATTTCTTTAAAGACTATGGCCTGCATGGCACATACTGGCATAATAACTTTGGCACCCCCATGAGCCACGGCTGCGTGAACCTTGCCACTCCCGATGCCGAGTGGTTGTATAACTTCGCTTCCGTTGGAACAGTGGTAAATGTTCACAATTAGCCGGATATAATAGCAGTTACTGTACTCCTCACGCCCTGGCGATCTCCATCAGTTCGCTGAAGATCACCCCGCCAGGGGCATGGTGTTTTTACAAGTAAAAATGACATCAAAAAAAATATCGCGGCGCGACTTTTTAAAGTTGGGCGGATTGGGGCTGGCTGGGTTGTTCCTGCCGCCCCTGAGTTTCGATTCCCCCTTCACCAGCCTGCAGGGGCGTGTCACCACGCGCATGATCTGGATGTATGACCGTCCATCCATTGAGGGGACACAGGTCAAGTTCTGCCAGCGAGATTCCCTGTTGAATGTCACGAACACTACCATCAGCGAGGATGTAACATCACACAACCGCATCTGGTATCAGATCGGCACGGAGGGTTATGTCTATTCCGGCAGCGTCCAACCGGTGCGGACGATCCTGAACACACCCCGCATGGATATCCCCGCGGCAGGCCTGCTGGCCGAAGTCAGCGTACCGTACACCGACGCGTACAAGGCCCCCGACCCGGCATCCGATGTGGCGTACCGTGTATATTATGAGACTACGCACTGGATCATGTCTGTTTCCACCGCCGCTGATGGGCAGGTCTGGTATCGGGTGCTCGATGATAAATACAACGAATTGTATTATGTGCGCGCCGAACACTTGCGCATCATGACAGAGGAGGAAATTGCGCCGCTTTCCCCGGATGTTCGAAATGCGGATAAAAAAATACTGGTACGGCTGGAAGAACAGCTCTTGATCGCCTACGAATATGATCAGCCCATTTTCGCATCACCAGTTTCCACAGGCGGCGTGTATCGCGTCGGCACGTACACCACACCCAAGGGAGCATTCGTCACATCATACAAACGCCCGTCCCGTCACATGGCGGCCGGCGATATTACCGCCAGCGGATTCGACCTGGCAGGCGTCCCCTGGGTGCAATACATAACTGAAAGTGGCATTTCCCTCCACGGCACCTTCTGGCATAATGACTTCGGACGTCCGCGCAGCCACGGCTGCATCAACCTTTCAATGCCAAGCGCAAAATGGCTGTACCGCTGGACTTCCCCGCAAGTACCCATCAACAAGAAATTTTCCTTCGGAAAAGCGGGAACCAGGGTCGAGATCGTGCTGTAAGAATATGATAACGAAGAAGCGTCTTAGAAAGATATGATCAATCAAATTTCCCGTCGTGACTTTTTGAAAATATCCGCCTCCGGGGCACTTGGCCTTGTTCTCTCCGAACTGGGCTTTGACCGCGTTTTGGCAGCCCCGCCTGCCCCGCAGGGCCGTATCACCTGGAGCGGTGTTCCGCTTTATGAGACCGCGTCGTTCAAGGCCAAAGAACTCGAGCTCTTTGGCCTTGACCAGGTCGTTGAACTCAAGTCTGTCGTGGAAGGCGAAGCGGGACCAGGTAATCAGTTTAATACATCCTGGTTTAAATTGGATGGCGGTTTTACCTACTCGGGTTGGCTGCATCCCGTGGAGACCAAATTCCAGAAACCTGTCTATGAAATTCCTGCCGGGGGCCAGCTTGGCGAGATCGTTGTGCCTTACAGTAACCCGCGGCTCACCCCCTTTATCAAGGCAAAAAATGGCTACCGTCTATATTATGGGAGCACGCACTGGATAACAAGGACCGTCGTGACCCGCGAAGAAAAAAGTATCTGGTATGAGATCTATGACCGGGAGATCGAAAAATCGGTTTTCGTCCCGTATTACGACATGCGGCTCATACCAGATGAGGAACTGTCGCAGCTTTCCCCGGACGTCCCTGAATCTGAGAAATTGATCCATGTCGATCTGCCCACGCAGCTGGTGACCGCGTTCGAAGGGGATAAGATGGTGTTCTCGTCGCGCTGTTCGAGCGGTTCCAAAGGGACGCGCACACCTTTGGGCGATTTTCTCACATACCATAAGGGCCCTTCCGTGCACATGAATAACCAGGATGAAGATGTAAAAAATCATTACGACCTGCCCGGCGTGCCATGGTGTTCCTTCTTCACAAGCTACGGCAACGCCTTCCACGGGACGTATTGGCACAATGATTACGGACGTCCCCGCAGCCATGGCTGTGTGAATTTACCGTCAGAGGATGCAAAGTGGATCTATCGCTGGAGCAGGCCCAACGTCCCGATCGGAGAGGACTACCTGCACCTGCCCGGTGAAGGCACCCGGGTACAGATCGTGTAGTTCAACATGTGCAGAATCGAAACCCTGCACCCCAACTTTTAAAAGGAGAAAACATGAACGCTGCTTTTCAATATAACCAGTACGTGCTCAAACGACAGGTCTTTGCGCTGGCCGGGAAATTCCGTTTCTTTGCACCTGACGGAAAACTCCTGTTATTCAGTGAGCAGAAAATGTTCAAACTGCGCGAGGATATCCGCGTCTATTCAGACGAAAGCAAGGCGCAGGAAGTGCTGATGGTCAAGGCGCGCCAGATCGTTGATTTCTCCGCCGCCTATGATGTGGTGGACAGTGCCACAGGTCAAAAAGTGGGCGCGCTGCGCCGCAAAGGGCTGGCGTCCATTCTGCGCGATGAATGGGAAGTTCTGGATGCGGGCGATGTTGTGATCGGCAAGCTGATGGAAGACAGCATGGGCCTCGCGTTGCTGCGCCGCTTCCTAAGCAATCTCGTTCCGCAAAATTACGACATCCTGTTTGGTACAGATCGCGTGGCCGATCTCAAACAGAATTTCAATCCCTTCACCTACTCGCTAAACATTGATTTCAGCATGGATACCGGCCAAAGGTTGGACCGCCGTCTCGGGCTTGCCGCAGGCATTCTGCTTGCCGCGGTGGAAGGCCGCCAGAGTTAATCCATGCCCAACCAACCTCTATTTGCCGGGCTTGTGATCGATGAACTCGGCAACCCCGCCGAAACCGCATTTATTGGGTCTGAGCCATGTTATGTGGTGAATGATTCTGGATTCCGCCGCCACATCCCCGCCGGGCAGATCGACCGTGCCGTGCTGGCACAAATGACCGAACTGATGAAAGGCAGTGAAGATATCATTTCAGAACAAACCGCCAAAATGCTCGGCCAGGATGACCCCTTCTCAAAGGCCATCATCGAACAACAGCTTAAAAATATCGATCAGCAATTTGACACGCTGATGCAGACCGGTATTCCGGAGGATATGCGCGCCTACCTCGGTATGATGGGCTTCAAGGTCATCATCAACTATCATGGTGAATTGGTACGTGTGGAGCAGCCCGGAAGCGCAGGCGGGAGCGGGGAGGAAGGGGACGGGTAGGGAATCCATTCCAGCGTTGTAATGATTCAATCTGACTGATTTCGGAAGTCCCTGCCGGACTTCCGAAGTTTTTTTCGGGGGTATAACTGAATCCTGATATAATTTTGTGCATGAATCCAAAGCGATTTTTTATCCTGGTTACTTTAATGAGCTTTCTTCTGCTCGGGTTGTGGCTTCCCGCAAATGCCGCACCCGGCAAACAGCAGGTCATTCCTACAGCCACGCCCGGCGCGGATGGGCGTATTCTATATATCGTACAGCCAGGTGATAGCTGCTTTCGCGTGGCGGCGATCCACAGCATCACAGTCGACCAACTTCGCCAGTTGAATTCAAAATTGGATGCGAATTGCGGCCTGGTCGAGGGGCAGGAATTGCTCATTGGCATTGTCTCCCTGGCAGGCACGCCGACCGCCGGGCCATCTCCCACGCCTGCGCCGCCCACCCCTACCCCGACACTATTTACCGGGACAACTGAAATTTGTATTTTGCTTTTCAACGACGCCAATGGCAATGCGCTGCGCGAAGGGACGGAACCCGCTGTTTCAGGCGGCGCTGTCAGTGTGACTGAAAATAACGGCGCGTATTCCGCCGCCCAGGATACGGTCATTCCTTCCGACCCGGAGGCGTATCAGGGGATCTGTTTTTCAAATGTACCGGAAGGCAATTACAACATTACAGTGGGTATCCCTGAAAATTACAACCCGACCATGGCATTGACCTCTTCACTGGATGTCAAAGCCGGTGACCGCGCCTTTGTGGATTTCGGCATCCAGTCAAAGGATATCGTGGCAGATGTCAACGCGGCGCCCCAGAACGAACCGAAGGCAACGAACCCCCTATTCGGCATTATCGGCGGCCTGTTGCTCTTGGGAGGAGTGGGGTTGGGATATTACGCCTGGCGGGCGGGCAAACCTGAAAGCAAACTATCAGGGGGCGGCAACATTTTGAAAAAGTAAAAAAACTGCGGATGAAGATCATCCGCAGTTTTTTATATGAAAGGTTTTCCGGTGCATGGAGGAAAATCCAAATTCCACGATCGCGTTTCGATGCACCAGCGATCCATATCCCTTATGACGCGCGAAGCCGTACTGCGGATACCGGGAGTCCAATTCGACCATTAACGCATCACGCGCTGTTTTGGCAAGAATGGAGGCGGATGCAATGCTCAGGGAGCGTTGGTCTCCCTTGACCAGCGCCGCCTGTGATATATCCAGTTCGGGCAGCTCAAGGCGGAAATCTGTCAGCAAAAAATCCGGAAAATACTGCATGAATTCCAATGCGCGGCTCGCGGCAAGGCGTGTGGCGGGGACAATTCCCAGGGCATCGATTTCATCTGCCGGGGAAAAACCAATACCCCAGGCCCGCGCAGCCTGTTTGATGCGCGGCACGAGTTGATCACGCTTGCGGGCAGACAACTGTTTGGAATCCCGCACCCCGCTCAATGTGCGCAGGAGGTGCGGGTCGTCATCCGGCAGGATCACCGCACCCACACAGACCGGCCCTGCCAGGGCGCCGCGTCCCGCTTCGTCCATTCCAACTACATGTTGATAGGCAGACCAAAGTTTTTTTTCGTGGGTAAGGTCAGGGCTTGGGATCATATCTGCCGCGCAGGGCGTTGCTTTGAATGCGGAATATGTCCCCAATCATACGCAGGGCATCGCGCACTGCGCGTACTTTGCTATCCGGATCAAAATACCAATTAACGGGAATTTCCGTGATCTTCATCTGGTTTCGGCGTGCAAGGTAAAGGATCTCGATATCAAAAGACCAGCCGCCCAAGGTTTGCATTTGAAAAAGTTTTTCAGCCGCTCCGGCGTGAAAACATTTAAAACCACATTGTGTATCATTCAAACCAGGCAGGATCAATAAACGGATGATCAGGTTGATCGCGCGCCCGCCCCAATGACGATAAGTGGGTTCGTTAAAACGGACCGCCCCCGGAGCCTCACGTGAGGCGATCGCCACATCAAAGCCGTTCAAGACAGGGGGCAGGAATTTCTCCAATTCCTCGATCGGCATGGAAAGGTCGGCGTCACAAATAAAACGATATTCACCGCGGGCTTCCAGTACACCGCGCCGGACAGCATTCCCCTTGCCGGCCCGGTCTTCATGCAGAACAATTAAGTTGGGTTGGTGCAGGGCGAATTCGCGCGCCAGCTCCAGTGTGCGGTCTGAACTGGCGTTTTCAACAATAATGACCTCGGCAGAATAGGACTGCTTCTCAAGGAACGCAAAGACCTGCCTCAATGAACGTGGCAGGCGAAGCTCTTCATTATGAGCCGGGATGACTATAGATAGGAAGGGGGGTGTCAAGGCAGCTTAAAGAACCAAAAGGAGTATGCCAAACCCGAAAAGAATGCAAATTTCAACAATTACCATGCCCACCAGTAAAATGATCTGGGTATCTCCCAATCCTAAAAATTTCTTTTTAACTGGCGCCCGCGTTTCATTAACCTGCGGGTGATCCGCGTCGTCCGGGTTTGACTCCTGTGCGGCGGGTTGGGGTTCGCTGTCGTCAAACGCAAAGCCAAGCTCACTTTCAAATGGATTCACCTGTTCAAAAGCAGCCCTGTCGCGCTGGTTGGAAGTTTGCGCAGGCACGGGTGTTATGGGCTTTAATTCTTCGGGTGGTATGGCTTCAATAATACGGTCTGCCAATTCGTGAATAAAATCAGTCCGCCAGACAGGTGGCGCCTGTAAAAGCGCACTTGCGAACTGTTTGATCGCGTCGCTTCGCACCACGCGCACCATCGGGCGTACTGATTCAATTTGCGCACCTGGGTCTGCCGCGATCAACACGGTTTCCACAGCGTTGGGCATCTCCACTTTCTGAATTTTCAAGTACTTCTGAAAAACCGTCCCCAATTGGGTCACACGGCTAATATAATTAATAGGGGCTGGCAATGATTTCCCGTCATTATTGACAATATTCCACTGGTCAC
Organism: uncultured Anaerolinea sp.; assembly: GCA_964385315.1. Lineage (GTDB taxonomy): Bacteria > Chloroflexota > Anaerolineae > Anaerolineales > Villigracilaceae > Villigracilis. The sequence goes on from CAYLOW010000065.1 coordinate 12,025, forward strand.
CTTTTGCTTCAAAATTCCCCTTCACATTCGTGACATAAATTACCCAAATGCCTCCGGCCCCCAATAAAATAATGGGGATCACGATCTCGCTGTTTGGCAGGGTGAAATTACGGATCAATACAAAGCCCTTCTCGAGCACGCGTTCCAACTGGGCGATCACCGTCTTTTGGGCTTCCAATTCTGCATACCAGCTTAGCCCATACTTCAGGGTTCCCTGAGCACGGGCAACAATACCGATATTGCCATTGGCATCTTGTTGGGAGGTCTTGTCAATAATTTTCATTGAAGTTCACTTTTGGGTAATAGGGGCTTTCTCAAATGCGCCGTGAATTACAGGAACACGTTCCGGCGCTTACACAAGCCATTATGATTCTTGTCGTAATTTTAACACACCAAAAGGGTGTTGGCTAACAAAACCCGCTATCCCCCTTATCCAAACCTGCCCATTATATAATCTTCGGTCTTCTTTTGTTTCGGGGTTGTGAATATTTGTTTGCCTTCGGCATATTCGATCAGTTCACCCGTCAAAAAGAATGCGGCGTAATCGGCGGTGCGTGCGGCTTGTTGCACGGAATGCGGCACAAGAATGACCGTATACTCTTTTTTCAATTCAAGCAGCGCGGCTTCCACCTTGCCGGTTGAGATCGGGTCAAGGCCTGAGGTGGGCTCATCGAGCAAAATGATCTGGGGCTGCAGGGCGATCACACGCGCAAGGCAGACGCGCTGCTGCTGTCCGCCTGAAAGCGCAATGGCTGGGTCATTTAAACGATCCTTCACTTCATCCCAAATGGCGGCCAGTTTCAAACTGCGTTCCACGGCTTCATCCAATTTTGATTTTCGTTTTTCACCCGAGAGCTCAAGCGCATAGGTTATATTCCCGCGGATGCTCATGGGCAGGGGAACGGGACGCGCGAAGACCATGCCCACTTTGCGGCGCAGGGCGATCACATCCGTTTTCGGATCGAGGATATTTTCGCCGTCGATCAAAATCCGCCCCATGCTGGCTTTGATTTCGGTCAGGTCATTCAAGCGGTTAAGACAGCGCAGCAGGGTGGACTTTCCGCCGCCCGCAGGTCCAAATAAAACGGTTACAGCATTCTGGCGGATCCCCATGCTGACATCACGCAGGGATTCCGTTCCGTCGGAATATTGGAGGGAAAGATTTTCGATGACGATTTTATCTACCATTGTCGTTTTGCTCTCGCTCGCGAACGGATCACAGTCGCAATAATATTCATGGTTAATACAAAAACAAGCAGGACCAGCGCCGTTCCGTATTGGATCTGGATCGGCATTTCAGGCACCTGGGTCGAAATGACGAACAGATGATACGGCAAAGCCATGGTCGCATCAAAAGGGGATTGCGGCAGGCGCGGGAGAAAGAATGCCGCGCCCGTAAAAAGGATCGGAGCGGTCTCCCCCGCGGAGCGTTCCAACCCGAGAATGACACCTGTCAAAATGCCCGGCAGGGCTTCCTTCAAAATGATGCGGCTGATCGTCTGCCAGCGGGTTGCGCCGAGGGAAATGCTCACGGTGCGGAAGGCTTGCGGCACGGCGCGTAATGCCTCCTCTGATGTGCTGATAATGACAGGCAAAGTCATGATCGAAAGCGTGAGGGAAGCGGCGAGGATGGATGTGCCAAATTTCAGGAACAGGACGAACAGCCCAAGTCCAAACAACCCGTACACAACCGAAGGAATGCCCGCGAGGTTAATGATCGCAAGACGGATAAGGCGGGTCCACCGGTTTTCTTTGGCATACTCCGCGAGATAAATGGCGGCGGCGATCCCCAAAGGAACGGAAAAGAATGCCGTACCGATGGTCAAATACAGCGTGCCGATGATCGCGGGCAGGATACCGCCCGCGCGCATTCCATCATGCGGAAAGCCCGAAAGGAATTCCCATGAAATGGCGGAACCGCCTTTGACAAGAATGAAGATGATCGTTCCAATGATCGGCAGGACGGTTAACAGTGCCATCAATGTGATGGCGGCAAATCCAAGCCGCTGGACGGTGTGACGGTTGCGGGAAAGGAACCTGGTCATCATGATAATATTCTCTCCGCCCTTTTCTTTGAGCGGAATACGACTGACGATGCGATAATATTCACGACCAGTGAGATGATGAACAGCACCATCCCGATAAAGAACAGCACGTGATAATGCGTGGATCCATTTGCGACTTCGCCCATCTCTGCCGCGATGGTGGCGGTCATTGTGCGGACAGGGGAAAAGAGACTGCCAAGTTTTACTGCCAGCACCGGTGCGTTACCGGTGACCATCATCACGGCCATTGTTTCGCCGATGGCACGCCCCACGCCGAGCATGACGGCGGTCAGCACGCCTGATTTTGCGGCGGGCAATGTCACCCTCCAGATGGTCTGCCAGCGGGTCGCGCCCAACGCCCAGGCCCCTTCACGGTAGGCCCGCGGGACAGAGTCAAGCGCATCCTCGGCCACAGAGACGATCGTTGGCACAGCGATCCCGCCCAAAAGCAGGGAGCCAGCCAGCGCAGTCAGGCCGGTTGGCAGGTCCAGAAAGACTCGTAGAAATGGGGCAAGAACCAGGATCCCGAGAAATCCCAAAACAACAGAAGGCAGCCCGCCGAGTAATTCCACCAGCGGCTTGAGTATTTCCCGCATCCAGCGCGGAGCGATCTCGGAGATGTAAACCGCTGTGCCAATGCCAAACGGCACGGCGATCAACGCCGCGCCGAACGTGACAATCAGCGAGCCTGTGATCAACGGCAGGATGCCAAAATAATTTTCAATGGGATACCAGCGCGTGTTGAGCAGGGCCGCAGGATCCACCTGGACCAGCGCAGGCAGGCCTTCACGCAGCAGGAAGAAAAAGATTAGTGCCACGAACAGGATGGCGGAATAGCCGGAAGTTTGGATCAACCGGGTGATGACAAACTCACGCCATGATAAGGATTTTTCCATAAGTCTCCAGATGTCATTGCTTCGGCACATCGCTCCTTGCAATGACATTATTATTTTAGTACAGGCACAAACCCCAGATCTGCCACGATCACCTGCGCTTGATCCGAAAGGATCCAATCAAGATATTCCTTGATCACACCGGCGGGTTCGCCGTTGGTATACATGTAAAGATCGCGCGCGATGGCATAGGATTTATCGTTCACCGTGTCGATCGAAGGCAGAACATACGCGCCGCCGGCCTCCTTTGCGATCGCAATTGTTTTAAGATCGTCCGGCACATAACCGAGCCCGTCATAGCCGATGGCATTGGGGTTATCGCGCACTTCCGAAATGATCCCCTCTGACGATGGGAGCAGCAGGGTATCCATGGAAAACAGGATCTTGTTCTCCTTGCTTCCCAGGCGCAAGACGGTTTCCAGAAAATAAACGTGCGTGCCTGAATTCGTTTCGCGTGACAGGCGCACAATGGGACGGTCTTCCCCGCCCACATCCTGCCAGTTCGTATACCTGCCGCTGTAGATATCTGAAATTTGCTGCAGTGTTAATTCACTGACAGGGTTATTGGGATTCACGATCACGGCGATCGCGTCGCGCGCAATGATGTGCTCCACAGGGTCAACACCGTTGGATTGCGCTTGAGCGGTCTCTTCATCCTTGATCTTGCGGGATGCGTTTGCCAGATCCACTGTACCGTTCACCAAAGCCGCGATCCCCGTCCCCGTCCCGCCGCCTGTTACAGATATGCGGACATCCGCGTGGTCGCCCTGATATTTCTCCGCCCATGCCAACGCAAGGTTGACAATGGTATCGGAGCCTTTGTTTTCAATATAATATGCTGATGGATCAGCGTTGGCAGGCTGCGCCGGGTTGGAAGCACAGGAGGAAATGAATAAAGAGAGAAAAAGAAAAAAGGAAAGGACACGTTTCATCGGACCGGAATTATAGTCGTTGGCAGACACGTGCACAAGTCAGCGGCAGCGGGAGATAAAGGAATGGAGATTGGCCATTTTATCCCGCTTGGTTCTTTCTTCCCTCCACTTTCTGATAAAATTTCACCCATGACACCTGACTCTGCTTTCTCAGTCCAAAACATGGACTTTTATTACACGTCTGCCAAAAAAACTCTCTCGGGTATTAACCTTGAAATCCAGCCGCAAAAAGTGACTGCGCTGATCGGTCCATCGGGATGCGGCAAGTCCACCTTCCTGCGCTGTCTCAACCGCATGAACGACACGATCGCGGGCACACGGGTGGATGGGAAGATCCTGCTAAAAGGCGAGGATATTTACGATGAAAAAATGGATGTGGTCAACCTGCGTCAGCGCGTGGGCATGGTGTTCCAAAAACCAAACCCATTCCCGCAATCCATTTATGACAACGTGGCATTTGGTCCGCGTGTAATGGGCATGGACGTGAACCTGGACGAGGTCGTACAAAGCAGCCTCGAGCGTGCCGCCTTGTGGGACGAAGTAAAAACCGACCTGAGATCCGACGCGATGGGGTTATCACTGGGACAGCAGCAGCGCCTGTGTATCGCGCGCGTGATCGCGGTGCAGCCTGAAGTCATCCTGATGGACGAGGCCACCTCCGCCCTCGACCCGATCGCCACCCTGCATGTGGAGGAATTGATCGCCGAACTCAAACAGCAGTACACCATCATCATTGTGACCCACAACATGCAGCAGGCCGCCCGTGTTTCAGATTTCACCGGGTTATTCTGGCTCGGAAAATTGGTTGAATTCTCGCCCACCAGCGAGATATTCACACACCCCAAAGAGGAATTGACCGAGGCGTATATAACCGGGAGAATGGGGTAGGCCAGTCAATGGACTGGGTTTTAGCCAATAAAAAAAGCGGACACAAACAACTGTGTCCGCTTTTTAATTCCTGGTTTTATGCT
>CAYLOW010000066.1:0-16860 GCA_964385315.1 uncultured Anaerolinea sp.
CAAAAATTTTGTTTCCTATCACTGTTCAGTTGTTAAGGTGCTTGCCATTTGAGCGAACGGTATTCTATCTGCTCTATAACCATCTGTCAAGGCCTTACACAGACCAAAACACCGATGCTTTTTTGTTGCATCGGCTCATCAAATATAAAACCATTTGCTTTATGTCTTTGATGGAAGACGGTTACTCAGTTGTCATCGATTTGTCTGTTGACGAAATCTTTTTCGTTTTTACTGGCGAAGGGCAATTATATGTATTTCCTTGTCTTTGTCAATAGCCAAAAGACATTTCAACCTTAAAAAATCGCACGAATTTTTAGGCCTATTTACCAACTCTCCAAGCGGTCTTTGATTGAAATTCAGCAGCGTGTTTTTCGATTATTTTAATAGCAGCCGCGACTCCATTTTCGCTTCGTACGCTTTGGCCTATTTCCCACGCGCGCTCATGGATAACAACTGACTCAGCCTCTGCAATTGCGCTGATTATTGTCTCCACCGATACTTTTTTCGCCATGATGGGCTTTGGCCCGGCGCCTATCGCGTGGATCCTGCTTCCCCAAAATGGCTGGTCAGCGGTATGCGGAAGCACAATTTCGGGTATTCCGGCCCTCAATCCGGCAGACGTGGTACCTGCTCCGCCATGATGAATAATCATTTTACATCGGGGTAATAACCAATCATGCGGAACGGATGGAAGATAAAGCAGCTCATTAGTAGCCTGCTTTTTCACTCCTCCCCAGCCTGAAAGAATAATGCCGCGATTATGGGTTCGCAGCAATGCCTCACAAACGATCTCATCGATTCGTTTTGCATCTCGATTGATCATGCTCCCAAAGGAAATGCAAACAGGAGGGTTTCCTCCAGCTAGAAAATCAGACAGATCCCCGGGCGGCTGGTAGAAAACTTCATCCAAAAAGAAATATCCCGTCACATGAACGTGTTCATCCCAATCGCCGGGGCGCGGCAAAATGCTTGGACTGTAAGCAAGCAGCAATGGAGTCTGAAGGCGGAACGGGGAGGCTGTAAATGGCCAATATAATTTCTTCGGGTAGCGAACATCCGGGGCGGCACGCCTCGCGGATCCATACCCGCTATTTCCTCCGTACCAAAATATTTGTGTCGCAAGCCAGTGAGAGAAGCAGCTAAGTGCGCCGGGAGGAATATTTGGCGATGCGATACTCGGGAAGGCGCGCGTTGGCGCAAATATGGGAAATGTTTGAACAGAGATGTCTGGAATGTTATGTTCACATGCCCATGAATGCCCGCCAACTGTGAATAAGAAGGAATGAATAATGAGGTCTGCATCTTCACAGGCAGGAAAAGCCGCCCGCGAGACCTGCGGCGCGATGGGAAAAATATAATCTGATACAGCCATAACAACGCGTGCCGGATTTGTGCCTGCAAGGTTGATCAACCTGCTGATTTCTTCCGGGTCTCCCGCCAACGGGACAAAAGATATTTTTTTTGACGTTACGATTTCCCAAAACCTGTGCGGCGCGGCAAGTTTGACGACATGCCCAGCTTGCTGTAAACCAAGCGCAAGCGCAATAAAAGGCTGCACATCACCGCGAGAGCCGTAAGAGAGGATGGTAATTTTCATCAGAAATAGTTAACTTCACACGAACCCTGGATGCTTAAAATACCTCAATAAAAAGGACCCCGGAAAATTCGGGGTCTGCCTCTAATTCATTTCCTGCCTTCCAGACAAAGCGCGCAGCAATGTGTTTTGGTCCGCATATTCAAGATCCCCGCCCACGGGCAGACCGCGGGCAAGACGTGTAACATGCACATCGAACGACTTTAGCTGCCCCTGCGTGTATTGTGCGGTTGCATCGCCCTCCATGCTGGGATTGGTGGCCAGGATGATCTCCTTCACCCCCCCATTGGCAACTCGGGCCACCAATTGTTTGATCTTAAGATCATCAGGGCCGATTCCTTCGATGGGAGACAAAACTCCCTGCAAGACATGATATTTTCCGTGAAAACCGCCTGTGCGTTCAAGCGCCAAAACATCCAGCGCCTCTTCGACAACACAGATGAGGGCTCCATCGCGCTTGGACGATTCGCAAATCTCACAACGTTCATGCCCTGCTTCAGTGATGTTAAAACATTCCTGACAAAAAGCGGTGTTGGCTTTAAGATTCGCCAGCGCTACAGACAAGTCCTGGGCGACGTCTTCCGATGCGCGTAAAAGGTAGAATGCCAAACGCGAGGCGGATTTGGGCCCAATGCCTGGCAGGCGTTCCAGGGCAGTGATAAGAGATTGGATGGATTCGGGGAGAAGCATGAGGCTATCGAAGGTTAAATATCAAAGGTACGTACCTGGCTTGCGGCCTTTGACTCATTAACTAGAAAGGCAGCCCGCCCGAAAGTGGGCCAAGCCTCTGGTTGGCAAGTTCGCGTGATTGATCGAGCGCCATATTGACAGCAGAGAGAACCATATCCTGCAGCATCTCAGCGTCTGCATCTTTCAACAATTCGGGGTCAATCACCACTTCACGGCACTTCTGATCGCCTGTCATGGTTACTTTGATCGCGCCGCCGCCTGCTGTCGCGGTGACAGTTTCAACGGCAAGTTTGGCCTGTTCTTCTTCCATTTGCTTTTGCAGCTTTTGAAGCTGCTGCATCATTCCGCCCTGTCCGCCCATCGCGGCGGGGCCTCTATTAAATCCTTTTGCCATAAAATTGGTCTCCTGGTTAGGTGGGTTATTTGTCGATCAGTCGTAATACTTACAAGTCAAGTAATTATATGCCTCAATTCCCGTCCACCAACTCCCCGCCGTGTTTGATGGCAGCAGCAACCATGCCATCTTGAGCAATGTTATCTGGCATTTTGCCTTTGCTCTTGGCATTGGTGACAGTACAGCGGACAAAAATATCCACATTGAAATTATCTTTGATCAGTTTTTGAATTAATTCGATTTGATCAGGTTTATCCAGCTTCGAGACCAGCACTTCGCTGGCTAACTCAAGCACAAGCGTTTTGCCTTGAACCTGCCACCCCTTAACTGAGTTCAGCAGTGCGCTAACATTCCCCTGGGATTTAGGCAGGGATGCAGCCATATGCTTCCATGATTTTCTGATCGCATCTTCACTGATGACAGGGATATCCTCAGCGGGGAAATTGGCAAAGGTCCCCTCCTGGGGCGCTGCGCTCAGCGTGGAAACTGCGGGTTGCTTCACTTCTGCCTGGGGAACAGGAACAGGTAGAGGCGTGGGTCTAGAAACGAACATCTGGGAAACGGCCGGGGCATCCACCGCTTCCGCGAGAGCAAGTTCAATACTTAACGATGGCTGCCATCCGCTCCGCGAATCCGTCGTAGCTGCATTGTTGAAGATCTTCATTATCCGCAGGACGTCGGTGGTGCTAAATGATTTTGCGTGGGCATCCATTTGCACCTTGACCTCACGCGTGGCCTCAACCTGATCCATGTTACCCATTTGAATCAACATGAGCCCGCGCAGGTATTCGACAATTTGACGGGCAAGCGAACGCGGATCAGCGCCGGAATCAAGCGCCCGGTGGATGGCCTCCATTCCATGCGCGGGTTGATGTTCAAGAATGGATGTAATGAGATCGAGAACGGTTCTGCTTGTGGCAGTCCCAAGGACTGCTTGCGCGAGAGCGAGCGTGATTTTTGAGCCCGTCGAAGCAAGCTGGTCGAGCAGCGATTGAGCGTCTCGCATACCGCCTGCAGATTGACGGGCAATGAGAGTAAGGGCTTCCTCATCGGCAACAAGGTTTTCGGCCTCGACGATATGTTTGAGATTTGCCACGATTTCATCCACTGGCACGCGGCGGAATTCATGACGCTGGCAGCGGGACAAAACAGTAGGGAGGATTTTATGAATTTCAGTGGTTGCCAGGATAAAGATGGCGTGCGGGGGCGGTTCTTCCAGGGTTTTGAGAATGGCATTGAACGCTGGCGTGGACAACATATGGACTTCATCGATAATATAAACCCTATATTTGCCTTGTGACGGTGAAAAATTGATCTTATCGCGCAACTCACGAACATCATCAACGCCGTTATTCGATGCCGCATCTATTTCGATCAAGTCCATGAAGCGGTTTTCATTTACTGCGATGCAATTTTCGCATTCGTTGCAGGGGCGCCTGGCAGGGTCTTCATTGAGACAGTTGACCGCTTTGGCAAGCAGACGGGCGACAGTCGTTTTCCCCGTTCCACGAGAGCCCGCAAAAAGATAGGCATGACCGACTCGGTCTGCTTTAATGGAGTTGGTAAGTGTCTGGACAACATGATCTTGTCCAATTACAGCATCCCAGCCTTTGGGGCGGTATTTACGGTAGAGGGCTTGTGTCATGGTTAAGGTTGGTTGATTTGGCTGATAGTCTGGAATCTAACATCGGATGGAGCAAGCATTTTCATTCACCCATCACAAACAGCATCCAAACTGCAGCATTGAAGGTTGTGGGAGAAAGGGAGCAGCGGAGCACGCTTATACTCATCACGGAACGCGATACACTGCCCTCAGGTTACCCTGTGCATCGAAAAGGCGGGCATTTTCGCCTGAACTCCAAACGGCTTTGTCTATGCCCCAATAGAGGTCAATAACGGTATCTGTACCAATGATTGTGTGAACCTGAACTGCGCCATTTGGATAAAGTGTGAGTTTCGGGAATTTGAAGATGTTGCCATCTTCATCCTTGAGTTGCCATGATGTCAGATCCAGTTGGCCTTCGCCTTCAAATTTGACCACGACGATCTCAGAACCCAGCGTCCCTGCGCCGACAACGCTGCTGACCTTAACTGGGATATCGGTCTGTGGATTGAGGGTCGAAACCGGTTCGGAATTGCTGCTTCCGGGTACGGACTGCGGCACGGCAGAAAGGCTGGCGCGGTAATTACGGTCATACCAAAAGAGCATTCCGCCCGTCACAATCGCGGAGACGAAGATATTCAGGAGCAGGTAGTAGAACAGTTTGCGGCGGTCCATGGTTGACAATGATTATACATCACGCGCCATTTTCAGCACGATCCAATCACCCATTTGGCGTTGATCTTTGAGCTTCAGGCCCTTTGCCTCTGCGGCAGCAACAACACTCCCAGATTGATGGTCGAGAATGCCGCTCAGAATGATCTCGCCACCTGCCTCAACCAAATCAGCGAGACCGGCATCGAACAGGCGAATGATGATCGGGGCAAGGATGTTTGCCACAACCAATGGAGCAGATTTGAAGGTGAAGTTGCCCTGTAGAATTTCGGTCACTGACCCCTGGCCAAGCGACAATTCATCCCCCACTTGGTTAAGATCTGCATTTTCGCGGGAGTTTTTGACGGACTCGATGTCAATATCCACACCAAGGACTTTTTCCGCACCGAGTTTTAGGGCGGCAATGGAAAGAATACCCGAGCCACAACCGACATCTATGACAATTTTCAAATGGCGGTTAAACATTGACGATTTTTCCATCAATTCCAAACACAACTGCGTTGTAGGATGCGTACCTGTGCCGAATGCCATGCCCGGGTCAATTTTTATGGGGATGCGCTTGGGATCCGGCGATTCAATCCAGGCGGGGAGGATAAGAAGTCCCTCTCCGATAAGGATCGGTTTGTAGTGTAATTTCCAGGCTTCCATCCAGTTTTGGTCCGCGATCTGCTTGTAGGTGGGAGTCGGCACGGGAGTGATCATCCCCAAATAAAAAAGTGATTCTTCGAGTTTTTGCCGCGTTTCTTCCAGTTGCTCATTGACTTCCAAATATGCGCGGACGGTGATGGGCCCCGTTGCGGTGCCTTCATCTTCATCATCAAGGAACTTAACACCCTGTTCGGTCATCACACCATTGGGGGCAAAACGCGCAAAAACATCCGCAACAGATTCGGCAAGTTCGCCATTAACAGTCAGTGAAACTTCAAGCCAGTTCATATTGGATCTCCAGGGTTAGTTTTTGTCGGCGCGGTAGAATTTGATTTCCGCTTTTTCAAGAGTCACCATACCCGCTTTGATATGCGGATCGATCAAATCAAGGAAGGTTTCGAGTTTTTCCTTTGTATCAATAATTTCAACGACGATGGGAAGGTCTTCGGAAAGGCGTTCAATTTTGAAGGCGTGAATCACCCGGCTGTTTGCGCCGAATCCCATGATCCCGCGCAGGACTGTTGCGCCCGCAAGTCCTTGCGCGCAGGCTTGCAGGACAATCCATTCGTAGAGCGGCTTGCCTGCGTGTCTGTCCGCCTCGCCAATGAAAATCCGCATAAGAGAGCCTTCTTCGGGTAAGTGCATGGTTATCTCCAGATCAAATATGAAACTGTACGGCCCAGCCAGACGGCGAACAATCCTAAAACCACGTTCGTGCCGATGTTTGCCAAAGCATTCATGGACTGCCCTTCGCGCATCAAGTTAAGAGTTTCATTTCCGAATGTCGAGAAGGTGGTAAATCCTCCAAGAAAACCAACAAATACGAATAACCGTGATTGGGTTGTAAAAACGCCTCGGTTTTCAGCCAGTTGGGCAAGGAAGCCTATGATAAAACAGCCAAGCACGTTGACCACAAGCGTGCCATAGGGGAAATCAATGCTTTTAGAGGCTTGCTGGACATACCCGCTGGCAAGATAGCGCACGATGGAGCCGATAAAGCCGCCAATACCGATAAGGAGAATGTTGGTCATGGTAAATTGGTAAATATGTTTCTTTCCTAAAATTTGCCGCTTGCAATTTTCCTGATAAGACTTTTTTCTGCGAACAACATCTGGGGCAGGTTGTCCACATCGAAATATTTCATCTCTGAAATTTCAAGTGACGCTTCGAACTCTCCGCTCACGATATTACACAAATAGATCAAGCTGACGTGATGGTCTTCCTTCGCGCTTTCTGCCAGCAACAGTTTCTGCACTTTGATCTGCATGCTCGTCTCTTCATATACCTCGCGGACAATTGCGTTTTCAGGTTGTTCGCGATGCTCCAGTCCGCCTGCCGGGATGCCCCATTCAAATTTCCGGTAGGTATGTTTGAAAAGTAGGATGCGTTCATGCTCGTCGAAAATAACCGCCGCGACTGCCACGCGGAACCTCGGCCGGAGCAGTCGGGAGGCAAGCAGGTGAAACCAGGACGGAAAGACACGCCAAGCTCTGAACAAAAACGACATCATACGATTTTATACATCATAGTCATCATAAATAACTGCCTGCACCTTCCCTGCAAACCCATCTTTGACACGCATTCGATCCATTCCATGCATATCAAGTCTTTCCGTTTCAAGCAGGGAGAAAAAGCCAAAAGCCAAAGCCTCCGCGTTGACTGTTAATTCGCCACGCACGATCTCAGCTTCAAAATGCAAATTCACAGGCTGCCACTTATTCCCGTCAGGATATGTTAATAGGCGGTGCGGAGATGTATACACGCTCAATAATCTGTTCACTTTTATTTTCAATCCTGTTTCTTCCAGCACTTCCCTCTCGCAAGCTTCTGAAAGACTTTCCCCAGCCATCATCACGCCGCCGGGAACTGCCCATTTTTCATCATCAGATCTCTTAAGCAGCAAAACCTTCTCCCGTTTTGCATCAAAAACAAATGCCGAACACCCAATACCCAGCCGCCCTTCTTTCCCGATCCGTTCCCCGGAGATAACTTTAACCATGCAAAAGATTATAAATGAAAAGTGACAGGCGGACATTCATCCGCCCGTCACTTTTCACCTGGCATTTTCTGCTGCGCTCATCCCCCGAAAGCATCGTTCAACCAATCCAGGAATCCTTTCTCCTGCGGTTTTACGGTTGTGCCCAGACTCTCTGCTAGTTTTTCAAACAGTTCACGCTGTTCCTTGCTCAGCTTGGTGGGAATGGCAATATTCACCATCACCATCTCATCGCCGCGTTGACTCTTACTGCGGACATGCGGAACGCCCTTTCCCTTCAGGTGGAAGATCTTCCCGGGTTGTGTTCCTGCGGGAATTTTTAATTTTTCGTCACCGTCAATTGTGGGGACATTTACTTCAGCGCCCAGCACGGCCTGGGCTACATTAATATCGAGATTCAGCAAAATATCGTTCTCGCGCCGTTTGAAGAATTGATGTGGTTTTACATCCAGCACAAGGAACAAACTACCACTGGGGCCGCCAAACGCACCGGGTGCGCCTTCATTCGTCAACCGAATTTGTGTGCCGACATCAACCCCAGCCGGGATTTGCACTTTCTTTTTGATATTCTTGCGTTCCAAACCGGCGCCGCGGCAGGTTTTACACGGTGACGAGATCATCTCGCCGCGTCCATTACACGCGGGACAAGTTGCCGTCTGTACCATTTGGCCTAAAAAGGTCTGACGTACCTGACGTACCTCGCCCTGACCGTTACAAGTGGAACATTTGACAGGCGAAGTGCCGGGTTCAGCCCCTGTACCGGCGCAGCGGGAGCAGCTCTCTTCGCGCTGAAATTCGATCTCTTTTTCAACTCCGAAGACGGATTCTTCAAAAGTCAATGTGACCTGCATTTGCAGATCACGCCCGCGGCGCGGGCGCTTGGAATTGCGTGATTGGCGTCCCGATGAAAAACCAAAACCTCCAAGGATCTCCTCAAACAGGTCGCCAAAGTCAGCAGAGTAATCATGCTGGAAACCGCCCATGTTGCCAAGTCCCTCTTTGCCAAAGCGGTCATAGCGTGCGCGCTTATCCGAATCCGAGAGCACGCCGTAGGCTTCATTGATCTCTTTGAACTTCTCTTCGGCGTGCTCTTCCTTGCTCACATCAGGATGATACTGGCGCGCAAGTTTACGGAATGCTGCTTTGATCTCGTCATCGCTCGCATTGCGCTGAATGCCGAGAATTTCGTAATAGTCTCGATTACTGCTCATAATTTAAACGTCGAAAGGTGAAAAACAAAGGCTTCAGGGAACCTTTACTCTTCGACTCGACCTACTCCTTCACTTCACCATCAACTACTTCGGGACCCGCCTCGGGGTTGGAAGCCTGCTCGCCGCTTCCCGCAGATTGTCCCTGCTCATAGACAGAGGCGCCGATCTTTTGGATGGAAAGCCCCAGAGCTTCAGTGGCAGCTTTGATCTTCGCCGCGTCCTCGCCTTTTAGCACAGACTTGACTTCCACAATTTTGGCCTCTACCTCACTGCGGATCTCCGTTGGAGCTTTATCGCCAAACTCACGTAGGGCTTTCTCAGCCGCGTAGATCATATTATCTGCGCCATTGCGCGTTTCGATCACTTCCTTTCGGACTCGATCTTCCTCTGCATGAGATTCGGCATCCTTGCGCATCTTTTCAACCTCAGCCTCGCTCAAACCGGAGGAGGCAGTGATGGTAATATGCTGCATACGCCCTGTTGCGTTATCCTTTGCACTGACTTTTATAATACCGTTCACGTCCACGTCGAAGGTCACTTCAATTTGCGGAACACCCCGCGGTGAGGGCGGGATGCCGTCCAAAACGAACTTACCCAGCGATTTATTATCAACCGCCATCGGCCGCTCACCCTGCAGCACGTGGATCTCAACCTGTGTTTGACTATCCGATGCAGTGGAAAAAACCTGGCTGCGCCGTGTGGGGATCGTTGTGTTACGCTCAATTTGAGGCGTGGCAACCCCGCCCAGGGTTTCAATGGAAAGCGTCAGCGGAGTAACATCCAGCAGGAGGATATCCTTCACCTCCCCGCCCAGCACACCCGCCTGAATGGCAGCGCCGATCGCCACTACTTCATCAGGATTAACTCCCTTGTGCGGGTCCTTACCAAAGAACGCTCGCACGCGATCTTGTATGGCCGGCATGCGGGTCATCCCGCCCACCAGTACAATTTCATTGATATCTCCTGCTTTCAAACCCGCGTCAGATAGCGCCTGTTTAACAGGTGCTATGGTTCGGTCAACGAGGTCTGCAGTGATCTGCTCCAGCTTGGCGCGGGTCATGGTCATCACCAAATGCCTTGGTCCGCTCGCATCCGCAGTCAGGTAAGGCAGATTAATTTCAGTCTGCATCATGGTCGAAAGTTCGATCTTCGATTTCTCAGAAGCCTCTTTCAAACGCTGTAAAGCCTGGCGGTCTTTGTGCAGGTCTATGCCGTTATCCTTCTTGAATTGCTCGATCAGATAATCCATAATGCGTAAATCGAAATCGTCACCGCCAAGAAAAGTATCGCCGCTCGTGGAACGCACCTGAAATACGCCCTCGCCTACATCCAGAATAGACACATCGAAGGTCCCCCCTCCAAGGTCATACACCACAATAACCTCGTTCTTTTTTTTATCGAGTCCGTATGCAAGGGAGGACGCGGTCGGTTCGTTGATAATTCGCAGCACTTCCAGGCCTGCGATCTTGCCCGCATCCTTGGTGGCGTTGCGCTGTGCATCATTGAAGTACGCAGGCACGGTGATTACCGCCTGGGTAATCGGTTCGCCAAGATAGGCCTCTGCATCTGCTTTGATCTTTGCCAGGATCATCGCCGAAATCTCAGGCGGTGAATAGTCCTTATCATCCAGATTCACGCGCACGTCGCCGTTATCAGCCGCGGTCACGGCATAAGGCACGCGTTTCTTCGTATGCTCCACTTGCGCATCGCTGGCTTTTCGTCCCATAAAACGCTTTACTGAGAAAATAGTGTTATTCGGGTTGGTGATCGCCTGGTTGCGCGCCACCCGCCCCACCAATCGCTCGTGATTTTTATTCACCGCCACCACCGAAGGCACAAGCCGTTCTCCCTCTGCCGATGGAATCACAATTGGCTCACCCCCGCTCATCACCGCCGCAACTGAATTTGTCGTGCCAAGATCAATGCCAATAATTTTTGCCATGATTGCTCCTAAGTTATTGTCAAAGATCAAAGGTTGAAAATCAATAAAAATTGACCTGCACCCTTCGACTTTTGACTGAATTTACTGTGCCACTCTTACCAGTGCGGGGCGGATCACACGCTCACCAAGCATGTATCCATTTTGCACAACGTCGATCACATATCCGCTCCCCACTTCCTCGGACGGCTCATGTGTAATGGCCTCATGAAAGTTCGGATCGAACGCCGTGCCCCTTGCTTCAATTCGCTTAACGCCTTCGCTTTCCAGAATATTTTGTAATTTACGTGCAATAAGCTCAATACCGTTTGCCCACGCGTCATCGGCAGGGCGGTTTTGCAGTGCGCGTTCCAGGTCATCCAGCACGGGTAGGACCTTTTTGACGATATCGCCCTTCATGCTGGCATAGGTTAACTCGTTATCGCGTTCGATTCTTTTTTTATAATTCTGAAATTCGGCCTGTGACCTGGCCCAGCCGTCTTTATATTCGGATGCTTTGGATTCGGTCTCTATCAGCTGGCTTTTCAAAGCATCCAATTCTGCCTGGGTCTGATTACCATCAATCGGTGCAGACTCGACGTTGGGTCCAGCATTGGTCGCTTCATCTTCCTGTTTATGCTTCTTTTTATCAGTCATACTCTCACTCTCTATCGTATTTAATGTCAATCGGAAAATGCCCCTCCGATCCCAAAATATTATTCACTGGCAATATTGTCATTTACCAAATTACTTAACAAACCTGCCACATACCTCACAGTGGGAATTGTCCGCGCATATGACATACGCATTGGGCCTAAAACTCCCAAAGTACCCGTCACCAGACCTGGGACACCATATCTGGCAATTACCATCGAACATTGGCGAAGTTCCTCCCAGCCTCCTTCACCACCGATTAAAACCTGCAAACCGCCCACGCTGCTTTGCGTGGACGCACGCGCCAGAAATCCCTGCAAGGTGGAACGCTCTTCAAACAGATGCATCGCCCAACGGGCTTCGTCTGTCTCGGCAAATTCGGGCTCGCTCAACACATTGGTAAGTCCGTCAGTATAGATCTCTCCCGAAACATTTTCAGCGGTACGCTTCATATCCTGAAGCATAAGCGTAATGATGTCCTGTTCCAACGCATCGGCGCGGGATGAAAGGGCGGCAATGGCGTCCATCGAAAGGCCGGTCAGTAACGAGTTGAGCCGCATTGCCACCTGGGTCAATCTGGTCTGGGAAACAGGTTCAGCCAAATTCAGGATCTGCTGCTTCACCTCGCCGCCTTCCATCACCAGGACCATTAACACCTGCCGTCCCTGCGTGGAGATCAACTCCACATGCTTAAATTTAAGGGTTTCCGCATGGGGTGCTGTAACAAGGGACACGCCCTGTGATTGGTTAGCCAGCACTGACGCGGCGAGCATCATCCACTGGTCAACATCGGGGCGCACCTGAAAAAATTGATGCGAAATGGTATTTTGCACCGCTGCGGGCAATTCCGCCTTGTGAACCATCTGTCCAACAAAGACGCGGTACCCCTCTTCCGCCGGAACGCGTCCGGCAGATGTGTGGGGTTGTCGCAGATATCCCATCTCCGTCAAGGCGGACATTTCATTTCGAACGGTGGCAGGACTGAGGGCAAGGTGGAAACGTTCCACCAGGCGCTTCGACCCAACAGGCTGCGCCGTCTCAATGTAATCGCGAATAAGGAGCAGGAGAATGGTTTGTTGTCTTTCAGTAAGTTCAGGCATAACATCATAAGTCTACATGCGAAAATGATGAGCGTCAATAAGAGGAGTGTAAGAGTTTACAATGGATTGCCGGAGGGGTGTGAAAGGGAATGAAGGGGAAATGACCGTGCAATTTCAAATAATCCCGCATAAAACACACAACATGCCCTAAAGCGTACGGTCATGTCAAATATTTAGCCAAATACAACAAAGCATTAAACAGTCTGTTCCTCAATTTTGATATACACATCACGGAAAATAAAAAGCCCTAAAGCTTTTGGATATCTTTAGGGCTTTCGGTTCTACGCAGGAGAGGCTAGTTTCCAGTTTGAACAGGGCGCCACGCGGGGTCAAAATCATCAAAGGTGACATCTTCTGTGATCCGCATCTGGTTTGCACCAGAAGGTGTGGAATAAAGCACATGATAACCGCGATCACCGCCGCTTTCGTAAGCGATCCAATTACCGTCTGGCGAGTAATCCACGTCCTCAACCGAAAGCACATGCATATCAATTTTCAAGGCTGAATTGTCGGCCCCTAGCTTAAGAGAAAAGAGGCTGGGAAAGGTAAAGTCGGTTTGACTGCTCTGGTTGAAAAGAATATAGCTCCCATCTTTTGACCAGACAGGATATCGATTGGAAAGCTCATCACCGCTTGTAAATAATTGGGTTTCATTCGAACCTGAACTGTCCATTTGCCATAATTCATACGTGTTTACTCTTTGGTAAGCGTAAACAATATGCTCACCATTAAGCGACCATGCTGGCTGGCGGGCAGACCTATTGGTACTTGTTTTCGACAGGCGCCTGACACTGCCATTATCAAACCCATAGGAATAAATTTGCATATATCCATCGCGCAGGGATGTGAAGGCGATCGTTCTTCCATCTGGTGACCATGCAGGCTCAAAATCTCCCCCGCCTGGAGCGGCGGGTAATTGCATTAGTCCGGAGCCGTCTGCATTAATGATATACAAACTCGAACCCTGATAGGTATCCTTCTTGATGGCACATGGCGAAATAAATGCCAACCTGCTTCCATCGGGAGACCAGGATGGCTGACAAGCGCCGCCCTGAATATTTGTAACGGCAATGGCCTGGTCGCTAAGCAGGCCGGTGACATATATTTGAGCAACACCCGTGCGGGTTGATGCATATGCAATTTGTAGATGCTCCGCCCCAATTGGCGTGGGATTGCCGCCTTGCACAACAAGGGGAACCGCAGTTTGTGTCTGGGTAGGCAATACAACCAGGGTCGCTGTTACGTTTTCAGGGACAATTTCCGTTACAGTATTCACAATCACCGGAATGGCGGTGGATCCTATAGTGGGCAAAAATGGGAACAATTTCCGCGCGGATGCAGGAAATGAATTTGGAAAAAGGAATAAAGTAGCCGGCAAAGCCACAACAAGAATAGCTAGCAATGCGCCAAATAAAACTCGACGGAATCGGCGGTTCCGCTCAAATTGTTTTTTGCGCGGAGATATAAAAGAATATTCCTCCGGCGGCATCGATTGTGTCAACGCATTGGCTTTCACTGGATCGCTTTTTCGTTCCTCTTCCGTAGGCGGCGGCGTGATCGTATATGTGCCTAACGATTGTTGTGTTATGGATTTTGAATTAAGTAAGGCGACCTTAAAATCATTTGCAGATTGGAAGCGGTCACCAGGATCCACCTCCATGGCCCTTTCAATGGCTGCCGCAAGGCGGCGGGATACTTCCGGGTTTCTTTTTCGAAGCGGTGTGAGTTCGGCATTGTCCATCGCGCGCGCCAATCCATCCTCCGGGATGACACTGGTCAGCGCAGCGTAGAGGGTGGCACCCAATGAATAAATATCAGTACGCGTATCAGTACGCGCCATTCCATATTGTTCAGGCGGGGAGTAACCGGGCGTCATGGCGCGCGCACCGGTGGTTGTCGGCTGATTTAATTGATAAACCTTGGCCAGGCCAAAATCTACAAGAAAAATATGCCCATCTGGTGTGATCTTTACATTACCGGGTTTTATATCCCGATGCAAAATAGGCGGGGTGCGTGCATGTAAATAAGAGAGCGCATCACAGATGGCCGCGCCGATCAGGATGACTTCCTCTTCCGAAAGATTACCCACCCGCTCCATTCGCTGCCGCAGGTCCTCCCCCTCGATAAAATCCATGACAATATACTGCCCCTCTCCCGGTATGACAAAATGATCTGACACTCGCGGCAGGTTGGGGTGTCGAATATTCGCCAGAATAACGGCTTCCGTACGAAATTGACGGGCATACTCTTCGGTTGTAAAGAGGTTTTCTTTAACGGCTACATCCACACTAAGATTCTGATCGATGGCACGGTAAACAGACCCCATGCCTCCCTGTCCAAGGTTCTCCCTAATTTGATAACGTTTATGTAATAGGGTTTCGTTTTCGCGAATCATTAAATGCCTGTAGAAATTACAATTCAGCTGATTTGTAATTCGTTAACACAGACCGCCCTTTTAAGGCAGTCTCAATATGCGGATATTTTACCCTAATAACCATTCATACTGGCTTTTTAGACTGCGATATCAGTGATCCCCCGGCATTTTCCCCGGTTTATTATTGGGCGCCCCTTTTTTGAGTAGTGATTCAGCAAACCACGCCAACCTCGACGGGTTTCTCTGCAGCCATGGGTCTCTCTTCGATTTGGTTTCGCAACCTGAGAATACCCATGGCTCGGCAATCACAGAGGTTATTTAACCAATGTCCTTGTCTGCTCATGCATATAAAGCGGAAGATAGTAATGCCCGCCCGCATTTTTACCGCTGGAGCCTGAGCCTTTCCACCCGCCGAATGGCTGGAAACCGGGCCAGGCACCCGTCGTTGCCCCCTGTGGACGATTGGCATAGGTCACACCAGCTTCAATACTATCGAAGAACCAATCCGCTTCTTCAGGAGAACCGTAGAAACCGGCGGTTAGACCGTAATCCACATCGTTTGCGATTTGCATGCCTTCGTCGAGGTTCCTGATCCTGCCGATTGCGGCGATCGGCAGGAACATTTCATGTTTCCACAGACGATGACTGAGGGGTAGATCGGTGACAAAAGTCGGTTCGCAGAAAAAACCCTTATCGTACAAGCCGCCTGTTTTTACCTTGCCGCCTGTGAGGAAATTCCCTCCCCCCTGCTGGATCTCATCACAGAAATGTTGAAAGTCTTTGTAGGCAGAGGCGTTGATCACGGGACCCGTGTATGTATTGCGATCTGTCGGGTCTCCGATGACCAGTTTTGAACCGAGGTCTCTCAAACGGCTAACCAGTTCATCATAAGCTGGATCTTCAACCAGAATGCGTGAAGCAGCAGAGCATTTCTGTCCCTGCAAGCCAAAGGCCGAGCGGGTAATCCCGATCGCGGCACGTTCCAAATCAGCATTCTTTGAAACGAGTACGGGGTTCTTTCCGCCAAGTTCCAATATCAAGGGACGCACATAGTTCCGTTTGCCAAAATTCTGGAACATCTTCATACCCACTTCAAACGAGCCCGTGAAAGTTACACCGGCCACTTCGGGGCTGTCGATCAGCGCCTGACCCAACGTGGAACCTGGGCCCGTGACAAAGTTCAACACGCCGTCGGGAATTCCCGCATCGCGAAAGCAGTCAATCAATAGGCGTACGACCCATGCGGTGTCAGTAGCGGGCTTGACCACCACTGTATTGCCCGCAGCCAGCGCCGCGCCCATCGGCCCTCCTGTTAAGGCAAACGGGAAGTTGAACGGGGAAATGATCAACCACACACCGTAAGGGCGTAGAACAGACACATTGGATGATTCATAACCCACAAGCGGATCCCTGCCCATCTCGACAATAAAGCCGTTGTTCTTCTCCATTTGATGGCAGGAATAATAAATAAGGTCTGCCGTCTCCTGAACATCGCCCAGCGACTCCATACGGTTCTTGCCGACCTCCAATGCCATTGCCGCGCCCAATTCAAATATACGTTCTTCAATTAACCCTGCCGCCTTGCGCAATAATTCCACGCGTTTTTGCCAGGGAGTACGACTCCAGGAGGGGAATGCTTTGTGAGCCGCGTTCAATGCAGCCTGGGCATGGGCAGCAGTCCCTTTTTGCATCTTTGCCAACACCCAATCGGTATTGACCGGGGAGTGGTCAATAAAGGTTTTTTCAGCTGTCACCTCCCCGCCGTTGATGAACATGCAGTATTCCCTGCCCATATTCCGCTTGAGCTCTTCAACCGCTTTATCGAATCCGATATGCAGTTCCTCAGGTGGGTTGAACATTGTTGAATAAGTAAGTCTAAAATTTGTCATTGAAACCTCTCTTAATTATTTCTAATTATATGATAAATATAATAATATTACAATAATTATCGCATTAGCATAGCATAAGAAATTGTAAGATGGGGAAAAATAAGGTTGTCACAATTA
>CAYLOW010000067.1:0-16839 GCA_964385315.1 uncultured Anaerolinea sp.
GCGCGATCTCATCCATTTTTTCAGCGAGCTTGATCCAATTCTCGTGATAAAAATCAGAAGAAATATGAAGGAATTTTTCCGCCTGTTCCTGTACCGCCTTCACCACTTTGGGATGCGAGTATCCCGTCGAGACCACTGCAATGCCACCCATGAAATCCAAAAACCGATTGCCATCCACATCCCACACTTCACTGCCTTTGCCGTGATCCATCACAAACGGATAGCCGCGCGGGTACGAAGGTGAGATCACCTTGCCATCGCGTTCGATCATTGCCTTTGCTTTTGGTCCGGGTAAATTAGGTATTATCATTTTTGCTCCTTGTTAGTATTATGTCATTGCGAGGAGGATGTTCTTTCCGACGAAACAATCTCCGTATCGCTATGAGATTGCTTCGGGCAAAAACAAGTGCGCCCTCACAATGACATCACAAATCCAACTTCAACTCAGCCAGCGCGCGCGCGCCGAGCAACCCCGAATTGTCGCCCAGTTCCGCCCGCGCAATCACCAGCCCCTCCAGGTAGCGCGGATGAATCACGTGTTCCTTCAAACTGGTTTCAAACGAATCAAACAACAGCGGTCCACTCTGCGAAACCCCTCCGCCAAAAATAACAACCGATGGATCAAATACATGCAGGAAGTTCGCCACGCCAATCCCCAAATATTTCCCCGCAATCTGATACGCTTCGATGGATAACTCGTCGCCTTGTTTCGCCGCCTCGGAGATATCAAACGCAGAATTCTTTTTATTTGGATGAAGAACCGAAACCCGCCCCGCCTTGAGTTGATCAGCCACGAAGCGCTCGATTCCAGTCCCAGACGAGAACGACTCGAGATGTCCGCGTTGCCCGCAGCCGCAAAGCGGACCATCCACCTGCACCGTGGTATGACCCAATTCCGCCGCCAAGCCATGATAGCCCTGCAAAAGACGGTCATTGATAATCACACCGCCGCCCACGCCCGTGCTGACTGTCAAATATAAAACGTGATGATGTCCGCGCCCCGCGCCGAACTTCCACTCTGCGAGTCCCGCCAGGTTGGCATCGTTATCCACATAGGCGGGCATGCCAAAATGCCTCATCAATTTTGCTGTGAACGGAAAATCGCGCCATTCCTTGATATTGGGCGTGAACATGATGATTCCCGTATGCGGGTCAACAGGACCCGGACACGAAGCCCCAATTGCATCCACCCTACCGTTGTGCGGCAAAACATCTTCAATCAGTTGCAACAACCGACCGAAGGTGTCAGGTTCGTTCGCCTTGGTTTTTATCTTTTTTTGGGCAATGGGTTCGCGCTGGTCTTGTTGATATACCGCAGCGCGCAGTTGGGTTCCGCCAATGTCGAGTGAAACAATTGTACGCATGGATATAATTATACCGCCTTCATCAACTGCCATTCTCAGGTGCGGATGTAAGTCACGTTCGAAATATGACTTACGGATAACTCTTGTTATAATCGCGCCAACTTACTTATGGAGGACGAAACCATGACTCAGGTTTACGATTACGTCATTATCGGAAGCGGATTCGGGGGAAGTGTGTCAGCCATGCGTCTGGCTGAAAAAGGCTACTCGGTGCTCGTCCTTGAAAAAGGGAAACGCTTTGCAGACAAAGACTTTGCCAAAACCAACTGGCAGTATTGGAAATACGTTTGGATGCCAGCCATCCGCGCATACGGCATTTTGCAGATCAGCATCCTGAAAGGGGTGATGGTTTTGCATGGCGCAGGCTTGGGCGGCGGAAGCTTGGGCTATGCCAACGTGCTTGAAATTCCCACCGACGAAACTTTTGCCACCCCCGCCTGGAATCAAACTGGGAAGTGGGGTGAACTGCTCAAGGAGCATTACGCAACCGCAAGAAGAATGCTCGGCGCAGCGCGCAATCCGCAACTATGGAAAGCGGATGATGTGCTCAAGCAAATGGCGGATGAACGCGGCATGGGTCACACCTTCCGCGCCACGGATGTGGGCGCGTATTTTGGCGAAGCAAAGGTGACTGTGCCTGATCCATTTTTTGGCGGTGAAGGTCCCGAACGCGCAGGCTGTCTGCAATGCGGCGGCTGTATGGTGGGATGCCGTTACAATGCAAAAAATACCCTGCTAAAAAATTATTTATATTTTGCCGAAAAAAAGGGCGCAGAAGTGAAGGCGGAAGTAGAAGTGGTTAACGTTGAACCCTTCGACAGGCTCAGGGCAGGCAGTTCAACGTTAAACGTTGCGCGTTATCAAGTCACCTATCAGGATTCCACCAAACTCTTCAAGCGAACGCAAACTGTCCACGCAAACAACGTCATCTTCTCTGGCGGCGTAATGGGGACGATGAAATTATTACTGAACCTGCGCGACGTGAAGGGATCACTGCCCAAGCTGTCGGGTAGACTCGGTCACATGGTTAGAACCAACTCGGAGGCGCTGTTGGGAAGCGTGGCGCGCAAGTCCGATATTAATTATTCGGAAGGCGTGTCCATTTCCTCCATCTACAATCACGATGAAATCACGCGCATTGAGCCTGTGCGCTACCCCGATGGCTCATCGCTCATGCGCTTCATCACTGCGCCGTTGATTGATACCGATGTCAGCGTGCCGATGCGC
This sequence comes from uncultured Anaerolinea sp., assembly GCA_964385315.1. Lineage (GTDB taxonomy): Bacteria > Chloroflexota > Anaerolineae > Anaerolineales > Villigracilaceae > Villigracilis. Next base: position 2,592 of record CAYLOW010000067.1, read on the forward strand.
CTCGTGAAATATTTCTGGTGGATCCTCACCCACCCGATTGATTTTTTGAAGGCGCTGTTCCTGCCGGGCTGGGCGCACAACGTCACCATTTTGCTGGTGATGCAGCACGCGGATAATCGGATGCGCTTCCGCATTGGACGAAGTTTCTTCACGCTGTTCCGCACGGGCATGGTGGCGGATGAAGAACCTGGCTACGAGATCGGCGCGCAGGTCAAAGGCTCACACGAATTGACGCGTGATTTTGCGGCGCGGACGAATGGAATTCCGCTCGGCTCAATTGGTGAAAATCTTTTGGGACTGCCGACCACCGCGCACATTTTGGGCGGCGCACCGATTGGAAAAAATGCCGATGAAGGTGTGGTGGATGAAAACTTCGCCGTCCACAATTACGAAGGGATGTACATTATTGATGGCTCGATCATGCCTGCCAACCCCGGGGTAAATCCGTCGCTGACAATTACCGCGCTGGCAGAGTATGCGATGAGCAAAATCAAAAGTAAACAGTAGCCCATAATGTCCGCAAAATGGACTCCAATCCGGGCGCATAGTGACTTATACTGAATTTTGGCAGGTGAATTTTCTTTATCAAAAAAGCCAGAGAGTTTCGCCACTGGCTTTTTTTGTTGTCTGGATTATCATTTGGTGAAGCAAAATGAATATGTTCTATTTAACGCCCGCTTCGATCAGCTACTTGAATCAATTCCTGTTGGCTGCACTAATTACCGCATATCTCACCATACGGGTCTTCGTTTGGAAACACCAACAGGCGGCCATATTGGAAAAACTGCTCGTTGGTTTTTTTGCCAGCGTGACAGTTCTTTCCGCGCTTCTGTTTTTGGATGCATCATTGCTTCCCGCACAGCAATTAAATATCATATACCTGGAAAATACGACTCTCGGAATTATCATTATTCTGCTTCTCCAGTTTGCATATTACTTTCCTGTACCCCATCCAAAACAAAAATATGAAAGATGGCTTGCGTTTGCATTAACCTGCGTATACACCTTATTAGAAGCGGGACTTGCCATCTGGCGTTTTTCCCGACTCGGATATGGGTATGTTGAGTTTCGACCTGACTACATGGATGCGGCGCCAGCAATCGGATTCATCTGGATAATTTTCGTCTTTGCACGCAACGCATTTCAAAACTGGAACAACATCGCCAGCCGCCGATTTGCAATCGTCTTTATCATCCCGTTATATCTGACCATTCTGAATCTTCTGCGTTCGCTTTATTATGTTTCCACCCCGGTTTATCATGTCAGCATGTCGGTGGGAATTTTATTTACACTTTTCTTCTTTGTCTTGAACTTTTTATCCTTACTGCCAGAGACAACTCCCTTTTCAGTAAAGTTTACCGGCGCCATCCTTACCAGCAGTTTGGCTATTTTTGGGAGCGTCGTATGGCTGGTGATCCCCATTTATGCAGAGGGGTTTTCCCCTGCCATCATTGACCACCGCAGCATTCTTTTTTCGCCCAACAAAAGCGGCGGGTACACCATCACAGAAATTCCGTTTATTTTTGAGACTGACTTCGGTGATGTATTACCCCTGACAGACACGCGAGTTAATCCCACAGAAAAGATATTTTTTGATTTCCCATTTTTCGATCAGCAATATCAGGAAGTTTACATAAGCAATGATGGTGCGCTCAGTTTTGGGACAGAGATTATCTATAAAGATTTTCAACTTAACTTTACGCAATCCCCTGTCATCCTTCCAATATTACTTGACCTCGACCCTGAAAATTATCCGGACGGAAGAATTCACCTAAACAAGAAAAGCGATCGGATTGTCATCACAAGCAATCGCGTTCACGCCTATTATCAGCCCCTTGAGACGTACACCTTTCAAGTCATCCTTCACGCCAACGGGGACTTCAGCATTACTTATAACGGACTGCCCCAAATCATAAGTTATCAGCCCAATGACCGACCCGATGCCACCGTTTGGGCAATTGGTATAAAGCCAGCCCAGTCGCCTGATGAGCAAATAAATTTCCTAAGCCTGCCTCTCGAAAGCGGTCCGCAGGGAGTTATTCAGGATGAATATTTATCCTTTCGCCAATACCTGCACCGTTTCCTGTTTCCTCTCGCCATCACAATTTTTATAGGCAGTTTTATTTTCCTGCTGGGGGTTCCATTCGTCATCCAATACAGCCTTGCACATCCGCTCAACTCGCTTGTGGCTGGGGTTGAAATCATGAATCAGGGCAGGCTGGATGTGGTGATCCCCGTTCAATTCAACGATGAGATCGGATACCTGACAAGTTCCTTCAATCACTTGAGCGCGGAATTAAATAACCTGGTCAAAAAATTGGAGACGCGCGTCTCCGAGCGCACCTCAGACTTGATCCATGCCAATAAGCAGTTAAACAAGCTGGCGGTGACGGTTGAGCAAAGCCCCAGCACCATCGTCATCACAGATATTAATGCCGACATAGAATATGTTAACCCTGCATTCACACGATCCACAGGCTACACATTTGCAGAGGTCAAGGGAAAAAATCCGCGCATTCTAAAATCAGACTTGACCCCATCGGCAATTTATCAGGAAATGTGGGAAGAGCTTACGGCAGGACGGTCATGGCGCGGCGAATTGATCAACAAGAAGAAGAATGGGCAGGCATTCTGGGAAAACACTGTCATTACACCCATTTTAGATGCCGATGGAAACGTGTCCCATTATGCCGCCATCAAGGAGGATGTAACCGCGCGCGTATTGGCGGAGCAGGCTTTACGCGAAAGTGAAGAACAATATCGCCTGCTATTTGACCTTGAGTCTGACGCCATCTTTATTATCCGAAATGAAGACGGACAGATACTGGAAGTGAATAAAGCGGCAACCTCCCTATACGGATACACTCGCGGAGAATTGTTATCAAGCAAAAATACTGATCTTTCGGCAGAACCTGAATCGACGAAACAGTCTACAAACACATCCCTGCCAAGCGAACAGGTAATTATGATTCCCATACGTTACCATCGCAAAAAAGATGGAACCATTTTCCCGGTTGAAATTACAGCGCGTTTTATCATTTGGGAGGGACAATCCGTTCATATTGCCGCCATACGCGACATTACTGAGCGAAAGAAAATCGAAGAGGAACTGGTCAAATTATCCGTCACAGATCCGTTGACAGAGGTGGCAAATCGCAGGTATTTCTACATACAGGCAGAACAAATATTCAAGCACACCCATCAGCCGCTGGATGCGCTTGCCGTTTTGATGCTGGATATCGACCATTTCAAACAGGTCAACGACAGTTTTGGTCACATAGCGGGAGATGCGATCCTACGGCAGGTTGCAGGGCGGTTGAGCAAAAGCATGCGCCCCACCGATGTTCTCGCACGGTATGGCGGGGAGGAATTTATCATCCTCCTGCCGCGCACCACCATCCGTGAAGCCGAGCAGATCACAAAAAGAATCTGGCAGGCAGTGAGTGAAACGCCTTTTGATTTTGAGAATACATTGATTCCTGTCACCGTCAGCATCGGTATTGCAGGGCTAAGCAAAGATATACAACACCTTGACACAATCATATGCTGCGCAGACGAGGCATTGTATAAAGCCAAACAGGCGGGACGAAATCAATGCAAAACATGGAATAACAACGACGGGTAGAAGAGATTATTTCAATACAAGGTTGACAATAGAAGCGCCGTCGGTAGAGACGATGGTCAGGGTGTTGCCATTGAGTTGAATTGGCAGTTTTACGCCATCAGAAAAAACAGCAAGAACTGCCTGTTCCTGCGCAGCGGTTTCCTCACAGTACATCATGGTGGACATGATTCCGCTGAAGGCGATTTTATCGCCGCTTAGTTCATAATTTCCGCCGAAGCCATTGCAGCCAACATTTCCACCTATCTGACCATTTGAATCGAACTCAATGGAAGTATCAACATTTGGAATGGCGGGTGTGGGGTTGTTTACAGCGCCATAAGATATAAGTTCCCACTCGCCCGTGATATCTGTGCTTGCGTTTGAACACGCGGTAAGGACAAGCAAAACAAACACAATTAGGAAAGTTTTTTTCATTTTCATCTCCAAAATTTTAGTTTCATTCCATATGACGCTGATTGACGAAATAAGTTCCATCCTTCCAAGTTGCTGAAACAAAAAATAATCCACCCAAAGCCCCGCTGGGCGATGAAGATTTATGCCAACGCGTGAGCCAAGGTCGATTAGAATTGAAAATAGATGAAAGGGGATAAATTAACTGGCGCGAAAAAGAAAATGATCAATATTTCAAACAATATGAACGCCAGTGTGTAACTTCTTTGAATCGGAAAAATCGGCCAGTTCCATTCGAAACGACGGGCGATCCAGCCGCCTGCAACAATCAAAGGAGTCGCCAGCAGTGACCATCCATAATACCATTCGACGCTGTACTGCATATCCACGAATAACAGTTTCTTGAAGATCAGCAAAGTGGTCTGCCAGTCTGGCGAACGAAAGGGTATCCAGGTAATCGTCACGAGAATAAAGGCGAGAAAAGCGCGCACCCAGGCTTTGTACGAAGTCCAGGGGTTTTGCACTGGTTTTGCCCACATCAGTAGCCGCTCCATAGCAAGATAAATGCCGTGCAAGCCACCCCAAATAATAAAATTCCAGCCTGCGCCGTGCCATAATCCGCTGAGGAGAAAAACGATCAGGAGATTGCCAGGCTGACCCAACCATTTGAAGCGGCGTCTTTCAAGCGGGAAAAACAGATAATCGCGAAACCAACTGGAAAGGGAAATATGCCAGCGAGTCCAGAATTCTGTGATGGATTGCGAAGTGTAGGGCAGGTTAAAGTTCACAGGCAATTCAATTCCCAGTATCCTGCCAATGCCGCGAGCCATATCAGTATACCCCCAAAAATCATATAAGATCTGGATCGAATAAGCAGACACAGCCAGCCAAACTGTGGGCGAGGAAAAAATGCCTGGAGCGTTGTAAATGTGGTCCACCGCCATAGCAAGATTGTCCGCGACAACCACCTTCTTCAACATGCCGCGCAAAAACAATTGCGTTCCTTCAAACAGATTATTGAAGTCAAGGTGTATTCCTCGTTCCAACTGTGGCAGAAATTCCCTGGCGCGCATGATTGGTCCCGCCACCAGCCGTGGGAAGAAAGTGATAAAAATGGCGTAATCCAAAAGAGACCCGGCCGGTTTTGTGACCCCTTTATAAACATCGATCACGTAACTAAGTGTTTCAAAAGTATAAAATGAAATTCCAATCGGGAGAATGATATTTAGCGTGCCAGTCTGCCAACCCAAGGTACCGGTAAATACATTGAGGGTATCGATAAAGAAATTAAAATACTTGAAGAATCCCAGAAATCCGAGATTGATCGCTATGCTAAACCAAAGCAGCGCCTTCCGTTTTTTTGAATCGGTGGTCTTGACCAGGAAATTCGAGATGTAGTAATCCAGAATGGTAACAGTTGCCAGAATCCCCAAAAAGCGCCAGTCCCACCAGGCATAGAATACACAACTGGCAGAAAGAAGCGCCAATTTTCGAACCAGGGGTTGTTTGAATACCACCAACAACCCCAATAAAATCAAAAGAAGAATTAAAAACTCAACCGAGACAAAACTCATTTTAGTTCCTTTTCAATGGTTTTTGCCAACAATCGTCCAACAATTTCATTCCCATATTGATTCAAATGTCCCACGCCCGGGCTGCCGTTAAAAAAACCGCGCGGCAGATGTCCTGTGAATGCGAGTTTTTGAAATTCCGGCAAAGGGTCAACCAGGGTGACCTCAGGATAGCGATTGATGAATTCCTTCAATTGCTCATGGGCAGGATCAGCCATTTGAATTTCATTCCCCGATATATAAGGCGCCACTGGCAACAAAACCACGATGAGTGGTATGCCCTCACTCGCATCAATCAACATTTCCATTTGCTGTTCAGCCAAGTCTGGGGTGAATGTTTCCGAATTTACCTTCGCGCCGAGAGTGTTTCCAGTCGTTTCCGGTTCCGCGTTTTCATTGGAAAGCTTCCCAACTGTCCCCTGCATTAAATACCATCTTTGATATCCCAGATCCCTGATTTGGGGGCTAACATAATATTTTTTGCGCGCCTTTTGAACAAGTCCGGATGAAAGATCATACGTCTGGAATAAATCAATTTTATTATCATCCTTGACAATAAAATAATTAAACTGCCCCTCGTGGAAGGATTCGATGAAGTCATCCTCGGTAAGTTGAACTACAATCACCTTTGGTTTATACAGGGCTTGGTAAGCCGGTATCCAGCTTATATAATCTGCCATGGCAAGCCCACTCCGCCCCAGGTTGTGGAGATCGGCGTTATAGCCATCCTGTCGTAAAACCATTTCAGCAAAAGATGTGAATTTGAGATCGTCTTCAACTTGCAGGCATTCGGTTTGTGAATCGCCAAGGACAATTATATTATTATCCTTTTTATTGTCGTGGAAAGGTGTCCGAATCTCGCCCCATTTTTCATACTTTGTGATTGCATATCCCTCCTTCCCCCACAGTATCATTGAATGCATCCCCGGGATATCACCAGCCCAGTTTGTAACATCCTTGCGTAAAGGAGGGTTATACACCACCGCCCTAAGCGTTAATTCAACAACCAGCAAACTCAGGAAACACCATGCTGATGCCTGTACCAAATAACGCGAAAAAAACTCCAGTTTGCCTGGGATTCCTAAATAATTGATTATTTTGGGAAGGCTTATGACAATACCGATAATTGGCAGGATTACTCCTGCCGCCAACATCAATATTCTTCCAGTCCCCCAGTTGCTTCCGTTATCATTGAATATTGCCGATTTGAAAAAATTGACTCCAATTAAAAATAGCTCCAACCGAAGCACGAACGACCAAATTTGACGTTTCACCTTGAGAATATGCCTTTCCCGGATTCCTGATATTTTTGTTAGCGCAAACTTGTTCCTCAAAAATCACTTATCCAAAAGACGTTACCTTGAGTAATCTTTCAGAAGAACCAACTTCAAACAGGTTGGCGACCATGACCTGCCAAAATCATTATACCTTACCAAAGAAAATCAGAATTGCTTGGGCATTTACTCTTTCCCAGCTTGAATAATCAGGCAATCATGCAGCTTTTCAAAGCTAGCACTTTTGTTCTACTAATGATACAATTTTTCCCTTTCCAGGAGAAAGTGTATGTCAGCAAATTCCATTATAGTAGAACAATTAAGCAAGACCTATCAAGTGCCTGAACGCGAAGCGGGATTCAGCGCGGCAGTTCGCAGTTTTTTCAAGCGAAAGTACAAGGACGTTAAGGCTGTGCAGACAGTCAACTTTAGCATTGCACAGGGAGAGATCGTTGGCTTCCTCGGACCGAACGGTGCGGGCAAAACCACCACGCTCAAAATGCTTTCGGGGTTGTTGCATCCCACGGGCGGCAAAGCCAGCGTGCTTGGATTCACCCCCTGGGAACTCAAACCCGATTATCTGCGCTCAATGACCCTCGTCATGGGACAACGCAACCGCCTATCATGGGACATCCCCGCCGCGGATTCGTTCCTGCTCAATCAGGCAATTTATCGCATCCCTGATGCTGAGTACAAGAAAACTTATAAAGAATTGGATGAACTGCTTGAACTCGATCCGCTGATGAAAAAGCCTGTGCGCAACCTCTCGCTTGGTGAACGCATGAAATGTGAGATCGCCGCGGGGCTGCTTCATCGTCCCAAGGTCTTGTTCCTCGACGAACCCACCATCGGGTTGGATATCACAGGTCAGGTGCGCATCCGCGAGTTTTTGCGTGAGTACAACAAACGCACGGGCGCGACGATCCTGCTCACCAGTCACTACATGGCGGATGTAACCGCGCTTTGCGAGCGCATCATTATCATCCATCAGGGTCAACTCAAATATGACGGCGGAATCAATGACCTATCACGCAAGATCGCCCCTTTCAAGTTGATCGGGGTCATGCTTGCCGATGCCGACTCTCACGACCTAAGCGGATACGGCGCCGAAGTCAAAAACGAAGAGGATATGGACAAAAGATACATCCAGGTCAAGGCGGAGGATGTCACACGCGTCACATCCCGGCTGTTGGCCGATCTGCCCGTCCACGACATCACCATCACCGACCCGCCCATCGAGGATGTGATCGAGCAGGCATTTAATCAGTAGGCTATGTCATTGCGAGGGCGCTCTTGTTCTTCGCCCGACACTTGCGCCGTACGCCAGTGCGGTGAGCAATCTCCTATTTAGTTGGGGATTGCTTCGTCGGAAAGAGCATCCTCCTCGCAATGACATGAGACAGGAGTTCTTATGTTTCAAATTATCAAAAGACTCTGGCAGGTGAACTGGGCTGAGCAATGGCAATACCGCGCCAACCTGCTGATGTACTTACTTTACTGGCTGGTCTCCCCCATCATTTACCTCGCTGTGTGGACAAGTATTGCCAATCAAAAAGGGGATGTGAACGGCTTCACTGCCAATGACTTCATCACCTATTACATGGTACTTCTGATCTGCGATCAAATCACCAGCAATATTGTCATTCATACATTTGGTTACAAAATTCAAGATGGCACTCTTTCAGGTGAGCTGGTCAGACCGATCCACCCGATGCTAATGAACGGATTGGTCAACAATATCGCATTCAAAGCCCTGACCATCATGGGGCTGACTCCGATCTGGATCATTTTATATTTTCTATTCAAACCAGATTTCAGCGGTATTTCCATTACAGGTATTTTGATTGCCATTCCCGCCATGCTGATGGCATTCGTTATGGGCTTTTTGCTTTCAGCCGCTATCACCTCACTCGCCTTTTGGACAACGCGGGTCTATTCCATCCATGAATTTTATTTTGCATTGATCCTGCTCTTCTCAGGTCAATTCGTGCCGTTGACTCTTATGCCGAATATCATTCAGGACATTGCCCAATACCTGCCCTTTCAGCTTCTTATTTATTACCCCATTCAACTGATCCTGGGCAAGCTATCCACGGAACAGATTATTCAAGGGTATGTGATGTCGTTTATCTGGCTTGGAGTTTCCTTCTTCCTGTTTAACGGCGTATGGCGCAATGGCATAAAACGCTATTCAGCGGTGGGAGCATGATATGCACACATTGAAACTGCTCTCTTCATTTCTCAAAGTCAACATCCAGATGTCACTCGCCTATCGAGCGGATACGGTGGTCAATATTCTACTCAACCTGATGTGGCTCGGCTGGGAACTTCTCAGCCTCAACATCATCTTCAGCAACACCACCACAATTGGCGGCTGGGGATTTGGCGAACTAATCGCTCTGCTGGGAGTATTCCGCCTTGTCAATACCTTGATGATCGCGCTCATCTGGCCCAACACCGAAAAATTCAATCAGAGTATCCGCGACGGCTCGATGGACTACACCATCCTGCAACCCGTCAACAGCCTGTTCCTGGTGACCTTCTCGCGCATCACCGTCTGGCGAATTTGGGATCTGATTCTGGCGATCATCCTGATCGTGGTCGGCATCAATATGACTGGCGACGTCACCACCCCGTTCAACGTCCTGACGTTTATCCTGCTTGCCATCTCAGGCACGATAATCATCTACAGCCTGTGGATCGTATTGATCGCACTCACATTCTGGTTCACCAAGTTTGACAACAACGTCACCATTCTGCAAGCCCTGCTCGAGGCGGGACGATACCCCGCTACGGTGTATCCTGCCTGGCTGAGAGTGATCGTCACATTCGTCATCCCCATTGCTGTGGCAACGACCATCCCATTGCAGGCATTGCGCGGAGAACTGGCTCCGCCCCAGATCGTTTTATTTATCATCGTCAGCATCGTCAGTTTTTTGGTCGCATCAAAAGTGTGGAAGCTGGGACTCAAACGCTACAGCGGAGCCAGCAGTTAAAAAAATTAGATTGGTTATAGAATAAACAAAAAATTCATTGTAAAATGAAATTGCATTAACTATTGGCAGTAACTGATCTTCAAGAAGCCGCTCTGCAAGGTTTGGAGAATTTTATGGCCAGAATATTTGTCTCTTATTCGCGCAAAAATATAGATTTTGCCAAACGGCTCACAGGGACATTACAGGAGCGTGAACTGGATTTTTGGGTGGATTGGGAAGGTATCCCGCCCACCGTGGACTGGATGAGGGAAATCCAAAAAGGCATCGAGGAAGCAGATACCTTCCTTTTTATCATTAGCCCCGATTCGATCTCATCAAAAGTATGCAAAGAGGAACTTGAGCTTGCCGTGAAAAACGGCAAGCGCTTGATTCCCGTCGTGGCACATGAGATCAAATGGGATGAAGTCCCCGCTGAACTATCTCATCTTAACTATATTTTCTTCCGTGAGAGTGACGATTTCAATGCCGCGCTGGACAAACTGCTGACAGCCATCGACACCAATTACGATTGGGTGCAGACACACCGCCGTCTGCAAGTTAAGGCGCTGGAGTGGGAACGCAGCAACAAAGATAACGGATTCCTCCTGCGCGGCAAAGATTTGGAAGAGGCAGAACGGCAAATTTCCATTCATGCCACTACAAATCCCCGACCTACGGATATACAGCGCGAATATGTTTTAAAGAGCAGGCAGGCAACCGATCGGCAAAAAAGAATCGCAACAGGCGTTTTAATGTTCATAACACTGGTAATGATCGGCATCACTGCTGTGCTTGCCATACCGCGTATATTGAATAAGATTGCCCAGTCACGGGCGCGCGGAGAAATGATTCTCATTCCAGAGGGGCCTTCCATTTTTGGCACAGATAACGAGGCTTATATAAAAGACTTTGGTCTTCCGCCTCGTCAAACCATCCCGTCCCTGCCTGCATTCCAAATCGGGAAATACGAAGTTAGCAATTACCAGTATGGGTTGTGTGTTAAATATGGCGATTGCACCGTCCCCATTGTCCCAACTGATTTTAAAGATGATGCCATAAAGGATCTTCCCGTTGTAAATGTGACACTTTTCCAGGCAAATACCTACTGCCAATGGCTTGGTCAGCGCCTGCCTAATCAATTCGAATGGGAGCGTGCCGCACGAGGGCCGGATTTATACGAGTGGCCCTGGGGAAACGACCAGGAACCGACCCCAGAAACAGCCAATATGCCTTGGAAAGAATTTTCACCAGAAGGACTGCAGCCTGTAATTAGCAATCCTGATGGCAAAAGCCCGGAAGGTATTTATAACCTCATGGGAAATGCCTCAGAGTGGACTTCTTCATTAATTGTAAGTTCAATTGCATATGAAACGAGTCAAATTTGGGATGGAAGCCCTGAATCGTTTGACGGCACAAAAACCTATGCAAGGCGAGGTGGCGGCTGGAAACTTAACGTAGACGAGGTGGCAATATACGATTCTGCTCTTGGCCTGTCAGCACGTAATGACCTGGGGATACGCTGTGCCGCGGATGCAAAATGAAATCATCAAACTGACCAGGTTTGACCAATTGATCGAAAACCCCCAATTTTTAATGCCGTAGATTTTCCAATTACCGCTCCCGCTCGCTTTATGGGTTTATTACTGAGCTGGGAGATGCCGATGCATTCCAATCATCAATTGAGGTATGTTTTGTTCCAGTGCTGGTATCATATTTAACAAACCCGCCCGTAACTTCTGGGGGGATGGATCTAAGATAGGCTTCATTATGAAATTTTGAAGTTTTATAAAACACATTTGTAACTGTGGCGACACCAAAATCTGCGTCATAGAAGGAAAGTTCAAGCAATTGCTTATAATTTAATGGCTCTTTATTTATCATGTCTTTCAACAGATCTGTGTGGATTGCCTTGATTTGATTCGTTTCTTTATATTGCTGATCTAGCTCGGAAAGTAATTTTTTAAGTTTTTCAAATTTTTTATCTGAAAAGACACCCAAAAAAATTTCGACATTATGCTTGGCATTGGGCGATGGGTTGTCTTCGCCAAGAAATTTCGACCAGTCTGAAATTGATTTTTGAATTCCGTTCTTTACTTGCATAAATAGTCTGTTACGTGTTTTCTGCTGTGCTATTTGCGTTTCTTCTAACTCAGTATTATCCGGTTTCTCGTATTTGCGGGTGGCAGCTACTATAAGGGATATAAATTTGAGAATTTGTTGGGCGGCGCTTTCTTCCACCGAACTTGGTTTTTTCATTACTTCCTGAGAATCTATCAATTTGAGTAACTCATCAGCCACATCCAGACGTACTTTCGGGGACGGATGACGATCATCTTTTGCGACATTTCGACCGAGTATGTCTGTTAAAATTTCCAAGAATGGTTTGCCAATTGCCAAAACACTCCAGGCATCCTCGAACAATTCCTTGAACCAATCAACACACCAACCCTTACCTATTATGTCATCATATGTCTGGAATTTATTTTCTGTTCCCGATGAATATAGTAGGTTTGTCAACATTTTTTCAAACTGAAATTCAAACCCTCCAAGGTCTGTCAGGTTTGGTTCCGTCTCCCATAAGCTTTGGATATAAGTCCGCATACCATTATTCCAGGTTATGGAATTAAGTAAAGGACCCTTCTCGTCATCCGTTGCATTCATGTAGATTTTATTAAAATCCACCAATTTCTTCCTAATGGTATCTATCGTCTTGCTTTTCTCCAATCGACGTACTTTATAACCCGATAATTCATGCCAAAAGATACTCCATTCCCAGGGGTTTTGCACGCTGTAGATGGGGACTGTGAGAACTGCAAAATTATCCACGTATGAAAAAAAATATAAAGCGAACTCATTACCAGGCACGATCGCAATCCGTTCCGCTTCAACCCCAACCGAATAAGCAGCGACTTCCGCAACTGCTTGTAACGCCCGATCAATTTTTTCTTCTTTATTACGCGCCTGACTTGCCACCACTATAGTGTTCAGGCGTTGCCATTCGTTTCTAAGTTTATCAAGGGCGCTTTGCATCGACGCCGGGAAGTCTTTTACCAGATTTTGATATTCGGTGTCTGCTGCCTTATGGACATCATCCAATAGCTCTTTTGCCTTTATCAGTCTCTTTGGATGTCCGTTATGCGTTAGCCCATCTATATATTTGATTGCATCTTCAGCTTGTTTTTTCGCATCGCTTTGTTTTTTGATTTCCTCTAATAATGAGCACTCATATTGTTTATAGAACATTTTAGCCATCTGCCGATACGTTATAAGCAGGAAATTGATATCATCCTGTGAAACTGTCTCTATAATTTTGTTGATGTAGGCAAGCATTTTCCTAAAGGAGATATTCACACTATTATGAGATCGCCTAAGAGATTTATTGTTTTTTAATGAAACAAGCAATTCTTCTATTGTTTGTTGTTTTATTTGCTCATCAGTTGACATGTTGTCCTCCATAACCAGGTTTGATTTGGCGGCATAAACTGGAAGTTGTCACGCTTTCATTAGTGCCAACCCAAAATTACGGATTAAGCAAAACTCTCTGAAAAATTTCCCCCCATCACGAGTATCTTGATTTTCTATCTCCAGTATAAGCCCAAACTGCCGAATCTACAAAAATCTAAAGCGGGAAAATTTCAACGCAAAAACAATGGCGACCTGAATGGGTCGCCATTGTTCCTTACTTTTTGATCTTCGCGATATACACCGTCACCGCTTCGCGCATGAACTCGGCAAGTTTCGGATGCATGTCGTCGAAGTTGGCTTTGAACTTCGGGTCATCGTTATACATATTGGCAAGCCCAAGCAGTTGATCGAGATTCGGCGTCCAGAAATAATCCATATGACTACGCCAACGCTCCACGAGAGATTGAACCTCCGCGCTGGATGTGCCCTTCGGCATGGCGGCAATCATGTCTGTATAAATCTGATTACCTTCCGCCAGGATTTCATCCTTCTTTTCCTTTGAGTATGCCTTCCATTTGCGGTTGGACTCGCGCACCGTTGCGGGGTCATACTTCTGCCCGGCTTCCTGTGCCAGTTTTTCCTGTTCCTCTTCGCTAAAGCCTTTGAATAAACCTTTTTGGCTCATAAGTTTTTCTCCTTTGATATGTTGAATGGTATTGTCCACTGTGACAAGCAATTGGCTTAAACGCGCCGCCTTCTTTTGCAGCGCCTCCCTGTGACTTTGCAAAGCGCCCAGCAAGTCGAAATCACGGCGTCCCATGATCCGCTTGATCTCTTCGAGCGAAAATTTCAGCTCACGGTAGAACAGAATCTGCTGTAACTTCAACAGCGACTCCTCCCCGTAGTAGCGATAGCCATTATCGCCAATTCGGGATGGCTTGAGGAGACCGATGTCGTCGTAGTGATGCAAAGTCCGCGGCGTGACGCCTGCCATTTGAGAGAGTTGCT
>CAYLOW010000068.1:0-16804 GCA_964385315.1 uncultured Anaerolinea sp.
ACTGGCTTGCATTCATTCCCTGGATGACAATAAGATCACTTTCGCGAATTAATAACGTTTGATCATTTTTTCATGAAACATTTACTCCGGATTCCGATTATCATTCGTCTGATCGGATGGATATTTGCCCACATGAGTTTTCTCATTCCTGTTGCGCGCCTGCGTGAAACCCCGAACCTGATCGCGTTTCAGCATCCCTCTCCCGGATATAAGTTTCACGTGCTGATCGTTCCCAGGCGTGAAGTGGAATCTCTTGCCCATCTTGATCTAGTCGACACTGCCTTCCTGACCGATCTGTATTCAACCGTGCAGAGCTTGGTGGATGAATTTCACTTGCGGGCATATCGCCTCATTGTGAATGGTGGGGAGTATCAGGATTTTCCGCAATTACATTTTCATCTCATATCGAATGCAGGGGCGGATGAACATCCGCCCCTGCGGGATTAATTTATGAATTCCATTGCTATTCTTGATTTTGGTTCACAATACGCGCAAATTATCGCGCGGCGGGTACGTGAAGTAAATGTCTATTGTGAGTTGTTCCCATGGGATGCCCTACAGGAAAAGATCCTCTCGATCAATCCCAAAGGTTTCATCCTTTCTGGCGGGCCAAAATCTGTTTACGAAGAGAATGCACCGTATATCCAAGAATTTATTTTTGGATCAGGCCTGCCCATCCTTGGCATTTGCTATGGAATGCAGGCTTTAACGCATTCACTTGGCGGCCAGGTGGATTCCTCCGCCCAGCGGGAATACGGTCCTGCTGAAATTGAAACCCTGATTCCCAACCCCCTGACCACCACCATCTCAAAAGTCTGGATGTCGCACGGTGACAAACTCACGCGCATGCCTGATGGGTTTGTTGCACTTGCGAAATCGGGGAACAGCCCTTTCGCGGCAATGGGTGATATGCAGAGAAAATATTTCGGCGTGCAATTCCATCCGGAAGTGCATCACACGCCGAATGGAACTGAGCTACTTAAGCATTTTGCAATTGATATTTGCAACGTCAAACCCAAATGGACCCCATCCTCCATTATTGAGGCAAGTGTCAAACGGATTCAGGAGCAGGTTGGAAAAGAGCGTGTACTGGCGGCAGTCAGCGGCGGCGTGGATTCAACCGTCGCGGCGGCGCTGGTTCACAAGGCCATCGGTGACCATCTTGTGACTGTGTTTGTGGATACAGGCCTGTTTCGCCATAAGGAAGGCGAACAGGTCGCGATCGCGCTGCGCGGCGGGCTTGGCGTGGAACTGATCACGGTGGAATCCAGTGATGATTTTCTTGGCGCTTTGAAAGGCATCACAGATCCTGAGCAAAAGCGAAAGATCGTGGGGGAAAAATTTATCCGCATCTTTGAGCGGGAAGCAAAGAATGTAGGCAAACCGAAGTTTTTAGTGCAGGGGACGATCTACCCCGATGTGGTTGAATCCTCGGCACCAGATCGGAACAAAGCGGCGAAGATTAAGACTCACCATAACGTGGGCGGGCTTCCCGAAGATATGCAATTCGAACTTGTTGAGCCGCTGCGCTATTTATTCAAGGATGAAGTTCGGCTGGTGGGCGAAGCCCTCGGGCTCAGCCAAAGTCTCGTTTGGCGGCAGCCGTTCCCGGGCCCGGGCTTGACTGTTCGCTGTCTTGGAGAGTGTACTCCTGAGCGTGTATCCAGTCTGCGGGCGGCGGATTTTATTCTGCAGGAGGAATTGTCCAAAGAGGGTTTTTTGGGCAAGGGCGGCACAGCCTCGCAGGCATTTGTGGTTTTGCTTCCAGTTAAATCGGTGGGTGTGATGGGCGACCAGAGAACTTATCAGGAAGCTGCCGCGATACGGGTGGTGACCACCGAGGATTTTATGACCGCCGACTGGGCACGTCTGCCGTATGAATTGCTGGCAAGGGTGGCCAATCGCATCGTAAATGAGGTGGAAGGAATCAATCGGGTGGTGTATGATATTACAAGTAAACCACCCGCGACGATCGAATGGGAATAAAGATTTACGATTGATTACCCCGTTAAGTTTGCTTGATCAAGTAGGAGCACCATGAATAATTTTAATTTTGGCGAAGTACTCACCCGTGCCTGGAAAAATATTTGGAAGCACAAGGTCTTGTGGATTTTTGGCATTTTGGCTGGCTGTGCGCGTGGCGGCGGGGGGGGCGGCAGCGGCGGGGGCGGAAATTCCCGTTTCCAAACAGGAGATTTGCCTTTTTCAGATGGACGGATCGGGCAGGTGATGGAGCAGACCGGGCAGTATTTTAAAGACAACTTGTGGATCATTCTTGTTGTCATTCTGGTACTCATGTTTCTTGGCTTGATTTCCTTCGCATTGGGAATGATCGGCAGAATTGGCATGATCAAGGGAACGGTTCTGGCAGAGAAGGACGTCGAGCGGATTGCCTTTGGCGAAGTCTGGAGTGACAGCCTGCCGTATTTCTGGCGCATCTTTGGATTGAATTTTTTAGTCGGGCTGGCTGTTGTCGTGTTGATCGTTCCGTTCGTTTTGCTGGGAGTCGTGACGGCGGGGGTGGGCTTGGTGTGTTTAATTCCCATCCTATGTCTGTTGGTTCCAATTGGGTGGGCACTCTCGATCATTATTGAACAGGCACAAGCCGCCATCGTATTGGAAGATCTCAGTCTGGTGGATGGTTTAAAGCGCGGTTGGTTGATTGTAAAATCCAACCCGGGTCCTGTGATCGTGATGTCGCTTATCCTTGGCATTGGCGGGGCCGTTATCGGCGGTGTCATTTCAATTCCGCTCATTATCGCTTTTGTTCCAATTATTGTCGGTATCGGGTCTCTGCGCGAAACATTTGCACCGCTCTACATTGCCCTGGCTTGCTGCCTCGCTTACGCGCCTGTATTGATTGTTTTAAATGGCATTATGACAGCCTTTATTCAATCTGCCTGGGCGCTGACCTTCATGAAACTTGTGCAACCGAAGGAAGAAGCACCGCTTATCTTTGAGGCAGATGCGTAAACTCTCTGTCCTGCTTTTTTGTTTGAGTCTCTTGTTTGGCGCAGTTGCCCCTGCGCGCGCGCAGGAGAATCTTGCATCGGCATTGCTCTATCCGGTCGATGTTTCCACATTCCCAAAAATAAACACGTTTTTGGATGTGTTCGACTCCAATGGAATTTTCGCCACCGGTCTCAAACCTGAGACTGTCTCTGTCGTAGAGGATTCACGTACCCTGCCGGTTGATTCGCTTAATGAGATCACGGTTCCACTGCAGCTTGTCGTCGCCGTCAATCAGGGGCAGTCACTGGACGTGCGCGACCCGTCAACGAATTTCTCGCGTTTTCAGCGCATCTCGGAGGTACTTGTCCAATGGGCTCAAAGCCGCCCTGCAGACCTGCCCGATGATTACAGCCTGGTGAGCCAGGCTGGACCTGTCATTGCCCATGCAAGCGCATCGGAATTTGTAGTCGGATTGAATGGCTTCAAACCCGACTTTCGCGCCGCTGTTCCAAACTTGCAATCGCTTGCCATTGCACTGGATACTGTCAGCGCGCAAACGACACGGCTGGGTATGAAACGCGCCATTCTTTTCATCACTCCACATACAGACGATAGGGATATTGCGTCAGCCCTTGAGCCTTATATCCAGCGTGCAGTTGAGAATAATATTTACGTTTTTGTCTGGTTTGTGGATGCCGCAACAACATTTACCACCACAAGCGCAGCCGCATTCAATAACCTTGTCCTCCAGACCAATGGGAGCATGTTTAATTTTTCGGGATTGGAGCGTTTTCCTGATCCTGAAGCCTATTTTTCAGGTTTACGCCGGGTTTATACATTGTCGTACACATCCCACTTGCAAACCCTGGGAGAACATACCCTTAGCGCCAATGTGCAGCTGGCTTCGGGTGCTATTACTGCGGCTCCGCAAAAATTCAACGTGGATATTCAACCCCCAAATCCATTCCCGCTGGCCACTTCCCTGCAGATCACGCGCCGTGCCCCTGAAGATGACCCGTTTAATTCGGAAATCCTTTTGCCCAAAGAGCAAAAGATCGAGATCATTGTTGAGTTCCCGGATGGGTTTGAGCGTCCGTTGACACGTACAACCCTGTATGTGGACGGCGTGATCGCGGATGAGCATACTTCCGAGCCCTTCAATTTATTTACCTGGAATTTGGAAGCCTACACAAGCACAGGCGAGCACCAGATCATGATCGAGGCGGTTGATTCGCTTGGGTTGAGCAAATCCAGCATGCCGTCACCGGTGGTGGTAACGGTGATTCAACCGCCGCAGGGCATTCCTGCCTTGTTGGCGAAATATCGCATGCCTATTACATTTGGAGCGATCATTTTGGCGGGGTTGGCTCTTTTTGCAATTCTCCTAAGCGGGCGGTTGCGTATGCCGTCCATTCGTGCTGTACAGGAAGCTAGGCGCGCAGAGGCAGACCCGCTGACTCAATCGGTGCCGGCAGGGGTGTCTGCTGCCACAGCCATTTCGACATCGAAAGCCGGTAAAACCCAAAAACGGGGTATCCGCTCAAAGAAAACCACAGCAGTTGAGAAACCCAGGTTGGATGCGGCGGCATCCTTAATACGAATCAACGCGGAGGGACAGGTTCTTCCAGTCACGCCAATTGCACTCGTTGAGCAGGAGATCATCTTTGGCACAGACCCAACGCAATGCAATCAGATCATGGACGATGCGTCCATTGCCGCAGTCCATGCGCGGTTGAGGCAGACCGAAGACGGAGGTTTCCTTTTATTGGATACAGGTTCAATTGCCGGCACATGGGTTAACTATGATCCCATTCCCCGCGATGGCTATCGTCTGATGCATGGGGATGTTGTGAACTTTGGCAGTCTTATGTATCGGTTCACCCTCAGGTCGTTACCTGTAATACCCAAACCCATGGTCACTTTTCAAAATACAGGGAAATGATCCGTTCGTCGCTTCCTCATGTGCACGTAGCGGCGCTCAGCCATGCCGGAATGTCCGGCAAGAATAACGAAGATCGTTATGCGATCTCGTCATTTCAACTGGGTGATGAGGATCCACGTCCCGCAGTATTTGCCGTGGTTGCAGATGGAATTGGGGGACATCTCGCGGGAGAGATCGCCGCAGAGCTTGCGGTCAATTACATCACAGCCGGGATTGCGGAAAGTAATGCCAAAAAACCCGTTAAAATTCTCGAGAGTACCATCCAGAATGCAAGCCAGTCCATTTCCTCCCATTCTGCCGGAAATGAAAATGAAAAAGGCATGGGGGCAACGTGTGCATGTGTTTGGATCATTGAGAATAAACTCTATACAGCTTATGTTGGAGATTCACGTATTTATCTTGTGCGCGGTAAATTTATCCAAAGGCTGACGATCGACCATACCTGGGTACAGGAAGCCTTTGAGAAAGGCATCATCACCGCCGAACAAGTGTATGACCATCCCAACCAGCATGTGATCCGCAGGTACCTGGGCGGTCTGAGATTGCCTGATGTGGATTTTCGCCTGAGAATCACCGATGCGGAATCCGACGAAGAATCTAAAAACAACCAGGGATTTCATCTTGAACCAGGCGACACCATTCTGGTTTGTAGTGACGGATTAACCGACCTGATATGGGATGATGAAATTCTGAAAATCATCCGCACAAAAAAAGATTTGAAGGTGGCGGTCGAGACACTGGTTAACCTGGCAAATGAGCGGGGCGGACACGACAATATTACGGTGGTGCTAATGACCATGCCGGGGTCGGGGGAGCCCGTGCAAAGGAAACTTAAAATTTTGGATTGGATAAAGGGGTCAGAGTAAGAGCTCTGGCGTTGAACCTGGGCTCTTTTGATGAATTGTTGACGTGAAATTTGTTCAGGGGCAAAAGATTAAACGAATAACAGAATTTTCCTTCCAACTCAAAAGATGAAGTAAACTTGGGCGGATATGACTCTCGAAACGCCTCAACAGCCTCCTGAAAACGAACCCAGTGTTCTCGACCTTTACAAATCTGTGACGAAGGATTGGGGTTCCTTTTTTAATTTTATCCAATCCCTGTGGGATACGCGCCGTCGTGCCGAAATCGATCATGCTCTTGCGTTGGAAGTTGCGCAGGCTCAGCCGGATGTCCTTCCGGCAGAACCGGTTCGTGTGGATTATTTCCCCTGGCGCTCGGTGTTGGCGCTTTTCCTTGCGATCGGCGCCCAGGCTTTGCTGGAGCCGCCTAATCGTCTGGCGAATTTTTCATTGGCCCTGTATATTCTGGCTGCAGGGATTTGTATTTGGGCATACCTTAAAAATGAATGGCATTTGCCCGCCTTGCCCCTGCCGTGCCATACCCCTGATGATCTTTCCACCCGTCTTGTGCCATTCATATTTTCCATAGTTTTTGCCCTGCTTGCTTTTTTGGATTTTGGCTCCGGTGTATTTACGCTTGTAAATTTGAGCTTGTGGATGGCATCACTTGCACTGTTCTTTTTCGGGTTGTGGCTGAGAACTCCAAAAACTACGCAGGATTTAAGCCCCGAAATGCGCCGTAAAAAGATTATTCATGGCGGGCTGTTGGTTGCCGCCTTTGGCGTTGCTCTTTTTTTCAGGCTATACCACCTCAACTCTGTGCCTGCTGAACCGTTCAGCGACCATGCTGAAAAAATTCTTGATGTTTACGACATCACACAGGGACAGTACAAAGTTTTCTTCCCCCGCAATACAGGGCGTGAAGCCATTCAAATGTATTGGACTTTGCTTGTTTCCCTGATTTTTCGCACGGGACTTTCCTTCTTTAGCCTTAAACTTGGAACGGCATTGATCGGCATTTTTACCATCCCCTACGTGTATCTGCTTGGCAGGGAATATGGCGGCGCGCGTGCAGGGTTGTTTGCACTTTTCCTCTTTGGGATTGCCTACTGGCCCAATGTGATCTCCCGCATCGGGCTTCGCTTCCCTTTGTATCCTGTGTTCGTCGCGCCGCTTCTCTTTTACCTGATCCGTGGGCTGCGTACCCGAAACCGAAATGACTTCCTGCTTGCGGGCCTCTCTCTTGGTCTCGGGTTGCACGGTTACAGCCCTTTTCGCATTGTTCCATTCCTTGTGATTGCAGCTTTTGTGATTTATGTAATTCACCTGCGCTCGAAAGAAAGTACCGTACAGTCGCTGTGGTGGTTCATCCTGTTGGTGTTCGTTTCGGTGATCGTTTTTATACCGCTCCTGCGATACTGGATTGCCAATCCTGATATTTTTGGATACCGCGCCATGACCCGCCTGACCTCGGCGGAGACGGCACTGACTGCGCCCATATGGCAGATTTTTCTTTCCAATTTATATAAAGCCCTGCTGATGTTTAACTGGGATAACGGCAGCATTTGGGTTCACTCGGTTCCGGGACGTCCTGCCTTGGATGTGGTGACGGGAGCGTTGTTTGTAATTGGCATCCTGCTTCTGGTTGTACGCTACGTGCGCCAGCGGGATTGGCGAGACTTCCTCTTGTTGGTTTCCATACCAATTTTGTTGATGCCGTCCATACTTTCATTGGCTTTTCCTGGAGAAAACCCTTCGTTAAATCGCACGGGTGGTGCAGCGGTGTCGGTTTTTGTTATCAGCGGGCTGGCACTGGATGGGTTTGTGTCCAGTTTGGGCACGGATAAAAAGCGAAAAATCATCTCATATGGGTTGACGGGCTTGCTGTTCGTCTTTTCTGTATATCAAAATTACGGGATCGTCTTCAATACATTTGACAAGAGTTTCAAATCGGGCGCATGGAACACCTCCGAGATGGGCGGGCTGATCAGCGGCTTTCGTGATAAATACGGTCAGACGGATTCTGTCTGGATCGTGCCGTTCCCTTATTGGGTGGATACCCGTTTACCCGGTGTTTGGGCGGGAATTCCGAATCGCGATTTTGCTCTTTGGCCCCAGGACTTTACCAGGACTCTGCTCACGCCTGCGCCCAAGATGATTATGTACCGTGAGGATGATTTGTCAACCGTAACTGTCCTCAAACAGCTTTATCCGCATGGTGTTTACACCCGCTATACTTCCAGTTATCCCGGCAAGGATTTCATGGTGTTAATGATCGAAAAATAATTTTAGACCTGGCAGTACATCAAGAACTGTTCAGTTTGCCAGGTCTTGGAAAAATATGAAAAACACAAAAACAGAAAAGCGTCCATGGCTGTATGATTTGCTTTTTATTCTCGTCCTGCTTCTGGCGGGATATTTGCGTTTATCAGGATCAAACTGGGGTGAGGGTTATCACCAACATCCCGATGAATTGTTTTTGAGCGGTGTTTTGGAAAGCATGAACGCGCACACCTGTGACCTTCAAGATGTCTCTGTGGATGTTTGTCCTGACAGTCAGAAACATTGGATGAGCATCGGTGAGTATTTTGACACGGCAAAATCAACCCTAAATCCTTACAATCGCGGGTATTCCTTTTTTGTGTACGGTAATCTTCCGATGACCCTCGTTCGCGTGACGGTGGAGGCATTGGGAATGGATGGACTGGGAAATCTGAAAATTCTGGCGCGGCAGCTATCTGCGCTGGCTGATTTGTTTACCATCTTTGTGCTGTATTTGATCGTTTCTGGTTTGTATGGGCGGCGCGTTGCCTTGTTTGCCTCGCTGTTTTCCGCGCTGACCGTGATGCAGATTCAACAATCCCATTTCTTCACCACTGACCTGTTCACCAACCTATTCATGTTTCTCGCGATTTTTTTTGCGGTGGAGATTGTTAATTATCAAAAGCCTGAAGCCCCGGATCATGGATTAGAGCCCGGAAATTTGATTCGAAACCCGATCTTGTGGCAGAGCATTGGTTTCGGCTTAATGCTCGGTATGGCGATGGCATCCAAGATCAATGCGGCGGCGCTGGCGATCATGCTGCCGGGGGCGTTCCTTCTGCGCTATTTTATATATGAACATAAATCCAATGTGCAGAATATGGAACATGGATCCTTGACCTCCGGGTATTGGTCATTGATCACGATATTCCTTATCGCGGGCGGAATCGCGACCATTCTTTCCTTCCGTATATTCCAGCCTTATGCTTTTGATGGACTGGGATTAAACCCCCATTGGGTTTCAAATATTGCTGAGCAGCGCGCACAAGCCGCAGGCTCTGACCTGCCATGGAATTTGCAGTGGGCGCGCCGCTCGCATTTGTATTCCTTTGAAAATTTGACCACATGGGGCCTGGGTCTTCCGCTTGGAATTCTTGCCTGGGCGGGCTTCCTGCTGATGGGATGGCGCATTATCAAGGGCGAATGGAAACACCTCCTTTTATGGGGTTGGACCGCATTTTATTTTCTCTGGCAGTCGTTTCAATTCAATCCCACCATGCGCTACCAGTTGCCGATTTATCCCCTCCTGGCGATGATGGCGGCATGGTTTATTTTTGAACTGGCAGGTTGGAAGGCGGGACCGTTCAAGCGTGTCAATCTTCCGGCTGTTTTTGCAAGTGTCATTGGTGTGGCAGTACTTGTTTTAACCGCCGTTTGGGCGTTTGCCTTCCAAAGCATCTACCTGCGGGATGAACCGCGCATTGCTGCTTCGCGTTGGATTTTTCAAAATGCGCCGGGCCCTGTTAACCTGCGGATCGAAACCGTTGAGTCTGGAATTTACAACCAGCCTTTGCCCGTTGCCAGCGGCACGTTGATTCCGCCCGGGACACCATACACCCTCACTTTTGTCCCCAAATACAGCGGGGAACTCTTCGGGGTGGTCCTTGGTCACGCGCTCGATTCCACTTCCCCGGCAGCCATTACACTGTCCATATATTCGTCGGTTGACCCGGATGTTCCCCTGGTGGAGTCTAATGCGGTGGTGAATTTTGGGTCAACCACCGATCCGCGCGGTCCAGCGGTTGAATTTTCTTTCGACCAGTCCATTTTGGTCTTAGAGAACCAAATTTACCAATTACGGATCCAAACTCTGGGCAGCGGTTTAACCCTGGCCGGCTCTGCAATTGCGAACGAGACGGATTACGATTGGGGGCTGCCATTTCGCATTGATGGATACGATCCCTATGGTGGTATCTATCCCGGTGATCTGAACTTGCAGGTGTACTGGGACGACAATGCCGATAAACTTAACCATTTTGTTCAAGTTCTCAGTACTTCAGATTACATTGTCATTCCAACAAACCATCAATATGCACAGATCACGCGCCTGCCCGAACGTTACCCGCTGACCACTTACTACTATCGTGAACTGCTCGGCTGCCCCGCTGGTGCGGATATTATCAAATGTTATGAAACGGCGCAGCCCGGACAATACGAAGGCAGGCTGGGCTTTAAGTTGGTTAAAGTTTTTGAAACCTATCCCACCCTTGGGGGGCTGGTCATCAACGATGAGTCTGCCGAGGAAGCCTTTACATTCTATGATCATCCCAAGGCGATGATCTTCCAGAAGACTGAAAACTTTGATGCGGGAAAGCTCTCTGCCTCGCTCAGTTCGGTGGACCTGACCAGCGTGGTTCACCTGTTACCGAAACAGGCTGCGGATTACAAGGATTTGCTTTTGCCTGCTGCGCGGCTTGAATCTCAGCGGGCTGGCGGCACATGGTCTGAGTTATTTAATTATGAGTGGCTTCAAAATAAATATCCTGTTGTGGGCGTGCTGGTTTGGTATGCCTTCATTTTCCTGCTGGGGCTTGCCGCCTACCCGATCACGCGTTCGGCGCTGGCGGGGCTTCGTCAATATTCGTACCCGCTTAGCCGTATTGTGGGACTTGCGCTGCTTGCGTGGATTCCATGGATGGGAGGGTCACTCGGTGTGCCGTACACCCGAACCAGCATCGGTGTGGCTTTTTTCATTATTGCCGCAGCTGGTTTCGGGTTGTGGATGCTTCGCAAGGATCAGTTCAAAGCAGAGTGGAATTCCAATCGTAAATTCTTCGTTTTGGTCGAAATCATCTTTGTTATCTTCTTCCTGCTTGACCTGTTGATTCGGCTTGGCAACTCGGATATGTGGCATCCGGCAAAGGGCGGCGAAAGGCCGATGGATTTCTCTTATTTCAATGCGGTCTTGAAGAGTACGAGTTTTCCGCCCTATGACCCCTGGTTCGCTGGGGGGTACATCAACTATTATTATTACGGTTTCGTCCTGGCCGGCACGCCCGTGAAATTGCTGGGGATTGTGCCTTCGATTGCATACAATTTTATTTTGCCGACCTGGTTTGCAATGGTCGCGATCGGGGCATTTGCGATTGGTTGGAACCTGCTGGTGACGGATGAAGACTCACGTGGTGAGATTGATCCCTCTGCTCTGACTTCAGGACTTGCTGCATCGACCTTTACCATTTTATTGGGAAATCTGGGCACGATCCAAATGATATTCCAAGCCTTGCAGCGCATGGCTGCGCCGGGTGGAAGTATCCCTGCTGATGCAGCTATCCTGCAAAGATGGGCGTGGGCATTTAAGGGAATGACTCTGCTGTTTGGCGGCGTTACGCTCCCTATCGGACGTGGAAATTGGTACTGGGATCCCAGCCGCGTTATGCCGCCGGGACCCGGAAACGAGATTACCGAGTTTCCCTTGTTCACCCTGCTTTACAGTGACTTGCACGCGCACATGCTGGTCATGCCTTTGATTTTGTTCATCATTGTTTGGGCGGTGTCATTTATCAAGTCCCGTGCGAAGATGAGTCGTATAGAGTGGATCGCGGCATTTGCGATTGGCGCGTTAATGATCGGTGCGTTGAAGCCCACCAATACCTGGGACTTGTACACATTCTTTCCATTCTCTGCCTTGGCGGCTCTCTACACCATTAACCGCCATTTCGAGTGGCATGGGCGCTTTAAATTCCCGGAATGGCTTGGGAGAGCGTTGTTCTCGCTTGCCTTCGTTATTGGTTTATACCTGCTTGGCGTGCTGCTATATTTGCCATTCAGCCACTGGTACGGGCAGCCATATAACAGCGTCGACCCCTGGACAGCTTCGCATACCCCGCTGTCTTCATACTTTACACACTGGGGTTTGTTCCTTTTCATTATTGCCTTCTGGCTTTTTTGGGAATTACGTGAGTGGATGGCGGCCACGCCCGTTTCTCACTTGAAGAAACTGCACCCTTACCAACTGGGAATTGAATTTGGCCTGGCAGCTGTGATCGCGCTGTTTGTATTCTTCCTTCTGGAAGGCGTGCGGGTTGCGTGGATTGCCCTTCCGCTTGCGACGATTGCGGGATTGCTTCTCCTGCGTCCGAACATGCCCGGAGTCAAGCGCAGTGTCCTGCTTATGATCGGCACGGGGCTGGTCCTGACTCTTGCCGTAGAGGTTATTGCATTGCGCGGCGATATTGGGCGCATGAATACGGTTTTTAAACTTTATATGCAGGTCTGGATGCTGTTTGCGGTTGGCGCAGCCGCGGCTTTTGGCTGGCTGTTGGATGAATTCCCGCTTTGGAAATTGCGCTGGCGGACGATCTACCAGACGGGTCTTTATCTTTTATTGGCGGGTGCGTTTATGTTTACCATTACTGCCACAACAGATAAGATCAGCGACCGGATTTCCTCCGGGCCGCGTACACTCGATGGAATGACCTTTATGAATTATTCCCGCTATTTCGACGGACAGGATATGGAATTGAGCCAGGATTATCGCGCCATTCGCTGGATGCAGGATAATGTTCAAGGCTCACCAGTCATTGTCGAAGCTAACTGTTCGGAATATCGCTGGTGTACCCGGTTTACAACTTATACCGGCCTGCCCGGGGTTCTTGGCTGGAACTGGCATCAGCGGCAGCAGAGGGCATTGCTGGCGAACAACGCTATCTTTGACCGCGTTGCCGAAATTGGCGAGTTCTATACCACGACAGACGTTGATGCCGCGCTTGCCTTCCTCAAAAAATACCAGGTCAAGTACATCATTGTCGGCCAACTGGAGCGAAATACTTATCTCCCGATCGCCCCAGGCCTCGATGGGTTGGCAAAATTTAAAGAGTATAAAGGTAAATACTGGAAAGCCGTTTATCGCGACGCCGAGACGATGATTTATGAAGTTATTCCTTGAGTCTCAACGACCAGGCGCCTGATTTTAAGGGGCTGATCGGCAATAAGGAAGGAGCTCGCCTTGATTTTACACATCACATCAAAAACCGAATGGCTCGAAGCGCAACAGCGCGGCGAGTACATCGCGCCTAGTTTACAAACCGAAGGCTTTATTCATTGTTCCACGGAAAAGCAAGTTCTGCACGTGGCAAACGCTTTTTATTGTGGAAGAAATGACCTGGTGTTGTTGCAGCTCGACGATAAAAAACTCAAGTCTAAACTAAAGTGGGAGCCGCCCGCCGGGTTTCCCGCGCCGGGCATTTCTGAAACTGATAAATTTCCGCATATTTTTGGAGCCATCAACCTCTCCGCTGTTACTGCCGCCATTGATTTTGAGGCTGATCCTGCTTCGGGAAGTTTTTTACTTCCTGCAATCCTCACTGCTGAAAGTTGATCCCTGCTCACAACTTACCGGTAACCTATGACTGCATTCATCACTTGGTACTTCCTCGTTACCCTCCTCGGTTGGATAACCTTTCCGTTGATGTTTACCCTCTTCCCTGCGTTTACGGATCGGGGCTATACCTTGGCGCGTGCTGCAGGATTGTTGATCTGGGGCTATGTTTTTTGGTTGTTTGCGTCCTTTGGCATTGCCCAAAATGACATGGGCGGGATTCTGCTCGCGCTTGTCATAATTATCGGGTTGGGTAGTGCTTCAGTTGTAAAGCATAGATCTGAAATCGTGGATCACATAAAATCCAACATTCCCCTCATTCTTACCACTGAAATTCTATTCCTTGCGGCGTTTGCCTTTCTTGCCTTTGTTCGTGCTGCCAATCCGGAGTTGGACGGCACGGAACGCCCAATGGAACTGGCATTTATAAACGCTATTCTTCGCTCACCATCCTTCCCTCCACAAGACCCGTGGCTTTCAGGGTACGCCATCTCCTATTATTACTTTGGTTATGTGATGACTGCCATGCTTGCGCGCCTTTCGGGCATCCCCGGAAGCATGGCGCACAACCTGATGACTTCGCTTGTCTTTGCCCTCGGTGTTCTCGGTTCCTATGGAATTTTGTTCAATCTGCTTTCCTTCGTAAATCGCAAAGCACAAATCGATAATCCTCATTCCGGCTCCCACGCTCCGCATTTCCAGGCTCTCCTTGCCCCCCTCTTCCTCCTCCTTGTCTCCAACTTTGAAGCCCTGCTGGAAGTTATGCATCGGCTCGGTTTGTTTTGGACAAAGAACGTTGCGGGTCAATATGTCAGTTCATTCTGGACCTGGCTGGATATGAAGGAATTATCCCTTGCGCCGCTGGTTCCATTCCAGTGGATGCCTGATCGATATCTGTGGTGGTGGCGGGCCTCGCGTGTCATTCAAGATTACGACATGAAGGGCAATCCGCTTGAAGTGATCGATGAATTTCCCTTTTTCTCCTTTCTGCTTGGTGATTTGCATCCGCATGTCTTGGCAATTCCTTTTAGTCTGCTCTCCATTGCTGTTGCCATGCATCTCTTCCTGGGCGGCTGGCGCGGCGAAATCCGCCTTCCGTGGGGGACACGCTTGCATATCAATTACAAAGGCTTTGTATTCTCGGCCCTTGTTCTCGGCGGACTTGCATTTCTCAACACCTGGGATATCCTTATTGCCGCCACGCTCATCGTTGGTTCTTATGTTATATGGCGTGCTGACGAAGATGGTTGGAACTGGGACCGCCTCGAAGATGTATTCCTGCTTGGGCTGCCGCTTGGCTCGGTCGCTATCCTTCTTTATATGCCGTTCTATCTCGGTTTTTCATCTCAGGCAGGTGGAATTTTGCCCAACCTTATGTACTCCACACGCGGTGCGCATTTATGGGTGATGTGGGGGACTTTGCTTATTCCTATTTTTATGTATCTTATTCATGTATCCACTCAGGAGCAGGCTTCTGCAGAATTGGATGGATCCCTGTCCGGCTCCGGAGTAAAGCCCGATTGGAAATTCGCCCTCCTTCTCGGCATTGGCCTCACCCTTCTGCTATGGATATTATCCTGGCTTATGGGTTGGATCGGATCATATGTTGAGGGAGATTTTGTGCGGATGTTCCTTGCATCTCAGGGCATGTCCGCTTCTGAATTTTTCAGTGCCGCTTCCCTCCGCAGATTAAGTCATATTGCCAGTCTCCTGACGCTGCTTGCCGTCTTAATCCCTGCGCTTGCGCATCTTTTTCCGCGTAATGCACAGCATGTATCGATTCCGGATCAAATACCGCATCTTGCAAGGCAATTCGTTCTCATTCTCCTTACGCTCGGTGGATTGCTTGTCCTTACCCCTGAATTCGTTTACCTCCGCGATCAATTCGGCTATCGCATCAACACCGTCTTTAAGTTTTATTATCAGGCATGGATGTTATGGAGTCTCGTCGCGGCATTTGGAACGGCTCGCTTGCTTCAAAATCTCCGCGGGGTCAAAAACGTACTCTTTCGCCTGTTTATCAGCCTCGTGATTTTCGCTGGTTTGTTATACCCCGCGCTTGGTGTGTTGACAAAAACCGGAAACTTTACACCACCCTTTAGTTTCACGCTGGATGACTTCTACCGCATTCAGCGCCAAAGTCCCGATGAGGCTGTCGCCATCGAATTTCTGCGCACCGCCCCCAATGGGGTCGTTGTGGAAGCTGTAGGCGGAAGTTATAGCGGCTATGCGCGCATCTCCACCTACACGGGGTTGCAAAGTGTGCTCGGCTGGCCCGGTCACGAAGCCCAATGGCGCGGTAGTTATGAATTGCTGGGTTCACGTACTGAAGACGTTACAAAGCTGTACACCACAACTCACTGGGATGAAGCACAGGCCATTATTGACCGGTACGATATCCGTTATATTTATATCGGTATTCTTGAGTATTCCTCCATGTCTGTGAAGGAGGAGAAATTCAAACTTCGTCTCAAACCGGTTTTTCAACAGGGCAGTGTGGTGATATACGAAGTGCCGTAATACTAAACTTAAGTACCTTTCCAAAAGCTATCTGAAAAGGCTATAATCACCTCTATGACTACTAAAACTAAAAAAACCACACCTGTTATTGAGATTGAAGAAGCTGAGCTGATCGACCAGACTCCTGAAGAGACAGTTACCTTCAAATTGAGTCACTTTTATTCGGTATTGGTTGTGTTGGCTTTTGCGGTTGGTATCCTTGTTGGCTACGTTGCCTGGGGGCGCGATGTCCCTGTGGCAGTTGCGGCGCAGCAGGCTCCCTCAGGGCCGGTTGTTGAAGCGCCTGTCACGCAGGAACCGAAACTTATCCGCTATGATATTCCAACGGAAGGCTTTCCAAGTTTCGGTCCCCAGGATGCGAAGATCGTAATCGTCGAATTTAGTGATTTTCAATGTCCGTACTGCCGGCGCTTTCACGAACAAACCTATCAATCCCTGCTTAAAGCCTATCCGGGTCAGATTCGTTTTGTCTATCGTAACCTCCCTCTGCCGGCGACCATGCACCCAGATGCGATGTCTGCCGCCGTGGCTTCACTCTGTGCCAACGATCAGAATGCTTATTGGGATTATCATGAAAAATTATTTAGTAGTGAATCTTTGGGCAATGAAATCTATATTCAATATGCAACCGATTTAGGTTTAAACGTAGAGGAATTCACAGCTTGTCTTTCCAGTGGCAAGCATGATGACTATATTAAACAGGATATGGCGTTTTCCTCTGACCTGGGTGTACAGTCCACGCCAACCTTCTTTGTGAATGGTCTTGCGCTCGTGGGCGCCCAGCCGCTTGCCAGTTTCCAGCAGCTCATTGATAAGGACCTGGCGGGAGAAATTCCCCAGTAAAATGTCCTTCTTGTACAGGTGATATTTTCCGTTGACGTGGCAGGTAATTTCCTATTAAATCTA
>CAYLOW010000069.1:0-16691 GCA_964385315.1 uncultured Anaerolinea sp.
CCACCATGCGGCTGACCACCACAGGCAGCGCCGCGCCAATGAACGCGAGAATGATCACCAGGATCGAAGCGAGTACAAGCTGCTTTACCTGTGTTTTGAAAAAGTCAGCGATCCGTCGCGAAAGTTCACGGTCGGTATACTGACGGTCATATTTTTCGTCGTTAAGTCCTGCAAAGAAACCCATAAATCCTCATTCTTATGTCGTCGTCATGTCGTTATCATGTCGTTGCAAGGGCGATGCTTTTCGCCCGAAGCAACCTCCTCATTAATTAAGAGAATGTTTTTTCCCCGCGTACCCATCCCGATTTTCTTCGGGAACGATATGGCTATTCTCTAAAAATTCTCGAATACGCTTCGGATGTTTTCATCAAATCATCATGTGTACCGATCGCGGCTATCCTGCCCTTGCGGAAGACAATGATCAAGTCAGCCCAGCGGATCTGTGACAGGCGGTGCGTGATAATGAATGTCGTACGTCCGCGCGCGGCGTTGGAAATTGCGCGCTGGATCTTGTCTTCGGTGGCTGAGTCGATCGCGGAAGTGGAATCATCCAGCACGAGCACGCGCGGGTCGGTCAGAAAGGCGCGGGCCAGCGCGATGCGCTGACGTTGCCCGCCGGAAAGTGTCACGCCGCGTTCTCCGACAACGGTCTCGTATCCTTGGTCAAACCCGAGAATAAATTCGTGCGCCTGCGCCGAAATGGATGCCGAGATGACCTCGTCACGGGTCGCGCCTGGTTTGCCGAAGGCGATGTTGTCACTTATTGAGCGCGAGAATAAAAAGATGTCCTGTTCGATAATGGATATTTGCGAACGCAGCGCGGCCAGATTCCACATGCGCACATCCACCCCGTCCACCAGCACCTGCCCCGAGGTCACATCGTAGGTGCGGTTGATCAACTTCATCAGCGATGTCTTGCCCGCGCCTGTCTGCCCCACGATGGCAACGGTCTGACCCTGCTTTACCTTGAAAGAAACGTCCTGCACGACGAACTCTCCACCATTCTGTATTTCTTCTGTGGGGGAGAGGGCGGGGTATTGGAACGAAACGCCGCGAAACTCGATCTCACCGCGCATGGCCAGGGCAGAGCCCGCTTCGTTTTGATCGAGCCTTGTTTCGTGGTTGATCAATTCCAAAATACGGCGCGCGCTTGAAAGCCCCGAAGAGACCTGTGAATATGCCCAGGTGGATGTGAAGGTGGGGAATTCCAAAAGCCGTAAAAGACCGAAGTACGCGATCACCGCGCCGAGGTTAATGGTTCCAGCGCGGAAGAGCAGCAGCGCGTGGACGAGTCCGCCCGCGTATGCTGTGCCAAGCAGCAGCATGGCGATATAGCGTCCCTCGAGATCACCCTGGCTGACGAAGGCATTCCGCACGTGGCGTGCATTGGAGACAAACCGTTCTACCTCCGCGCCTTCCTGTGCCGCGCCTTTCATGATCTCCACTCCGTCGAGTGACTCGGAAAGGTGGGTATTCATCGTACCGAAGGTCGCGCGCACTTCATCAGTGATGGGCGCGAGCTTCTTCAGGTAGCGCGCCAGCGCGAGAAAATAAATGATCGAAAAGATGGCGGGCGTGATCAGCAGGGAGATATGATAGCGCGGCGCGGCGAAGAACGGCATCAGCAGGAACATGAACGAACCCACCACCAGGTTGATGCCGGGGCTGAACATGTAGTTCACCTCGCGCACATCGTTGGTGGCGCGTGCCATCGTGTCGCCCACGGGCTGCAGGCTGTGAAAGGTCATGCTTTTGCCCAGCAGCGAAAGATACAACTCGTCGCGGATGTCGCGCTCCATGCGCTGCGCCAGCAGTTCAGCGCCAAAGTTGCGCCCCAGCTGCAGCAGCCCGCGGATGATCTGCGAAATGCCGATGGTCAGCGCCAGCGGCAGCAGCACGGATGTATCCGGTTTGGGCTGGGTCATCGCGTTGAAAGCATCACCGGTCAGCACCGGGACATACGCCGCGAGTGCCGCGTTGCCGATCGCCCCAACGACCAGCATGGCCACGATCCACAAATATGGGCGCACATGCGAAACAATCCACCGGCCGGCGGATGTCGGGTTATAGGTGTTTTTTCGTTGTAAAGTGAATTCTGCGGGATTTAGAATGGAAGACATGTGTTCCATTCTACTCTACCAAACGGCTGGAACGTTTACAGGCTGGAAGGTCAAATCATTCAAACCTTCCAGCCTGTGATTCAGTATTATGCCTTCCCCAACACCATTGCCAGGACCGCCATTCTCACATACAACCCGTACTCCATCTGGCGGAAGTACGCGGCGCGCGGGTCATCATCGAATTCAGGCGAGATCTCACCCACGCGCGGCAGCGGATGCATCACGATCATGTCCTTTTTTGCAGCTTTCATGATCTCCGGGTCGATCACATACGCGCCTTTGACTTTTTCATAATCGGCGGGGTCTTCAAATCTTTCCTTCTGCACGCGCGTCACATACAGCACATCGGTTTCGGCCAGTACTTTCTCCAGTGATGAAAACTCAGCCTGCGGCACGCCCTTCTCAGCCACTTCTTCCATTACTTCCTTTGGCATCTTCAAAATATCCGGTGAGACATAATTCAACTTGATGTTGTTGAACTGCGAAAGCAGGCGCGCCAATGAATGAACGGTGCGGCCATATTTCAGGTCGCCGAGCATGGTGACGGTCAGGTTACCAAGCCGCCCGATCTCCTCCATGATCGTGAACGTATCCAGCAGGGCCTGTGTTGGATGTTCACCCACGCCGTCGCCCGCGTTGATCACGGGTTTCTTCGCCGCCTTGGCTGCGATCGCCGCCGCCCCGGTTTCAGGGTGGCGCAGCACGATCACATCAGCGTAACATTCGAGCGTGCGTATTGTATCGGGCAGGCTCTCGCCCTTAGACACCGACGAATACTTCACTTCGCTGATCGGGATCACGCTCCCGCCCAGCCGTTCCATTGCCGCGGTGAACGATGACGACGTGCGCGTGGACGGTTCATAGAACAGGTTCGCCAGGATCTTTCCTTTCAACAGGTCAAACGTCCCGATGCGTTCGACCATCCCGCGCATCTCGTGCGCCACGCCGAACACATACTGCAGATCGTCACGGCTGAATTGCTTGACCGACAAAATATCCTTTCCATACCAATCGGCGTTCTTATTCTCGCCAAACGGCAGATGGGGGTTATGGGTGCGGGTGGGCATAAATTAGTCTCCTTTGTTTCGTGGTGCGTATTGTGTTTTATTAATGACCAATACCTATGTTTTACTTGAAATATTGAGAAAAAGCAAACAGCGCAAGCCCTGATCCTCTTAATATCGTGATACCTGAATCTACGAAAGCGGCTCAGTTTATAAATGACCGATTTATCTTGAGGGATATTAAAAAGACAACTTGATGAAATTTTATCAAGTTGTCCGGATTGTGGGATCCCGGTGCGGGCCACACGGGCTATGGATGGGAAATCACAGGCTTCAGTTTTCTCTCTTTATGAGAATTTAAAACTCATCCCAATGGCTCAGCATCGGATGTAGATTCGGGAAGAGTGCGCAGGTTAATGGAAGTGCAAGTCTTTCACATTTCATGTTTGCCTGGCGCATGATCTCCTCAGGTTCGTCCGAACCGATCAGGAAGCGGGCAATATCCGCGCTGCCATGAAGTATGTTTTCACTTGCATCATGGGTGATCTCAACTTTCCCATTGCTGATGTTCAAGGTCGCTTGATGTTCGCCGCCATCCAAATGCAGTGATCCAGCCCAATTCGCAAACTGCGAATGCGACAGTCGTTTCTCGAACAGCGGAATGAGTTTTGTCAGGGTGCTTTGTAAATTAATGATCTTCACGCGCCAGCCTGAAACATCAAAATAGCGGTCCTCCACAATGCAGGCTCCCTTGCGGAGAACCTGCGTCATTGGATGAAAATAGGGCAGGGTGAAGCATGACAATTTTTCACAGCTGCTCTTTTGGAAGAGTTCCGTCAGGATCGCCAATCCCTGTTGCGGGTCGCCGGCGGCTTCGAGGCATTGAAAAAGTTTCGGGTCATCCTCGGCGGGGAATGCGCGAATGTAGCCTTCGAGCTGTCCATTTTCATCGAACCACGCATATACGCCGATATCATCGGGATGTTTATTGAGGTATGTCGGGCGGATCGCGGTTCCGGTGAAGGAGGCGTGCGTTCGATTGTAAAATTCGTTCATTTCGTGGATGCTTTCCACGCCCAATGGCTGATAAGGTTTCTTAATTTCAAATCCTTTAATTTCTTCCGGCGTGAATTTATAGTTCACATAGTTCCACGCCCGCGCATATCCAATTTTGACGTAATGTTTGCCGCGCAGGATGCTTAGGTCATACCCATTTTGCCTCATCGCATCGAAAGATTCCTGCGCTGCGCGGTGCATGATGCCTTGTTTGCGATGATCTTCATGTGTCACCACCGCGCCGATCCCGGCTGTCTTGAGTTGGGCGGACTCGACGCGCATTTGATGCCCCCACACTCCCCAGTGATGGATCAACTTTTCATCATCAAAAACAATACGCGAAACATCCCAATCATAGTGATTATTGCCGATATAGTTCTCGCAAAACTGCTCGACATATTTCCCGCCGCTAAAGGCATCCGCCGCGAGTTGCGCGATCGGCAGGAGATGCCTGCTTGAATTGGGTGGGATGGGGCGAAGATTGGTGTTTGTCATTTTGTCGAACCCGGATGCACGATCCCGTTTTGCCAGGCGTAAACTGCGGCCTGGGTGCGGTCAAGTAAATGAAGTTTACTTAAAATATTGCTGACATGTCCCTTGACCGTATTCTCGCTAATGACGAGTTTTTCCGCGATCAGGCTGTTGGATAGCCCGTTAGCGATCAACTTCAACACATCCATCTCGCGCTCTGTCAACTCGGTGATGAAGCCGTCAACCCCCGTGTCAGACTCGCCCCGCAGGTTGCGCAGCACGCGCTCCGCCACCAGTGGATGCAGAATGGTCTCCCCATGTACGGCGCGTTGGATCGCGTTTGCGAGTTTTTCCATTTTCATATCTTTGAGAATATATGCCACCGCGCCCGCCTTGAGCGCCGGGAAAATGTGGATGTCTTCGTGATATGAAGTCAGTACCACGACCTGTGTGCGGGGACTGATCTTCTTGACGTGCCGCGTTGTCTCCACACCGTCAATGCCGGGCATGATGAGGTCCATCAGCACCACATCCGGGATGTGTTCAGCCACAAGTTTGAGCGCTTCTTCTCCTGAAGCAGCTTCACCCACCACGTTGAATTCAGGCAGGGTTTCGAGATAACCGCGCAAGCCGTTGCGGACAACTTCATGATCGTCGACAATAATGATTGAAATGGGTTCTGTCATGATGTTTCCTTTAATGGGATCTGCAGTTCAAGCCGTGTGCCCTGGCCGGCCGTGCTTTCGATATTGAACCTGCCGCCAACACTCTCAACCCGCTCGCGGATGGAACGCAAGCCCATGCCGTTCGGCGTGCGATTAAGTTCAAAACCGCGGCCATTGTCCGATACAGAGACGTTCACATCCGATTGTTGGATGATTAAAACAATCGATACTGAATTTGCTGCGCTGTGACGCGTTACATTGGCAAGGGCCTCTTGAATGGAGCGGTACAATGCCTGCTCGATCTCCAGGGAGAGGCGCTGCTCGCCTTCGATCTTTAGATCCACATGGATGCCGGTCCGGTTGCTCCACTCAAAAACATATTCACGCAAAGTGGACGCGAGTCCTTTTTCCTTCAGCGCGGCAGGATGGATTTCCTGGATTAAAAACGTGATCTCCTGGATCACCTCGCCCACCAAAGTTTCGGCTTCCTGCAGGTGCTTCACTGATTTTTCCTTACTGCCGTTGAAGAGGCTTCGCGCCGTGCCTAATTCTGCCAGCGCGGCAAAAGCCTTTTGCTTCGCACTGTCATGTAGATCGCGCGCGAGACGATTGCGCTCTTCGAGAATCGCCAGGTCCTTGGTCTTCTCGAACAGGCGCTCGATCTCTTTTGCGCGTTCGTTGACTTGCCGTTCCAGTTCGCGTTTTTGTATTTCAACATTGTGCACGCGATAGCGATATGTGCCGAATACGCCCGCGATCAGTGTCAGTGCGGCCAGACTATAGAACCACCATGTCTGCCAAAACGGCGGAATGACTGTGACCTTGACCGCGATTTCATTTTCGATCCAGACCCCTTCAGCATTGGCGGCTTTAACGCGCAAGGTATATTTGCCGCCCGGCAAGTTGGAATATCGTCCCGTGCGATTTTCCCCCGCGTAATACCAGCCGCTGTCGAAACCTTCCAGTTTGTAGGAATATTGAATTTTATTGGCTTTGGAAAAACTCAACGCGGCAAACTCAAACTCAAAAGAATTTTGAGGCGACTTCAAAGTGACCGTCCGGATCATTTCCGGTGATGTGTTGATTGAGACCGGCTTTCCTTCGCTTGTTAGGGATGTCACTACAAGGGGAGGTTGATATGTGCCGGGGAGAATTTCCTTTGGGATGAAATGATTGAAGCCGGAAAGTCCGCCAACATAAAGCGAACCGTCATTGGCGCGGGCGCAGGCATAGGAGTTGAATTCATTGCTCTGCAGCCCGTCTTCTGCTGTGTAATTCCGGAAAATCTTCCCGGTTGGATCGAATCGTGAAACGCCGTAATTTGACGCCATCCACAGGAAACCTTCGTCATCGGGGACGACGCAGTAGAGAAAATTATTTGCCAGTCCCTGCTGCTCAGTGTATCGTGTAAAGGTTTCCTCTGCCGGGTTGTACTTGTTCAAGCCACCGCCGGCGGTCGCGATCCAGACAAGATTTTGTGCGTCTTCATAAGCCCACAGGGTGATATCGCTGGCGAGGCTGTTGGGGTTTTTTGTTTCATGGATGAAGTGCTTGAATACGTTCGTCTGCACATCGAAATAATACAGGCCCACGCTTGTTGTGTTGATCCATAAATTGCCGAGATGATCTTCGCTGATGCGGCTGATGTCCGTTGGCGTTTTATGTTCCTCGTCGCCGGGTTTGCTGTAATGGATGAATTTTTCCGTTTCACGGTCATAACGATCCAGGCCGTTTTCTGTTCCGATCCAGATATTGTCTGCGCGGTCCACGTAAACGGTATCAACATAATCTGCGTTGATGCTGCCGGGATCATTCTTGTCGAATGTGTGATGGATGAATTTTTTGTTTTGTTCGTCGAATTGATCGAGCCCCATGTCCGTTCCCAGCCAGAGAAAACCCTCCTTATCGCGCGCGATGCTCCAAACATTCAGACCGTTGAGGCTGTCAGGATTGTTGGGATCATTATCGTAATGTGTGAAGATGCCCGTCGCAGGATCGAAGCGTTCCAGACCGTTATTGAAAATACCCATCCACACAATACCATCTTGATCCGCGAAAATTGGAAAGACACTGTCGCTGTTTAGACTATCGGGGTTTTTAGGATCGTTGCGATAAAACGCGAATTGATTTTGCGCGCGGTCATATTTGTTCACGCCGCCGCCCCACGTACCAAACCATAACATGCCTTCGCGGTCTTCAAGGATTGAAAACACAACATCCGTGCTGAGGCTGTTTTGTAAGAGCCGATCATTTCGATAATGGCTGAATTGATCGGCGGAGGGATCATATCGGTCCAGGCCCTCGTTGGTGGCGATCCAAAGTATGTTATCGCTGTCGACCCAAAGATCGTTGATCTTATTGAATCCTAAACTGTTTGGGTCGTTGGGATCGTGCAGGTAACGGATGAATTTCCCGGAAGCGGGATCGAATTTATTTAAGCCTTTACTCGTGCCAACCCACAGGTTGGCATTGCGGTCTTCCGCCATGCTGAAAACAATGTTGTCGCTCAACGTGCCTGGGTCATCCGATGCGCTAAACGACCTGCTGAAATTTTTATTTGC
Source organism: uncultured Anaerolinea sp. (assembly GCA_964385315.1). Classification (GTDB taxonomy): domain Bacteria; phylum Chloroflexota; class Anaerolineae; order Anaerolineales; family Villigracilaceae; genus Villigracilis. The sequence goes on from CAYLOW010000069.1 coordinate 7,878, forward strand.
GGGGTCATAGAGATTCAATCCTTCATCCGTGCCAAACCACAGCCTGCCGCTTGAATCTTGAAAAATGGTCGATACCATATTGCTGTTGATGCTGGCTGGGCTTTTTTCATCTTTCAAGAGGTGCGTGAACGTATTTGTGGACGACTCGAAGCGGTTTAAACCGTCGCTCGTGCTGACCCAAAGATTGGATTGTTGATCACGATAAATGGACAGGATCTTTCCTTCCGTGATGCTGCTTGTGTCATCTGGATTGTGTTGATACCGCGTGAATTTTCCGGTTTGCGGGTCGTAGCGATTCACTCCGCCTTGTGTTGTGCCAACCCAAATAGAGCCGTCCGTGTCTGCCAGCAGGGCGGTGATCCAGGCATCGCTTAAAGAGGATGGATCGTTGGGGTCGGGTTTATATACCTGGAAGTGGTATCCGTCGTAGCGATTGAGCCCATCTTGTGTGCCAAACCAGATAAAGCCCATTTGATCCTGCGCCATGACATTGACCACGCTTTGAGCAAGCCCCTCATCAATGCTAATTTTCTGGAAGCGGATGGACGCTCCCGGTTGGAGCGACGCGAAGGAATTTTCGGGCTGTGTCTGTTTCTGAGGCGCGAGATCAGACTCAGTGTCCGTTTGGATCACGATCGGCACGCAGGAGGATATCCCCAGTGCAGCCAGGATCAGGGGGAGAAAAACATTTCGTATGTTCATCATCAATTGAAATTATAGATGATTCGCATAATTTTGGGCAGTTTGAAGGGGCGTTTTTGCTCCCTCCTGCAGGAGGGTTTTATTTTTTGAAAAACCATCCCCTTGTAGGGTGACAAACCCGTCTGTGGGTCGGTGTCTTTTTGGGGCCGGGTCGGTATAGTGTTAGCAGTCAACTGACAATGTTGAAAGGAGCCCCAAATGTACCCAAACGATTTTGTTGCATACGTAAGTGAAACCTACCGCCGGATGGATGAAGCAAAAGAAGCTGATCATTATCGTCTGGTCATGGAATGCGAAGAATGCAGGGAAAAAACGAATTTTTCTACCTACGTTTCCGGTCTGTTGGCTGCGCTCACCCTATTCTTTATTAAACGCTTCTCGTAAGAAAATCCAAACAGCCAATGCTTTTAGGACTGTTTGAAAAACCTTTGCTGTTTACCCCGGGCTGCTTAAAAATCTTCTCCTCAAGAAAGAGCAGCGAGGTGGTGATGGAGATGATGATGCCTGTGTCCCGCATGTGGAATCGGGATACAGGCTCATCAAAAAATCCGGAGCGAATGGCGAAGATTTTCCATTTGGAAGATAAAAAATCCCCGGGACTGCCCCAATACTTGCAAGAACAATGGATCTTAATACGGAGGTGCTTACCTGAGATTCGAATGTTTTATTTCCTGTCCAATTATTTTAATTTATGTAAGAGGAGAAAAAAGATGTCACAAATAGCATTAAAAAAGATTTTTGGGTTGGTCATGATCCTTAGCATATTGCTCACTGCGTGCGGAAGCGCTCCAGCTTCCGGACAATTTACAGAAGTGCCTGCAGTGTCCACGGAAGCAGCCATTGCCGAAGTTCCGGCAGCTGCCCCCACCGAACCCCCCTCCACCCGTAAAGGTGGTTGGTTGGATGAGATCGTCTTCACCTCGATTGACGAAGTTCCCAATGCCGTCGCGCAGATCCAGGCCGACCAGTTGGATGTGTATGCTTACCTGGCGGAAGATGCTGATACATTTGCGATCGTAAAGGATGATCCAAGTCTCGCGTACAGCCTGTCCTATGGCTCATGGGACAGCATCCTTTTCAACACTTCCGAGTTCAACAATGGCAAGTTGAATCCATTCACGAATCCAAAGATCCGTGAAGCGACAAACTGGCTTGTGGATCGTGATTACATCGTTCAGGAAGTATTGGGCGGATTGGGCACGGTGCGCTATGTACCGCTTGTAAGCGCCTTTCCGGATTACGCGCTATACGCAGACATGATTCGCCCGCTGGAAGCAAAATATGCATACAACGAAAAGAAAGCGGATGAGATCATCTCAAAAGAGATGGCAACAATGGGCGCGGAGCAAAACACGGATGGCAAATGGACATACAAGAATGAGCCAGTGGTCATCATAGGTTTGATCCGCTCAGAAGATGAGCGCCAACCCATTGGGAATTACTTCTGTGACCAGTTGGAAAAGATCGGTTTCACCTGCGACCGTCAAGTACGTACACGTACCGAACTCGCTCCCATCTGGCAGCAGGGTGTGGTGGCAAATGGTGAGTTCCATTTCTATACTGCAGGTAACTATTGGCCCAACCTGCAGCGCGATGAAGGTCAGGGCTTTCTTCAAAACTTCTGCCCGGATGTGGCAGGTTCCACCACCGAAGCGGCTTTTACCTGCTCCGATGAGCTTCACACTGCCGCGCAAGCTCTGTACACCAACAACTTCAAGACCATGGATGAACGCCGTGAATGGTTTGCAAAGGCGCTTCCTTTGTCAATGGAAAACTCATCTTACCTGGCGTTGGTCCACCCCGTCAGTTTCTTCCCGCGCAAAAAGGATGTGGTTGTTTCATCCGACCTGAGCGCTGGCATCGGCGGTTCCACTTTGTGGGCCTACACTGCCCGTTGGGCTGGCAGGGAAGGCGGCACATTACGCAGCGCGAATTCCGGAATCCTCACAGGTCCGTGGAATCCCATCGCAGGTCAAAACTGGAATCAGGAATTCAACCTTATCTATGCCACGCAGGATGTTGGCGCGTTTGCTGATCCTTACACTGGTTTGTATTGGCCGCAGCGCCTTGAGAAGGCAACTGTCAAAGTTGTCGAAGGTACACCTGTTAACAAGACATTGGATTGGGTGACATTGGAAACCGCTCTTGAGGTCAAAGTCCCATCAGATGTGTGGGTGGATTGGAACGGCGAGAAGCAGGTCTTCGTCACCGCGGGAGAAAAATATCCCGATGGTTTAACCGCCAAGGGTGTCACCACAGTAACCTATCCATCTGACTTGTGGACGACTGTCAAATACCACGACGGCAGTTCCATCTCGATGGCTGACTTTGTACTGTTGATGATCATGCAATGGGATACCTGTGATCCTAAAAGCGCGATCTATGATGAGACAAACGTTCCCAACTGTGACACCTTTAAGTCACACTTCAAGGGTGTGAGAATCGTCTCCACCGATCCATTGGTCATCGAAACCTATGATGATACGGTCGCGTTGGATGCGGAAGTGCAGGTTGGTGTTGTCGGCGGCACACAGCCTGGTGGCGCGGTCAATTGGTTCCCGGTTTCGGCGGCCGGTCCACTGGCCTGGCACAGTTTTGTCCCGGCGTATCTTGCTGAAAGCAAGCAGGAACTGGCTTTCTCAACCAATAAATCCACTGCCTTGGGAGTGGATTGGACGAATTTCATCGCGGGTCCTTCACTTGAGATCATGAAGAAATATCTCGATCTGGCGCAGGCCGAAGCCATGATCCCCTATGCACCGACTCTGGGGAAATACATCACTGCTGGTGATGCCAAGGCACGCTATGAGAATCTGTCGAAATGGTTTGCGGCTCACAATCATTTCTGGGTTGCAACAGGTCCCTACTATATTGATGAAGTCAACCCGGTTGAAGGTTCTGTCGTTGCAAAGCGTTTTGAAGAGTACCCCGACCTTGCCAGTAAATGGGATCGATTTGGCGAACCGATGATCGCGGTGGTGGATGTTACCGGGCCCGCGGAAGTTTCCATGAGCGGTGAAGCCACCTTTGACGCCTTTGCCTCATTCAATGACCAGCCTTACCCGCCATCTGACATTGCAAAGGTGAGCTATCTGCTCTACAACGCCGAAGGGACACTGGTCTTGAGTGGTGAAGCCGTCTCGGTTGCTGATGGGCAGTATTCCGCAGCATTGACCGCCGCGGAACTTGGGAAGCTCTCAGCGGGTTCGGCAAAGATCGAGTTCATTGTCTCATCCAAGCTGGTTGCCATCCCCACATTCTCGAGTTTTGAATTTTCAGTAACTCAATAAGCAATGCCGAACAGGATGTTTGGATAGGGGCGCCGCTGCCCTATCCTGCTTAATGTAATGTTGGACTCCATCAGCCTGCTGGTGGAGTCCAACATAATCAGGGAGTAGTCCCATGAACGCCGACATAATGAAAAAAAATGTAGAGAAGATGGAAGAGCCCAGCCTGAACAGCGCATATGGTTCTTATGTACGTTTACTTAAATATTCTCTGAAACGTCTCGCATCGTTGCTGTTCTCAGTGAGCGTTGCAGTTTTTCTGACCATTCTAATTGCCAACATGGGCGGCTATGTCGATCAAATCCGTATGGGTGAAATACGCGAGACCATTGTTCAGTTTGTCCGTGGTAACCAGGCGAATCGCAGCCTGCCGCCGGAGGAGTTCCAGGCGCTGGTTGATAATCTTGTATATCAGGAAGCGCATGTGCAGGGACTTGATCAGCCTTTAATGTTACGCGCTGTGCTTTACATGAAGAAAGCGCTGACTCTTGATATGGGAAATGCCATGCGCATGACCAGCGACAGCGGATCGAAGCAGGTACGCATCATTATCCTGGAACGTCTTCCTCCCACCCTGCTGCTGTGGGGCATCTCCGGTCTATTCTTATTCTTCCTTGAGATCAGTGTTGCCCTTTCTGTGTCGCGGAGGTATGGCAGCTGGCTGGATAGATTTTTTGTCGCCATGGCGCCTTTTTCCACCGCGCCCGGCTGGTTCTATGGGATTTTTATGATTCTGATTTTCGCTTCCTATTTTCGTGTACTTCCGTTTGGTGGCATGGTGGATGCCCCCATTCCCAAAACCACACTGGGTTACAGCCTCAGCCTGGCTAAGCATTTGATTCTTCCCACGCTGGCATTAACCATGAACTCTTTCTTCATCAATGTTTATCAGTGGCGCACTTTTTTCCTGATCTATTCGACCGAAGAATATGTCGAAATAGCAAAGGCAAAAGGGCTGTCTTCGAATGCGATTGAACGCGACTACGTCCTGCGCCCTACCTTGCCCAACATCATCACCGGTCTTGCGTTGACTCTCATCTCTTTATGGCTTGGAGGTCCGATCACCGAGACGATCTTCAATTGGCCGGGATTGGGACGCGCCTTTTATCAGGCGGTGCAGTTTTACGATACCCCGGTCATTCTCGGTCAAACAGTCATCTACGCCTATATGCTGGCATTCACTGTTTTCATATTGGACTATATCTACGCCCTAGTTGATCCGCGTGTCAAGATAGGTCAGGGAGGCGGCTCGTGAAACAACTTCGACATTCATTCCGCGAGCTCATACGCTATCCCTCCGCCATCGTCAGCATGATCATGATCTTGATGGCAGTGGCGCTTTCGGTTTACACCATGATAACCATTCCGTACAGCGAAGCCATTCGTCTGTGGCGCGGTTCCGAAGATGATTGGTACCAGTACCCCAAGCAGGCAGGGCCTGCCTGGCTGAATTATTTTTCCGATAAACAACAACCCATTTCATTCTTTTTGCACAGCGCGAGACCTGAGGCAGGTGTGACCAAGGAAATCGAAACACGCTCAGACGGCTCGCACAAAGTAACCATCACGAATACCTTCGATTTTCAAGCCGATGATTTTCCACAGGATGTGATCCTTTATACCTATGTTGCCGGTGCCGCAAAAAAGCCGCTGGTTGCTGTGACATGGATCACGCCTGATGGACGCAGGATAAATATGGCGAGTTATTCCGTTGGGCAGCGGGATGTCTACCGTATTTCACAGGATGAAAAGCTGGGACGAATTCTTCACGCAGCGAAGCCAATTCAAGGTTTATTTGCCGATCCAAAATCAGATACCCAGACTCCGCTTAAAGGCACATACCAGATGATCGTTTCTGCAAGTATGTATGAGCCGGGGGCAGATCTCGATGCGGAACTTGTTGTGCACGGAACATTATATGGCATGGCCGGTACGGACTTTAAACGCCGGGACCTGACCATCGCCTTGATGTGGGGCATGCCGATTGCGCTTGCGTTTGGTTTGCTGGCTGCGCTCGGAACCACCCTCACCACGTTGGTGATCGCTGCGATCGGCACATGGTATGGAGGTGGAATCGATGAAGCAATTCAGCGCATTACAGAGATCAACTCTGTGCTGCCATTTTTTCCCATCCTTATCATGATCGGAACATTCTACTCGCGTAGCATATGGTTGATCCTCGGGGCGACCATTGTATTAAATATTTTTGGACTGGGAATTAAAAACTTTCGCGCGATCTTCCTGCAGATCAAAGAGGCGCCATACATCGAAGCTGCGCGTTCCTATGGCGCAAGTGATTTCCGGATCATCATCCGCTATTTGACCCCGCGTGTAATTCCCCTGCTCATCCCGCAGTTGGTGACATTGGTTCCGGGTTATGTCTTTCTTGAGGCGGGTCTCGCCGTGTTGGGTCTGGGTGATCCGTTTATCCCAACCTGGGGAAAGATCATCGAAGAGGCGAACGCAAACGGCGCATTGTTTGAAGGTCTTTACTACTGGATATTGGAACCTGCCGTTCTGTTGATGTTCACCGGTCTGGCATTTGCCTTATTGGGTTTTGCACTGGACCGCGTTTTCAACCCCAAGTTAAGGGACATTTAATCATGAACAAAACCACTTTACTGGATGTCCAGAATCTGACTTTGCATTTTCAAACCACTCACGGCGTTGTCCAGGCTGTGGATGGTGTGGACTTATCCCTCGAATATCATAAAGCTGTTGTTGTGTTGGGCGAATCAGGCTGCGGAAAAAGTTCACTGGCTAAAGCCCTCCTGCGGTTGCTACCGCGTAATGTGGGAAAATACTCCGGCAGTGTTTTTCTTCAAAACGTGGATACGATGGCATTGAATGAAGAGGAGTTCCGCCATAACGTGCGCTGGGTTGGCATGTCGCTCGTGCCGCAAGCAGCGATGAACGCCCTCAACCCGGTATTGACCGTCGGCCATCAGGTGGCAGAACCAAGCATGGTTCACCTCGGCGTGAAAAAGGAACAGGCATTCGAACAGGCGCGCAAAATGTTCCAGCATGTTGGCGTGCCGGGTGATTTTCTCAGCCGCTATCCGTTTGAATTGAGCGGCGGAATGCGGCAGCGTGTAATGCTTGCGATGGCATTGGTTACATCGCCGCAGTTGGTGGTTCTCGATGAGCCCACATCTGCCTTGGATGTGTTGACTCAGGCGAATATCTTCAATGTGTTGAAGCGCATCAAACAGGAACTTGGAACGAGCTTTATCCTTATCACGCATGACATCGCCACCTCCAGCGAACTCGCGGATTATGTCGCCGTGATGTATGCCGGTCAGATCGTGGAAGTCGGTGACGCGTTTCGATTCTTCGCCGGGCCGCTCCATCCCTATTCCAAAAAATTAATGGCGAGCGTCCCAACTTTGCGCGGCAGGAAGGAATTGGAATTCATCACCGGCCAGCCGCCCAGCCTGATCGGCCTGCCAAAGGGATGCCGCTTCGCAGCGCGCTGTCCTTCCTGCTTTAAAAAATGTGTAGAACAAGACCCGTCCACTGTTGACCTTGAAGGGCGCAAAGTCAAATGCTGGTTGTACTCGTGAGGTGCACTATGTGTGTTGAATTGGCGGAAAATAAATTATCAAAGCCCGTGCTTTTATCCATTCAGAACCTGCAAGTATGGTTTGAGTTACGTCGTTTTGGATTCGGCCATGCTGGAAATGTCCGCGCAGTGGATGGGATCAGTTTTGATCTGTACAAAGGCGAAGCGATCGCGGTCGTCGGCGAAAGCGGCTGCGGGAAATCAAGTTTGATGAAGACCATTCTCTCACTTTATAAACCGACCAAAGGCGAAGTTGTCTTCGACGAAAAGAAGCACAGCGAACTTGATAAACAGGGAATGCGCTGGTATCGCTCACAGGTCGGCTACGTCCAGCAGGATCCATATGGCGCGCTGGCTCCATTTATGAATATTCATCAAATTCTGGAAGAACCTTTGATCATCGGGGGCGTCAAAGCCGGGGAGGAGCGCGAAGGGAGGATCCGCAAGGCGATGGAGGAAGTCAAACTTCACCCGGTGGAGGATTTCCTTGAGAAATTCCCGCATATGCTAAGTGGCGGGCAGCAGCAGCGGGTGGTGATCGCGCGCGCGATGATCATGGAACCGAAACTTCTTGTGGCTGATGAACCTGTCTCCATGTTGGATGCATCAGTGCGTGTGGAGATTTTGAAGCTGCTGCGCGGTTTGCAGGAGAAGCATAATCTCTCGGTTATCTATATCACGCATGACCTTTCGACCGTGAGTTATTTCTCTGAAAGAATTTTTGTCATGTACGCGGGAAGGCTTGTCGAGAAAGCGCCCGTGCAAAGCCTCCTGGATAATCCGCAGCACCCCTATACCCATGCGCTTCTTCAGGGCACATCTGATCCGGACGCGAATAACGCCCTGATCTTCAAAGATGTTCCATCCGGAGAACCGCCGAGTCTGGTCAATCCTCCTTCAGGATGTAGATACCATCCGCGCTGCCCGCGTGCGATGAAAGGGGTGTGTGATGTCGAGGTCCCGCCGGAGTTCGAGAGTGACCCGGGACACCTTACTGCCTGCTGGTTATTTAAATGAGACATATATCCCCCAAAAAGATCCTTATGATTGGCTTGATCCTGATGTCGACAGGAGTCGCCCTGCCCTTCCTGATGGTGATCCATATTCTGGATTCAACCGTCATTTCGAATTTCATTGCCTTCGGTTCACAAGTTATCGGTTTATTTTTAGGAACTGCCGGCGTGCTCTTTTATGTCGGCTTGAGAAAACGCTGATTGACTTTACATATCTCCCCGTACTTTCTTTCCGTAAAATGTGTGTTTT
>CAYLOW010000070.1:0-16677 GCA_964385315.1 uncultured Anaerolinea sp.
TTCCACTCCATTGTTCGCCGACCTCGCCGAGCAACAACCAACCCTATAATTAAAATCGCCCCGTGGATCGATATGGTTGAAGGTCTGCGGGACGTTTTTTATGTTTTTAAGAGAGAGATGCATATGTTCAAAACAATTCACGATGATATTCAATCCGTTTTGGATCGGGACCCGGCGGCGCGCTCGCGGTTGGAGATATTTCTCTGCTATCCGGGCTTGCATACAATTTGGGTGCATCGGCTTACACACTTCCTCTGGAAGCGGGGATTCAAATTATTGGCCCGGCTTCTCTCTCAAATCACACGCAGCATCACTGGCATCGAGATCCATCCGGGCGCGACCATCGGCCGGAATTTTTTCATCGACCACGGCATGGGAGTTGTCATCGGTGAGACTGCCGAGATCGGCGAGAACGTCACCCTGTACCATGGCGTCACGCTCGGTGGAACCAGCCTGCTAAAGACCAAGCGCCATCCCACCATCGAAGACCATGTAGTCATTGGAGCAGGTGCAAAGATATTGGGAGCCATCACCATTGGCGCACACAGCCGCATCGGGGCGAATGCTGTTGTTGTTAAATCCACGCCTCCTGATTCGGTGGTGGTTGGCGTACCCGGCCAGATTGTCGTCCGTGAAAACCCTGCAGTTCACTTCCCCAACGATAAGGAAGATCTGGACCATGGCAGCCTGCCGGACACGATCGGCCAGACTCTTGTGGCTTTGATCACGCATGTCGAAGCGTTGGAAAAACGTCTCAACGGAGGCGTCATTTATGGACCGACCCTGCATATCCCGGATCACGGTATTTGGCATGGCGAAGATTTTGTGATTTAAGAGAAGAACGTATCAGCAGGCTGGAGGCACAGACAACGCAAAGGCGCGCAGTATAATACTCAGGAATTGGACAAAGAACAACTTACATTGTTACTTGTAGACGACGACCCTATGACCATCTTAAGCCTTGGACCTCTGCAAACGCATCATCCTGATCTGATCATGATAGGCAATCTAATTGAAAACTCTCAACCTAACCCAATTGTTTGTAATCCTTATTTTATCGGCCTGTGGTTCCCCGATAATCAACACACAAGTACCAACGTCTCTACCCGACCTTGCGGTCAAAAGCGTGCATATCGCAATGCAGGGGATTCCTGGCGATACAAACCATTGTGTACCTGCTTATGCCCCTTACGAGGTTAGGGTAACGATCGAGAACCGGGGGGATGCCTCAGCCGCAAACATCTCTGTTGTTGAGCCCTCCTCCGGATTTAAGATCCAGGTCGAAGAACTGGCAGCCGGCCAAACCATGAAATTATCCCTGCCTGTTTCTTCGCCAAACGGCAGTTATAACGTCAGCATTGATCCACAGAACCTGATAGCAGAAACCAATGAAGATAACAATACAGCATTCTATCTCACCATTACCCCGACGCCACCCGCGTTATGTTTGACCTCAGCAACACCTCTCCCAACACAAAAGAGTTATTGATCTTTAATACGGTAACACTAATTCTTCACTGCAAACCAGACGAGTCGCCAGCCTATGCTGCCATTCTCTACTGAAAACCATACACGAGATTCAGCGGTAAGGTTCAATAAACTACATTCTCTGTATAATTCAAGGATTGCGATAAATCTTCATAATTGGCAGATCATGAAAAACCATTCCTCCCTCAAATCCATCCTTGCTGAATTTCTTAATCTTAATCGCACCCTTGCCTCGGATGACATGGATAAGACCTATGCCGTCATAGGTTCCTACATGCCTGATTGTGCAAATTATACAATTGAAAATTACGCGCCTCTCTCCCAGGCCTGGACCTGGAAAATCCCGGAGCGATACGTTGTCCACGAAGCCTATCTGGAAGATGAGGATGGCTGTAGGATTGTGGATTTTAAAAATAACCCCTTACACATCATTTCATATTCACAACCGATGGATAAGATACTCACCTGGGACGAACTTGAACCTCACTTGCGATACAGTGAAAAACGTCCAAATGCAATTCCGTGGGAGTTCAAATATTATGAGCGTAGTTGGGGTTTCTGCCTTTCAAAAAATACCTTCGATCGATTACCCCGGGATAAAAAATATCACGCGGTCATCGATTCTGAATTTTCCACAGATCCTGAAAATGGATTGAAAATCGCGGTTGGCGTGGTTCCGCCGCAAGGCGGCCCGGCAGGGGAAGCAGGCGAGTTCATCGTCCAATCGCATACCTGTCACCCTGCACAGGCCAATGACGACGGTTCCGGCGTGGTCTGCGAGATCGAATTGGCAAGACGGCTCGCAGAAAAACCATTACCTCCCGGCTCTATGGGCGTTCGCTTCTGGTTCGGACCTGAAACCATTGGGACGGTTGCCTATCTCGCCAATAACGAGAGACTCATACCCAATTTGCGCGGCGGGTTATTCCTCGACTCGACGGGCAGTCAGGGTACTCTGGCATTACAGCGCACAAGGCAGGATGATCATCTGCTTGACCGCATCGCCCGCCATGTACTATCAAAACAGAACAGGGAATTTCGCGAAGGAGAATTCGCCCAGGTCGCGCCTAATGACGAGCGCATTATCAACGGACCCGGAGTGAATGTCCCCTGTATTTCACTAAGCCGTTTCCCTTACCCCGAATACCATACCAGCGATGACAACCTGGATATCATCCACGAAGACCTGCTCCTCGATACCGTGGATGCTGCTGAAGAAATTATCCGCATTTACGCCAGCAACTACATCCCAAAACGTACGTTTCGCGGACCCGTTTTTCTCAGCGGTTACGGTCTGTGGGTTGACTGGCGCGAGAACTGGGATCTGAACCGCGCCATCGAAAAGATCATGATGAAATTTGAGGGAAAACATACGATCTTCGATATTGCCCAACAGGTTGGTTTGGATTATTGGGTTGTTCGGGAATATGTGGAGAAATTCCGGCAGAAAGGCTTGATACATGCTTACCCGATCCCATCCGAGGCTGCAACGGAGTAGATAGATGATCAGAATATCTCCTTTTCTCGCGCCCCAAAAGAGGTAATTCTACTTTGGCATATTGACAATTTCCGTCAATGTTATAATAATTTAATATGGATGACCAGGAAAATTAGGTTATCACGAAGAATGAAGAAAGAAGAATAATGAGGGGTCTTTCTGACTTACCTGAGTCAGAAATCAATAAGCCAGCCCCAAATCCGCTTGAATTATTCCGGGTTTTTCCTGGCAAGCATTCAAACGGCAAGGGTTGAAATCCATATAAGCAAAATCAAGGAGACACTATGAACCAGGAAATCTTAAATTCATTAAATGCGCAAATTGGGCATGAGTACGAGAATTATATGCTCTACGAGCAGGCTTCCGCCTGGTGTGATGACCGCGGACTGGATGAAGCAGCAAAGCTGTTCCGCAAGCAGGCTGACGGCGAGAAGGATCATGCCCGCAAGTTTACAGATTATATTCGCGATGCGAGAGGCAAGGTCGTCATTCCTGCAATCAAGGCACAGAAGAGCGAGTTCGCCTCGGGCGAGGAAGTGTTCCTTGCCGCCTTTGAGCGTGAGCAGGAAACCACAAAAAAAATCTATGCAATTCGCGATTTGGCCTGGAAAGCCGGTGATCACGCCACTTTTGAAATGCTCACCTGGTTTGTGACAGAGCAGGTTGAGGAAGAGAACCTCACTGACAAGCTCTTGAGTGTGGTACGTGGATTTGGCGAAAAGAACCTGTTCCTGATCGAAGCGTATCTATCGCATTTGGGATAAATTCTTCCAACTATCTTTTTAGCCTAATTTGAATTAACGAGAAACCAGAACCCATCAGGTTCTGGTTTCTTTTTTTACGGGGATGCGAGAATCTCTTATGGAAAATCCCGGGTCGTTCATTTGCGGTGGTTTATCTTCACAGACAGGCCAATCCTACCTGCCGAATTCGGGTGGGGCATGCCGCTTATTTGCAGACTTCAGGGTTGGATTGAGCTAATTCCGGAAAATCCCGGGCGCAAGTGGTTGTGTGCTGTTTGTCAAATGATTCATGTTCCCAGGAGCCTTCAGGGTATGGATTGACACCGGGTGTCGCCGGGCCAAGAAAAGGCTTGTTTGGATCATCCAAATGCTCCTGGACATCACCGATTACTTTTTCATAATCGTCATGATTTATCGCTTTACCCCAGCCTGCCTCATTAAGGACTGCCTCAAGAGCGAGAACATAATCATCCAGCGTATGTCTTGATAGAAGATCCTCCCGCTCTGATAAACCGGAAAGAAAACTCATTAAACCCTTTACGGCCGGGTCATTAATTTTTGGAAGGGTAAAAGGTGTACTGCTGTTATTTGTGGTGGGTGCTGGGCCGCAGCCATAAAGGGCCATCGTTGTAATCAATAAAAAGGTGGAATACCTGTTGAAAAATTTACGAAATAAAGCCTGGTTGAAGGAGGAAAAAGAAAACCCGTACAATACCAAATTGTTCATTATGATCCCTGATTGGGTCTTATTCTCTTTATTTACCATTATATCTCTCCCGGGGGAAACCATTATTACCGGATAAAATCATCAATTTTGGAAGGCGGCTATTTGGCTGGGGATTAAATCACAAGAATTTTTTACCATCATCATGGGCAAAGACTGTTTGAGATGGACTCATTATTCACTTCTTCTTCCAACGATAAAAAATTCCTTAGAAAGTATCTCACGATTCGGGGATCAAATTGTTTCCCTGACTCGGACAGGATTATCTCCAATGCTTTCTTTTCACTTACCGCTTCCTTATATGGACGTTTTGTGTGTAAGATATCAAAAACATCAACAATGCTAAATATTCGGACAGCAAGGGGGATCGCCTCCCCTTTGAGCCCTTTAGGGTAACCGTGACCGTCCCAGCGTTCGTGATGATAATAGGGGATGTCCATGACAGAAACAAGGGAGGGAATGTCTTTCATGATTTCCACCGCCTTTTCAGGATGTTTGCAAATAAAAAGCCATTCATCCTCGGTCAGGGGTCCGGGTTTATTTAAAGTTGTACCTGGAACGGCAAGTTTACCAATATCGTGCAACATTGCCCCTTTTCCTGCGTTCTCCAATTCCGCCCCCGTGATCCCCAACCTCCTCGCCAGTGCCATGAACCAAAAGGTAACCCTCAAAGTGTGCCCTGTTCTACCATAATCCCGAGATTCAAAGGCCTGAAACACCTCGTAAAAATGATTTGTTGAAAATGCTTCCTTTATTAATTCCTTGATCGACCCGGCTGGGTCATTTTCCGGCTTGTGAAGGATCGCCTTTAATTTAGCAATAAGAATATCTGCATCGATAGGTTTCGTTAAATAATCCTGCGCAATTTTCAAGCCGCTAAGCATATAAGCTTTATTATCCAATGCTGACAGGAACACAGTTGGGATTTTTTTTGTGATCGAAGTCTTTTCCAAAATATGCTTCAGCTCAAAGCCGTTCATCTTGGGCATATTGACATCCAGGATGATCAAGTCAGGCTGGCTGTTTTGAGCCTTCAAGATCCCGGCATCGACATCGCTGGATACGACCACTTCAAAACCGGCTTTTGCAAGCGTTCGGGAAACACCGAAAAGAAAATTCGTGTCATCATCCACAACCAGGATCTTATATGTTTTTTTACCGCAGATGGTTTCTGAGTCAGAAAGCATGGTGCTTCTCCTTCCGCAGAAATTTATTCTGGTCTTTCCATTCACTGCGGTGTGATAAAGTCAATAATGGAGAAAGCCCGCCTGCCGGAAAACCTTAATTGATGTTTAATAACATCTAAACACACACCTCAATCATATCCTGGCAATTTATCCACGACTTTCACTATCCCATTATTACCGTTTAAATGAGATTTTCATCAGCAGAATGATGATTTTTTTGTTGAGTTTTCCGGAAAGATTATCTTCATTTGTCGTCAACGTTTGTTGACATGATATTTATCATCCCCCTGCCAATATGCGACCTTTATCTTTAAAAGAATAAGAGATAATCGATCAAACAAGAATTGCGCCCGCGATTTGCGGGTTAAAATTTACGGGCCACAATGTATCAAGGTTATACAAAGCGCCATGCAGGTTCACTTCACCCAATTTGGCTCTTCTCAGGTTGGCACCTCTGAGGTCACCATTGCCCAGATTGGAGGCTCGCAGGTCAGCATCTTGAAGGTTGGCATAAAACAGGTGTGCGTTGCGCAAATTTGCCCTATTCAGATTCGATTCGCACAAATCGGCCCAACTCAGGTCGGCTCCGTTTAAATTAATGTCATTTAGATTAGCACCATGCAGATTGGCCTCCTGCAAGTCAGTATCGCTCAGGTCAGCCCCATCCAGGTTGGCTTCATAAAGATTAATTCCTCTCAAATCAGCTTTATAAGTTTTGGATCGACCCTGAATGGCGGAATCTTGGCTGGAAGGCATGGAACTATTTTCAATTTTTAAACTTGCTCCGAATGCTTCCGGGGTAAACCCATCAGGCCATGTTGTTTCATAATTATATGAAACCCCAAGCAGGCAGGCATCGCTGAGGTCGGCCATTTTTAACCAGGCACCTTTTAGATCGGCTCCTATCAGGACAGCCATGCTTAAGTTGGTTTTATTCAGGGATGCGCCTCTCAAATCGGCTCCGCCCAGATTTGCGCCGCTTAAGTTTGCACCGTCAAGGTCAGCTTTATTCAGGACACCCTCCTGAAGATTTACATTGCCCAGGTTTGCCCGGTTTAACGTGGCCCCAGAAAAGTTTGCCCTGCTTAGATTGACACCGTTCAGGTCAACTTCGCTTAGATTCGCCCTGCTCAGGTTCGCCCCACACAGGTCGGCGCCTCGAAAGTTTACTTTTTGCAGGTTGGAATTGCTAAAATTGCCCCCTCTTAGATCTGCATTCCCCAGGTCAAGCCCGGTAAGATCAACGCCGCTAAGGTCGATCGGCTTGGTTTTTATTAGCCGGGCAAGACGTTCCTGAGCCTGTTGATGGGCGCTTGCTTTGGCTTTTTTCTTTTTCTCTTCCTGCTCCAAAGCAGCTGCTTTTTTTCTTTGCTCTTCTTGTACCCGCTGACGTGCTGCTGCCTCCACTTTTCTTCTTATTTCTTCCTGCGCCCGCTGCCGTATGGTCTCTTGTTCATTCCTTTGTTCTTCCTGCCTGCGTCGCTGTGTCTCTTCTTTTACTTTTTGTTCCGCCCATTCCCATTGAGAGGATTCGTATCCATGTTTTCCATTATCGTCATTGGCATATACTTTGGTATAGATCCTGGTATTAATGGCTTTATTTCTTTTCAGATCATATTCCCTGCGCTTGACGGGATCGGATAAAATTTGATATGCATTATTAATTTTTTTAAATTCTTCTTCCGCCCATTGTTTTTGAACCGGACTGGAATATTTGTCAGGATGAAAAGCCTGTGCCAGGAATTTAAATTTTTCCTGAATGGTTTCAGGATTTGCATCCAGCCCGACACCTATTAATGAATATAAATCATCCATGGTAAGACCTTCCATATACAAAAAGGCCTGGTTTCTCAACCAGGCCTGCAAGACGTTTCTTAATGAGGTGCCTTGTTCGGTGGTCTGGCGATCATGTCCGCTTATGCGGATTTAGACCCGTGACTTTGCGTCGCCGATTTTCATCGGTTTTGCCTTTTCGCTATTTACCTACTACATGGATTTTATCACAACTTATTTTGATTCTGAAGAAAATCACTTTCGCCGGCACACTGATTGAATAGTGGTCAACGTTCAGGTTTTCGACCACTTTATTCACTATCCATAGCAGATGGTCGGCTGGTATCTTTTCGTCATATCTCGGCGGCATCAGGGCTATCTGGTTCATTACATATGGGTTGAATACTGGCGCTGCTGGTTTTCTCGTTTTCATACCGCGCATTGAATCATTTCTTTTTTTTATTTATATAGGGGCTGCCCTCTTCTTTTTGGTCAGCCCCTCGAAGATTTGGAAACCGGGTAAAGACTTATGTTAGATCCTAATATTATTTATTCCCCTTCTATCTCGTGCATATGGTAAGGCACATTAATGATGACAATGCCATGCTGGCGTTTAAGTTTTTTCCGGAGAAGGTCAGCTGTGTTGGTATGCAGCATGGAAGTAATTTGATTCTCCGGGACAAATTCCGGCACGACAATGGTCATGGTTTCACCCAGTTGCCGGTCTTTTACTATGGTGGAGATATATTCCAGGATGGGCTCAAGAAAAAGGCGGTATGGTGAATTCAACACCACCAAACGCACACCTTCCCCCCACATCGCCCATTTTTGCCGGACCTTTCCCGATTCCACCGGATCTACCGCAATGTGGACCACGGTGATATCGTCTGACAGAATTCGGGCATAACGCAGTGCGGCCAGCGTCCCCTGATGAACGCCGCTGATCGGCATGATCACGCGATGGCGGATCCTGTGCGGTGGTACGACACCGGAATTATCAAGGGAAAGATTCCTGGCGAGGTTTTTATAGTGCCTGTGAATACTGAAGAAAACCGTTACCAATGCAGGGATAAGGATCACTATAACCCATGCGCCTTCCCTGAATTTGGTAAAGGCGAAAACAAACATGACAATCGCGCTCGCGAGGGATCCGAGTCCGTTGACTGCCAGCTTGATCTTCCACTTGGGTTCGTGACGCAGGGTTGAACCCTGCTGCACTATTTCTTCACCCTTTTTCAGGTGACCGCATTGCCACCAACGAACCGCCATCCCAAATTGCGAGAGGGTAAATGATAAATAAACCCCGATGGCATACAGCGGGATCAAGGCGTTTGTTTTTGCGCCAAACATAACCACAAGAATGGCTGCCACACTCCCCAAAGCAATAATGCCATTGGAGAATACCAGCCGGCTGCCGCGGAACGTTAACTGCCGAGGTAGGAATGAGTCACCTGCATGCAAAGCCGCAAGCCGGGGAAAATCAGCAAAAGCCGTATTTGCCGCCATGATCAAAATCAAGGTGGTGGAGCCAAGCAGGATGAGATAAAGCGGATTCCCGGCTCCATAGATGGTCCTGCCAATTTGTGAGAAACCTGTTTCCAGGTGCGAGGGAAGGACACCTATTTTATTGGCCAGATAAGTTAACCCAAAGAGGTTGATCCCAAGAATAAAACTCATCCACACCAGCGTTGTTCCTGCATTTTTACTCCGCGGCTCTTTAAAGGCGGTGATCCCGTTCGAGATGGCTTCCACACCGGTCAAAGCTGTACAACCGCCTGCAAAGGCCCGCAAGACCAGGAAAATTGTCAGGGGTTGAAGGGCTTCACCCATATGGGCGACTTCTTCAACTCCTGTCACCTTCCCAAGCGATCCATTGAGATATTGAAAAAAGCCCAACCCAATGGTAAAGAGAACCATACTCAGGAAAAAGTAGGTCGGTACGGCAAAAATACGTCCTGACTCTTTCACCCCGCGAAGATTCAAAATCACCATGAATAAGATCAGGGTTACTGCGATCACGACGCGCCACGGATATAAAGCTGGGAAAGCCGATGTGATCTGTGCCACGCCTGATGAAATTGAGACCGCTACCGTCAAAATATAATCCGTTAACAGGGCGGCGCCAGCGGTTTGAGCGGGACCCTCCCCTAAATTATCGCGTGCCACAATATACGCGCCGCCTCCCCCGGGATAAGTATGTATCGTTTGTTCGTAAGAGATGGTCAGGATGGCAAGCAGGACGATGATCGCTATCGAGATCGGAATGGATATGGATAGTAATCCTGTGCCTGCCATAATTAATACAACTAAAATTTCATCAATGGCGTAAGCACTTGATGAAAGCGCATCAGACGCAAACACCGCAAGCCCTACAATCTTGCCAATCGTCTGATGTGCAGCGTCGGCAGTTGAGAGCGGGCGGCCGATCAGGTAATGGCTGAGATCATGAGGCGGTATGTAATCTGTTGTTCGTTCAACGATCGAGGTTTGTGGATATTCTGCTTGGTTGATCATATTTTCCAGCTTGAAAGATTTTCCTTGGTATGAACCGAAGCGACAGCTTTAATAAGCCCGGCCCGGTCAACCTAATATTTGAGGGCGTGATGCCCATGACATAAAGTAGGAGATTCCCGATTTCCCGGCCCAGACCCATGAAAATACGGATCAAAGCAAGGAAAGTGGCAACAGAACGTAAAAATAACGTTCCTGAGCATTTCCAACCTAAGGAGTGTATTCAGTTGTCAGTCAAATTGGGGTCAAAGGAGGCAGCGAAGACGTCAAGAAATGGTCAAGATTTATATTTTCCCCATTATTTATACTGGTGTTCACAATAATCGCGCCAGGCAGTTAAGGTAAGTTCATACCTTTAAACGATATCCCACCCCCGGCTCTGTATGAATATAGGTCGGCCGTGAAGGGTCAGGCTCCAATTTTCCGCGTAAATTGCTGATATTTACCCGCAGGAGATGCATATCTTCATAGCCTTCACCCCAAACCTGATGGAGTAATTGGCGGTGAGTGATCACCTTACCTGCATGGTTCACCAGAGCTTTAAGCAGATCATACTCGGTCGGCGTCAGTTGAATTTCCTTCTCGTTCACCATCACCACACGACGTGAAAAATCCAGTGTCAAACCGTCCGCCTGGAATACCGGCTCATTTGAAATGGATATTTGCTTTCGCAGGGCAACCCGCATGCGGGCAAGCAGCTCGCCGGTTCCAAAAGGTTTCGTCAGGTAATCATCAGCACCTGCATCCAGAGCGGCGATCTTATCCTGCTCATCTTCACGAACCGACAGGATGATGATCGGTGTTTGCGACCATTCCCGCAGCCGGCGTGTGACCTCGATGCCATCGATATCGGGCAGGCCGAGATCAAGGATGATGATGTCAGGGCGATGACTCAAAACGGCGTTAATTGCATCCAATCCTGTGGCTGATTCGTACACAGTCAACCCCTGCGCGCCAAGAGCGGCGCGCAAATACCTCCGAATGGGAGTCTCATCATCCACTACCAGAACGCGTTGATTAGCGAGTGTCATTTTGCCAATGGTAATTCAACTTCAAGGATCGTGCCGCCGCCTTCACGATTGGAGGCACGAACCTGCCCATGGTGGGCTTCCACGATGCCCTTACTAATGGAAAGCCCCAACCCTGTTCCGCTCACATTTTCAGGACGTTGAACCCTGTAAAATTTGTCAAAGACGCGGGAAAGATCCCCGGTGGGGATCCCAACCCCATGGTCCATGACCTTTAAGGATATTTTTGTATCATCCATGGATGCAGAGACATCGATCATAGAACCTTCGGGAGAATACTTACACGCATTTTCCAGCAAGTTAACGATCACCTGCACCATCAGAGCGAAATCCATGGGCACAAGCGGAAAATTGGCGGGCATATCCACTTTGATCTGATTTTTATCGGCACGCCTTCCAAGCTGTTCAAGTGCAGTACCTATCAAGTCCTGCACATCGTTTGGTTCGCTGTGAAGCTTGATGGATCCGCTTTCAATCCGCGTCATTGAAAGCAGGTTACCAACCAGCCGATTTAGCCGGTCCGCCTCCTCACGCGCAGTCACTACAAGACTTCGGCGGTTCTCATCATCAAGCATTTCAGAATGTTCGTCAAGGCTGGTTAACGCTCCTGTGATCGAAACCAGGGGAGTCCGCAGGTCATGGGAGATCGAATTTAGCAAAGCAGTCTGTAATTTTTCCGCCACTTGTAAAAGTTCAGTCTGGCGTGCCTTTTCGGCAAGGTTGGCGCGTTCCAGGGCAAGCGCAGCCTGATTTGTAAAAGCGGTTAGCGTCTGCCTTTGTTCGGGAGTGAGAAAACCGTCCGCCTCTTTTGGATGAATACCCAGCACACCAATTGATCCATTTGAAGTTTTTAATGGAAGGCAGCGGATACTGGCGGCAGGCAATGTATCGGTCCCCCGCCCCGCGGGCTGGTCATGCAGGAATGCCCATTCGGCAACCGCAAGTTCATTTTCATCCGGCTGATAATCGGGTGAACTCGCAAATGGGTGAATTCGTCCGCTTTCTGAGAGGAAGATAACCACGTCACGACCAAATGCCTGGCTGATGTTGGAAATGATGACTTCCGCCACCTTTTTGAGGTCCGGCGCAGAAGTTAAATCCCTGCCAAGGTTGTACAGCGCGGATGTCTGTGATTCGCGCCGAAGCGCCGCTTCGGCCTGTTCGCGCCCTTGCGCGGTGAGTGAACTGATAACAAGGCTGACCGTGAAAAGCATGGCGAAAGTGACCAAATATTGCGTTTGGTTCACCGCAAATGTGTGATAAGGCGGAACGAGGAAAAAGTCGAATGCCAGAACACCTGTTATCGCCGCAAACAGGGATGGGCCGCGCCCAAGAAATACTGCCGAAATAACCACTGAAGCCAGATAAAGCATGACGATGTTGGTAGGCTCAAAGCGATCCCGGACAGAAAGACCGAGCAGCGTGGAAAATACGACCAGACCCAGGGCAAACAAATAACGCCCGATCGGGCGGTGAGGCTGCCAGTTGGCCGGGATGATCACCTTGCTTAATTCTGTTCGTGCGCTGATGACGTAAATATCAATATCACCGCTGGCATAAATCAACTGGTCAACAACCGAGCCCGAGACAATTTCCTGCCAGCGCGGTTTAAGGGGCTTTCCGATGACCACCTTTGTGATGTTGTTCTTACGCGCGTAATCCAGGACTGCTTCATGAATGGACCGTCCGGCAAGGGTAAGGGATTTTGCGCCGAGTTCTTCAGCCAATTGGAGAGTTTGCCCGATGCGCTCCCGGTTAACCGGATTATTTTCAGGTTTGGATGCGATCTCCACATAAACCGCGATCCACTCCGCCTTGAGTTCATCTGCCAACCTGCGTGTGGTGCGGATGAGTTTTTCGGCAAGCGGACTGGGGCTGATGCAAACGAGCAGGCGTTCTCCGGCCGCCCAGGGACCGGGAATGGCACGAGTCTGCATATATGAACGCATCTGGCCGTCCACGCGTTCTGCTGCACGGCGCAGAGACATCTCACGCAGGGCAGTCAGATTGCCTTTGCGGAAGAATTTTTGGAGGGCGCGGCTGGCCTGTTCGGGGATGTACACTTTCCCTTCGTTCAAACGCGCGAGCAACTCATCGGGCGGTAAATCAACCACTTCAATTTCAGATGCTTCATCGATCACCCGATCGGGGATCGTCTCACGGACAATGACCCCCGTTACCTGTGCCACAATATCGTTCAGGCTTTCGAGATGCTGAATGTTGACCGTGGTATACACGTCAATACCCGCCCTGAGTATTTCCTGCACATCCTGATAGCGTTTGGGATGACGCGAACCTGGCGCGTTTGTATGCGCGAACTCATCCACCAACACCAGCTGCGGGCGGCGATTTATCACCGTATCGACATCCAATTCGGGCAGGCTCACGTTATGATATTCAACCTGTTTTCGGGGTAGAACCTCCAGCTCTTTTACCATCCCATCGGTTTCTGCCCGGCTGTGAGTCTCAATATAACCCACAACGACATCCACTCCCTGAGCCTTGCGCTGGTGCGCGGCTTCCAGCATGGCATAAGTCTTTCCCACGCCAGCCACATAACCAAGAAATATCTTAAGCCTGCCCCGCCTGTCAACTTCAGCCTGGATATTCTTCAACAGCTCATCAGGGTCGCCACGCTCG
This sequence comes from uncultured Anaerolinea sp., assembly GCA_964385315.1. Lineage (GTDB taxonomy): Bacteria > Chloroflexota > Anaerolineae > Anaerolineales > Villigracilaceae > Villigracilis. The sequence goes on from CAYLOW010000070.1 coordinate 13,593, forward strand.
TCCATCAATTTATTGTATCCCATCCAGTGCGAGATTCAACATCAGGATGTTGACGCGTGGTTCACCAAAAACACCAAACTGGCGACCTTCGGTATATTTCCCTTGAAGCAAAAACACGTCCGCTTCGCTCCACCCGCGGGCTGCAGCTACACGGGGTATTTGAACCAACGCCGAGGCAACACTGATATGCGGGTCGAGTCCGCTCCCGGAGGCAGTAACAAGGTCGACAGGAATCGGAAGCGTATTTTTTGGATCAGCAGCGTGAAGTGCGTCGACCCGTGCCTGGACGGTTTCTTTCAATAATGGATTCATCGGTCCATAATTGGAGCCGGAGGAAGCGGCGGCATCATACCCAGCCGCAGAAGGACGGCCCCAAAAGTACTTTGGAGCGTCGAACTGTTGGCCGATGAGTTCCGAGCCGTAGGCTTTCCCATCAATAAGGATGAGGCTGCCATTCGCTTGATGCGGGAAGAAAGCCAACGCAACACCTGTAATCACAAGCGGATAAAACACACCAGTGACTATGGTCAGAAAAAGAAAGATGGTAAACGCCGGTCGAATTTGTTTTTTCATAAGGTTATTCCAAAGACGCCAAGCATGGCCCATGTAATGGTAAATAGAAAAATCCACGGACGCATGAAAATTGGAATGTGTAATGTATCAGGCGCGACGCTGGCTATGATCAACACAGAAGTTGAAAGGATTCCAGCAAGTTTTAAGAGGGGGATTTTAATTTTCATTTTTTCTCCTAAACCAATCCCAAAGCGGCCAGCAGCAGGTCTATTCCCTTAATCCCGATGAACGGAACAAGCAGTCCGCCGAGACCGTAGATCAAAAGATTATTTCGCAGGAGTTTATCCGCCCCCATGGCGTGATACGATACTCCCCGAAGGGCAACCGGGATCAACATAATAATGATGAGCGCGTTGAAGATCACCGCAGACAGGATGGCACTCTCGGGCGTGGCGAGCCGCATAATGTTGAGTATGCCCAATTGTGGATACGTGGTCGCAAACGCGGCGGGAATGATGGCAAAATATTTACTCACATCATTGGCAAGACTGAACGTAGTGAGCGCACCGCGTGTCATCAATAATTGTTTGCCAATCTCAACGATCTCGATTAATTTTGTCGGATTGCTGTCGAGGTCAACCATGTTGGCGGCTTCACGAGCGGGTTGTGTACCCGTATTCATTGCTACAGCGACATCGGCTTGAGCCAGCGCCGGGGCGTCATTGGTACCATCACCAGTCATCGCAACCAGTCGCCCGCCTGTTTGATATTCACGGATTAGCCTGAGTTTGTTCTCCGGTGTAGCTTGTGCAAGAAAATCATCCACTCCTGCTTCGGCGGCGATGGCGGCAGCTGTAAGCGGATTATCACCCGTGATCATCACTGTCTTGATGCCCATCTTGCGAAGCTGCGCAAAGCGTTCCTTAATACCGCCCTTAACAACATCCTTCAAGTGGATCACGCCTAATGCCTTATTGTTGCAAGTCACTACCAGCGGAGTGCCTCCTGCCCGGGCAATACGATCAACAGTCTGTTTAAGATCTGTTACGGCGTCGTCCCCGTTGGTTTGGATCAATCCAAGCATCGTATCAGACGCCCCCTTGCGAATCTCCGTTCCATTGAAGTTCACACCGCTCATACGGGTTTGCGCGGTGAATTGGATGAAGTGCATGCCGCCGGGTGCCTTTTCGCTTGCCCCAATTGCCTGCCCGTGCAGGCCATATTTATCTTTCGCCAGCACAACAATGGAACGACCTTCGGGGGTCTCATCGGCAAGTGAAGCCAGCTGCGCCGCCTCGGCAAGTTCCTGCAGCGTGATCCCATTGGCAGGGATGAACTCAACAGCCTGCCGATTGCCGAGCGTGATGGTTCCAGTTTTGTCAAGAAGGAGCACATCCACGTCACCCGCAGCTTCGACAGCACGGCCCGACATCGCGATGACGTTGTGCCTGATCATGCGGTCCATGCCCGCAATACCGATCGCAGATAGCAAGCCTCCGATGGTGGTGGGAATGAGACAGACCAGTAAAGCGATCAAAACGGTGATGGTGATCGGCGCACCCTGGCCGCTCTCATTTACACTATAAATGGAATAGGGCAGCAGAGTAGCGCATACCACAAGGAAGATTATGGTGAACCCTGCGAGTAAAATATTGAGCGCAATTTCATTCGGGGTCTTCTGACGCTTTGCTCCTTCGACCATGCTGATCATGCGATCAAGAAATCCCTGACCGGGATCCGCACTTACGCGTATGATGAGCCAGTCGGAAAGGAGGCGGGTTCCACCCGTGACTGCGGAACGGTCACCGCCCGCCTCCCGAACAACGGGGGCAGATTCACCTGTCACGGCGCTTTCATCCACTGACGCAATGCCAATGATGATCTCGCCATCTGAAGGAAGAATATCACCTGCCTCGGCAAGGTAAAGGTCACCTTTGCGAAGTGCAACAGATGAGACTGATTCGATCTTTGATAGCGCTGTTTGAATATCACCCGCCTCCCCGCGGATTTTCTTCACGGCTGTATCCTGCCTTGCCTTGCGGAGTGATGCCGCCTGCGCCTTGCCCCGTCCTTCGGCGACAGCTTCTGAGAAGTTGGCAAACAACACGGTAAACCATAACCACAACGCAATAGCGCCAATAAAGCCCGCTGGAGCTTCACCCTTCCCAAACAGGCCTTTAATGAACAGTATAGTTGCAAGTATGCTGCCCGCTTCCACAACAAACATGACGGGGTTACGCACCATGCTGCGCGGGTTCAGTTTGGCAAAGGAGTCCAGGATGGCACGCTGGTACATTTCGAAACGGGTTTGGGTTTGGCCTTTGGAAGTCATAAGTATCTCTTTGGTGCGCAAAGTGTTTTGTTTTCCTTTTTTGATTTGTAATTATCTGAAGATCATCAAGTGTTCCACGATCGGCCCCAGGGCAAGGGCCGGGAGAAAACTTAATGCGCCAACAATGATGATGACACCGATAACCCAGCCGATAAATAACAGGGTATGAGTGGGTAAAGTGCCGCTGCCAGCAGGGATTTTCTTCTTATTCGCGAGTGAGCCTGCAATTGCGAGAATTGG
>CAYLOW010000071.1:0-16632 GCA_964385315.1 uncultured Anaerolinea sp.
CACCCGCCTGGCAGATAATTGATGAAAGTCATTTTGTTTTCAGCGAATGGACAGCATATGGGCCTCAATAGCAACCGTTCCCCCAATCTGGTCAGCGCGCAACAATGGATGTGGCTATGTGCGTCGGCGTATTGGCAATTGCTGTTAGTGCGTGACGTTGTTATAGAAAACCGACCTGCATGGTTTCCATTCAACAGACAACTACGGGCCAGGCTCACGCCTTATCAAGAGCAACACTCAGCTCTGGTTTTTTGTTGGAGTTGGGCACGCCAGCCGCTAAGCCCAGACCCGCTGGAAAAGGCACAGACAGGCAAAAGAATTGTTGCCCGCCACCACGTGGTCGTTATTCGATGGTATTCAAGTCCAAAAAAGCCCAGGTCTTGCCTTCTGCCAGTCCGTAATTGTTATTTGCTGTTCAGTTTTTAACGTTCGGTCCGATCACATGTCTTTTGTGGACTACTTTGCTACTCTAAACTCAAGAAATTATATGTGCACGAAATATTCATAAATTGGTCCAAGATCAAACGCAATTAAAATATTGGTTTCTCCCGGTTTGTTAAATTTACTACAATTGCACGACTGGCCTTAACCAAATTTTCAGGGGTGATCATGATCTCTTCGCCCCATTGACCGCCCCCTGTACCAAGGATGGGTTCATTGAGCAGGCTTGCTTCAAGGAATGATCGGAAATTGTCTGGTTGCCAGCCAAAGGCGGGGATGGATCCGATGATGTATCCTGTCGTTGTCTTTACCACCTCGGGCGAAGCCATTTGAATATTTCGTGAGCCAATCGCTTTTTTTAAATTTCCTGAAACCGCATTTTGATCACCGCCCAGCATGATCAGGACCTGTTCGCCTGTATCCACTTGAAAGATGAGTGTTTTTACGGCTTGCCGTTCCGAGAAACCAAGCGCATGAGCAACGTTTACCGCACCTTTTTCGGTTTCAGGAGAGAAGCTGAGCGCATTATAAGGAATATCGTGTTGATCCAAATAAAGGTGTGAGGGTAGTTTCATGTTGCGAATCCTTAGCAAATGATTTTGGCGGTTTGATTCGGGAGCGGCAAAATATCCATTAATCAATTTTTGGATGCAAGGTAGATGCCTGTCAAAATAAATGCACCGCCAAGCAGTGTGGCAATCGATGGCGTTTCGTTCAAGATGAAAAATGCCAATATCGCCGACCCGATCGGTTCACCAAGTGTGGTAACAGCTACCAATGCGGCTGGCATATATTTCAAAGCCCAATTATAGGTGGAGTGGCCGATCAATTGAGGAATTACCGCCAGCAAAAAAATCCAACCATAGGTCTTTGGTGCATACCCAAATGGCGAATTGCCAGCAATTAGCATAAAAATGATCAACGCAAGCGCGCCAAAACCATACACCATAAAAATATATGGTACGAGTGAAATATGCGTGCGCAATTTTCTGCCGATGATGAGGTAGCCTGTCACTGTCCAAGCGCCTGCCAAAGCCAGTAAGTTGCCTAACATTGTACGTCCCTGCAAAACATCCTGAAAAGCCGGGCAGGATAAACCGGCATTCCACGTGCACGCGTCGGCTAACCCAACAATTGTTCCCCCAATCAGTGACAGTCCCAGCCCAATAATGGCTGTGCGTGCAAGGTGTTCTTTTAGCAGTACAGGCGAGAGAAGTGCCACCCAGAGCGGTCCAGTACTAACAAAAACAACAGAACTTGCCACACTGGTATATTCGAGCGATGATATCCACGTAGCAAAATGTAAGGCGAGGAAAATACCCGAGAAAGCACCAAGAAGTAACTCTTTTTGTGTTAACCTTTTTAATTCCTCGAGATGTCTTGTAAATACGACCGGTGCAAGTATCAGAGTTGCAAAAGTCAGACGCAATGCCGCGATCACAAGTGAAGGAGCACCGTCACTTTGTGCGAATCGAATGAAAATGCTCGCAGTCGAGACCGCAAGGATTGCAAATAGAATTGCAACGGGAAGCATGGGCTGTGAACGTTGATTCGACATGGCATAGAGTTTACCGCAAGTAAGAGAGGATAGGGAGACAACTCAAGCGCCCTGCCTAATTTGCGAGTCAGGTGAAAATGGACGCTAAATGTGGCGCTAAATGTGGACTTGCAACCCTGCACAGGACATAGTAAACTACTACAAATGAAGACCAACCCCGCTTACCCAATGGTGATAATGACCATGATCATGCGCAGTGTTGAGCATGTGGGCGTTTCATCCCGCGCCGAATTGGAAGCACGTTAGGTTTATCAACCTGAACTAATACGGGCTGTCCATTTCGCGGACAGCCTTTTTGTTTGTAAAATGTTTGACCAAAAAAGCAAAAATGACAGTTATAAAAATTCCCCCTCACTTGATGTTTTTTGATGTCTGTGTGGTAAAAAAAATACGGAGGCACGAATGTCCGAAAATATATTAATCGCTGTTGCCTGGCCCTACGCCAACGCTGAAATCCATGTCGGAAATCTGACAGGATCCCACCTGCCAGGGGATATTGCGGCACGCTATCACCGCCTTATGGGTAACAAGGTATTGATGATCACTGGCACTGATTCGCACGGCACGCCAGTAACGATGAGTGCAGACAAACTTGGCAAGCCTGTTGAGGAAGTGTACAAATCCTATCATGAAGGATTCATCGAGTTATTCAAGCAGATTGGAATTTCGTATGATCTGTACACCACAACTCACAGCGAAAACCATTTCAAGGTTTCGCAAACCATGTTCCTTGCGTTAAAACAGAATGGCTTCCTTTTTACTAAAATTGAGCCGCAATGGTTTTCGCCTGGATTAAATCGCTTTCTGCCGGACCGTTATATTGAAGGGACGTGTTACATCTGTAATACAGAAGGTGCCCGCTCCGATCAATGTGATGCCTGCGGCAATGTGCTGGATCCAACCAAACTGATCGCCCCGCGCTCAAAGGTGGAAGGTGATACTTCGTCGCCTGAACTGAGAGATACCGAACATTATTTTATTGACCTCTCGAAACTCGAACCCAATGTCAAGAAATACCTGAAGGATCGTTCTGGTTATATGCGCGATACCGTATTGGGTGAGTCTCTTCGAAAGGTTGAGGCCGAAGGCCTCAAACCTCGTGCCATCACCAGGGATCTGGATTGGGGCATCCCTGTACCGGTAAATGAGGCGGGGTGGGAAACGAAAAAACTTTATGTTTGGTTCGAAGCTGTTATAGGTTACCTTTCTGCTCCGATTGAGTGGGCACAGGTTTCAGATCAAAAAGATGCATGGCGTGATTGGTGGACGAATCCATCAGCGAAGCAATTCCATTTCATTGGCAAGGACAATATCTTTTTCCACACATCGCTTTGGCCTGCCGAATTGATGGGAGTCGGCACTGCATTCATGAAGCTCTTCACCGGTGAGGCCATCCCGCTGATCCTTCCGTACGATGTTCCAGCAAATCAATTTATGAATCTCGAAGGAAAAAAGATTAGTGGTTCCCGTAACTGGGCTGTTTGGGGCCGTGATGCCTTGACCCGCTTCGACCCCGATGCAATCCGCTATTACCTGACTGTGAATATGCCTGAGGCCAAGGATAGTGATTGGGATTGGGCTGAATTCGTGGCGCGTAATAATAACGAGCTGGTGGCCACGTGGGGCAATCTTGCGAACCGGGTACTGGCTTTTTGTTATAAGAATTGGGATGGGTATGTTCCATCGTTGGAGGGGTCAGAAACAGAATCCCTGAGGGAGGCGGATCTTGCTCTGCTCGCAACAATCGAAAATGGATTCAATACGGTGGGCGCGGAGCTCGAAGCCGTCCGATTACGCTCCGCTCTTGGAGAAGTAATGAAACTTGCCACTGTGGTTAATCAATATCTTGACGTCAATGCGCCTTGGTCAGCCATCAAGGTTGATAAGGGTGAAGCTGGTAAGACAGTATATACTGCCCTAAAAGCCATTGATTCGCTTAAGGTGATGTTTGCCCCATTCCTGCCGTTTACCTGTGAAAAATTGCACACGTATTTTGGCTTTGAAACTCCGTTGTTTGGAGAGCAATATACCGAGACCGTCGAAGATTCACTCGGAGAACATACGGTTTTGAGGTATAAGGGTGTGGAAGGACTGCAATGGAAACCGAGCGAGCTAAAACCCGGAAAGAAGTTAAACCAGCCGGGTCCATTGTTTAAGAAATTGGATGACATTGTGGCTGTAGAAGAACGGGCGAGATTGGGGAGATAGGGTGGAATCTTTAAACGGCGGTCACGAGAAGGCAGATATGACTTTATTGTCGTATCTGCCTTTTTGAAAAATTTGGCAATCATTAATTATGCTCAATTTTTAAAACCAAAGATCGATCGAAGAAACAATTTAAGTACTTCTCGTGTTTGCTTCAACAGGATCGAATTCGGATTAAAATATATGCATATATTCAGACTTTAGACATATTATTCAAACGCGGAAGAATTTTTCAGGATATATTTTAACACCCAAAAAAGTAACCAGACTGCAAGTTACTTTACGGGATGTATGTGCTAAACTCAATTTCAATTGAAATATTTCTCCTATTAATTTTGGTTTTGGAGGCAGGAATGTCCTGGTACAAGAATCGAACGACAGTTCTATATGCCGCACTTGGTTTTTTTGCAGGTTTTTTTCCCCCGATTTTTGGGTATTTGGTTGAATTTAATCTGCGGGGACTGCCTTACACTTTAGAAGGATTCCTGATACTCCATCAGACTCAACCTTTAATATGGATCATCGAATTAACTCCATTGGTTCTTGGCTTTGTGGCGGGCTTATTGGGGCAGCAGCGCAGTTTTTTAACCGTAATTTCCCGAGGGAAAAAAGAATGGGAAACTACCTTCGATGCCTTTTCCGACCCGGTTTTTATTACAAATAAGGAAGGTCAAATTATCCGTTGCAACCGCGCTGTACTTGATCGGACGAAATCAACGTATAAAGAGGTTATTGGCCGAAAATTAGCGCAAGTCTTTCTGGAAGGTCAGAAGGAAATTACCAAGGAGGGAATTGGGTACAGCATCGATTTCGTTTGGTTTGAACGTATTTATGATAAATCCATATGCCCAATTAATCTCGATGGGGAATCTGAAAATGAAATTTGCATCCTGCATGATATAACCAATAGCGTTCGGGCGAATGAACAATTACGTAAACTTTCGCGTGCAGTAGAGCAAAGTGGTTCCACCATTGTTATATCAGATCTAGATGGCAATATTGAATATGCAAATAATAAGTTCGTCGAAACAACCGGTTATGCTCTTGAAGAGGTTATTGGAAAGAATCCACGCATCTTAAAATCAGGTTATACATCATCCGGGGAATATCAAAATCTTTGGGAAACAATTATTTCAGGGGCGGAGTGGCGCGGCGAGTTTCACAATAAGAAAAAAAATGGTGATTTGTTTTGGGAATCTGCAACAATATCGCCAATCTTAAATGAATCTGGGAAGATTACTCATTTCCTTGCAGTGAAGGATGATATCACTGCCCGCAAGGAAGCATTGGAGGCTCTTAGTGCATCCGAAGCTCAAATGCGCGCATTCTTTTCTGCTATGACGGATGTTATTATAGTTTATAGCTCTGAAGGTCGATATCTAATGATCGCGCCGACCAATCAGGCCAAGTTGTCTCGTTCACCGCTTGATCTGATAGGGAAAACCGTAGCGGATGTGTTTCCATCTGAGCAGGCTGCAGTGTTTCTCGAGAATATACATCGTACATTGGAGACGGGAAAGATGAGCAGTGTGGAATACCATCTGTTTATTGACAATAAGGAGACTTGGTTCTCAGCCCTCGTTTCTCCCATGACAGCGGATTCTGTCATATGGGTTGCACGCGATATAACCGACCGCAAGCAGGCCGAAGAGAGACTGGCGGTGGAACGCAATTTATTAAGTACGTTGATCAACAACATTCCTGACCGGATCTATGTAAAGGATATGGAGGGGCGAAAGATCATTTCAAATATTGCTGATTGGCAGGGATCCGGCGGGAAGTCACTGGATGATGTACTCGGAAAATCAGATTTTGATGCCTACCCGCCCGAGTTGGCTGCAAGATTTTGGGAAGATGATAAATCTGTTCTTGATTCTGGAACACCAATAATCAGCCGTGAAGAACCTGGTCGAGACAGCCAGGGCAATTCAATTTGGGTATCAACGACCAAGGTGCCATTGCATGATGGAAATGGGCGAATCATGGGAATTGTAGGGGTAGGCCGGGATATTACCGAACAGAAGCGAATTGAATTGGAGACAAACCGTCAAAAACAATATTTTGAATCACTCGTGCAAAACAGCCCCGTGGCGATTGTAGTGCTTGATAATGAGAACAGGATCAACTCAAGTAATCCGGCATTTGAACGTTTATATGGTTATGTGAATTCTGAAATTTTAAGTGAAGATCTTGATATGCTTATTACCAATGCAGAGTTGCGTGATGAAGCCATTCGTTATACTCAGGCTGTTATCGCAACCGAGTCTGTTCATGCCATAGGAAAGCGTAAACGCAAGGATGGCTCCCTTGTAGATGTGGAAATTTTCGGTGTACCGGTATTCGTTAATGGTGAGAAGACCGGGACTTTGGCCATGTATCACGATATATCCGAACTTGTCCGCGCACAACGCGAAGCGGAAGAATCCAACCGCGCAAAGAGCGAATTCCTTGCAAATATGAGTCATGAAATTCGCACACCCATGAATGGCGTGATCGGCATGCTTGAGCTTGCATTGGATACAAAACTCACATCCGAGCAGGCCGATTACCTGCAAACCTCACTTCACAGCGCAGAAGCGCTCCTGTCATTGCTAAATGACATCCTTGATTTCTCCAAGATCGAAGCCGGGAAGCTTGAGCTTGAGGCGATCAATTTTAGCCTGCGAAATGCGGTTGAGGATGTGGCTTATACACTAGCTGCAAGAGCACAAGACAAGGGATTGGAAATGGCTTGTCTTGTAGATCCAGATCTGGCATCCTCTCTCCGTGGTGATCCAGGCCGATTGAGGCAGATTCTGGTCAATCTGGTCGGCAACGCGATTAAATTTACTCATCAAGGAGAGATAGTCATCCGCGCTGAGCCGAGAGAAAAAACGGAACGTTATATCACCGTGCATTTTTCAGTTCAGGATACTGGAATTGGAATCCCTTATGAACGGCAGGCTGCGGTATTTGAGCGCTTTACTCAAGCGGATGGGACCACAACTCGTACGTACGGGGGAACAGGGCTGGGTCTTACAATTTCAAAACAGCTCGTCGAGGCAATGGGTGGGGCAATTGGACTTGAAAGCAAGCCGGGTATTGGCACCACCTTTTGGTTTGATATTAAATTTGAAAATGTACTTTTTGAAGACCGCGAGGCGACTGATGACCTTACATTTACCAGGCTCGAAAACCTGGCCCAGGCGCGGATTCTTGTTGTTGATGACAACCAAACCAACCGCATGGTCCTCATTAAGAATGTTGAAATGCTTGGCGCACGGGTGGATGCCGTGCCCAGCGGGGCGAAAGGTATAGAGAGCCTGCGCAACGCATCCCGGGCAGGCGATCCCTATCATGTCGTGTTGCTCGATATGCAAATGCCCGGCATGGATGGCGAACAAACTGCCCGCGCCATCAAGAGCGATCCATCCATAAAGGATGCCAAGATCCTTATCCTGACCTCCATGGGGCAGCGTGGAGACGCTGCCCGCCTTGAAGCTCTCGGTTGCTCCGGCTACCTGCTAAAGCCTGTCAAACAACAGATGTTGTTTGATGCAGTCCTTGCTGTTCTGGGGCGCAGTGAAGATGAAAGTGTCAGTCTCATCACACGCCACATACTTTCCGAAAAAAGAAATGTTGGTGTTCGTCTTTTACTTGCTGAGGATAATCCTGTCAATCAAAAATTGGCGGTTATCCTGCTGCAAAAAGCCGGTTATCTGGTCGATGCAGTGGAGACAGGTGTGGCAGCCTTTGAGAAGGTGACAACAACCAACTCGTATGGCGTTGTGCTTATGGATGTTCAAATGCCTGATATGGATGGGCTGGAAGCCACCCGCCTGATCCGTGCATGGGAATCCAAAAATAAGAAGCACATACCGATTATTGCCATGACAGCCCACGCCATGACCGGCGACCGGGACCGCTGTCTTGAAGCGGGTATGGATGATTACGTCACAAAGCCCCTTGAACCGAAGGTCTTATTCTCTGCCATTGACCGTTGGATACAAAATACAAGCGTAAATAAAGGACCCGAAATGGAAACAGATCAAGATTCTCCCGCAGAAGATCCAATAAATCTTTCAGCGGATTTGGGAAGGGATTGGCTTGGAGAAAGTGCCCCTGTTGCATCCCCGAAGTCTGAACAAGTTACATCCCAAGTGGAAGCTCTTACGGATAGGCTGCCAGCTGATCTCGAAGCAGCCTTGTTCCGCTTTAGTGGAGACCGGGACTTTATGAAGGAAATGTGCCAGGAATTTAGAAATCATCTCCCTGCCCGTATGGAGGAATTCAGAGCTGCCTTGCAAAATGGAGAAATTAAGACAATCGGCAGGCTTGCGCACAACCTGAAGGGCGTATGCCTCAACTTCAACGCTGAACCATTGGCTGAATTTGCGGCTAAGTTGGAAATATGCGGCAGGGAAGAAAACCTGGCCGAAGCTCCCGTGCTTCTCAACCAGGTTGAACATGAAATCAACCGCCTGCAGGAATTTCTGGATCAACAACTAAAGTAGGCTGCGTATACAGCCACAACGTCAATCCTAAAACCAAAATAGATGTACCCAAGCTCCATAGATCATTTGAATCGCCAGCCAGTTTAATGAGCGCAAAAAAAGATACAAGATCAAGCAGGATCAAAAAAATAAACGTAAATATATAGCTCCTTGTTTTTTTTACAAGTGTGCCGGCGATCCAAATGATCGGGATGATATACGGTAGCTGGTCGTATGCCCATAAATAAATTGTGGACATAAAACCGATTGGGAGAATGATGTTGAATGATTCCCAAGCTGTTAGTCTGGATTGATTTTTCCACAAGAATAATCCGCCAAAGCCAAGCAGGGTTGTTCCCATTGCGCCACCGAGGATGGTGGCGCAATGGGAAGCCCCTTTACAGGCTAAATAAGAAAATGCCCAAACATTTGAATGAACCCCGAGTGTTCGTTCCATCACAGCTTTGCTTGCCGTGCTAAATTTAAGCACCCACAGTGGATCTTGAATCAGACCGATTAATAGTAATGTAATTCCGCCTATTACAATCCCGGTAACCGCCTTCCAATCCCGCCGCGCATAAAGCCAGATCCCGGCTAGTATGAGGATTGTAAATCCCTGTGGTGGCTTAAGCATAATTAACGAAAGCAGTATTCCTGCCTGTAGGGGCTTGTCTTTTTCAAACAATAGAATTGCTCCGGCAACTGACAGCAGCGCAAGTGCGCCGATTGACCCCGTGTGCAAGGTCAGATAGAGAGGGCCAAAGAAAAACATTGCGGCAAAAACCGGGATAAGCAACCGTCTTTGTGGGAGGGTTTGAAATTGGGCCAAAAATATGAAAATTGTCATTGCCACGGTTAAAAGCGTAATTACCTGCCATGTAATGTATGCGGCAGGTAATGAAAGCAAGCCAAATGGTATACAAAACACAGCCAGTGGTAACGGGTAGGGGAAGATTTTATTTGGCTGCCACTTGATGCCGTACGTTTCATGCCCCGCCAGGTATTGAACTTCATTGTACGGATTTTCGCCTTCCGTGATCATACGGCCCGCCAACCAGAAGAAAGTAAAGTTGGAGCTTTGAAAATCGAAGCTGGTGGCGCTGATTCGTGCACGTAAAAATATCATTCCCCCGATCAATATCACAGTAAGGCTTGTTCCTAAATATTTTTGGATGGGATATTTCATTTAAATAAGAATATATAAGAAAGTGACAGGGCCTGTTGGGGTGACTGTCACTTTAATAATTTTTATAGCAGGTTTTTGAGTTTATCAAATGGGGAATCTGGATTTATTGGTGTGTGGCCGCAATCCTTTTCATTGAGATTTTGCCCACATTCAGCACACAATCCTTCACAAGTTGGTTTGCAGATCGGGCTGAACGGTACTTCGAGTAGAGCATATTCCCGAAGGAGTTCTGCAAGGTCGATTTGGGCGTCTTCGGGTAGTATTAACCCCGAATCTGTTTCAGAGCGGTTATCAAATGCGTATAACTCGGTAAAGGACCAGTCAAGTTCATGGTCATAGTCGGTCAGGCATCGTACACATTCAAGTGTCAATTCAGCTGAAAAATCTGCTCGAACCACCAGGCCTTGCGGTGTTCTACCGATATTAATAATGCCGTCAAAGTTGCGTAATTCAAGGTCATCGCCCAGGGTGATTTTATCAAATGAAAACGGGAAATCATGATTACGGCCGATTTCCTCATGGATAATGAATCCAACATTTATTCGGAAGGGTTTACGCGGGTTTGTCATAAGTTTGAGGATGGGGATGACAGAAGTCAATTCAGGTCCAGGAGACTATTCAATGATCAATCTGGTTAAATTTTTCGATCCACAATATACCTTGCAAGATCCTCAAGTGCATCACGTTCAACACAGGGTTTCATGGTGCTGAGGATCTTCAGGGCGTGTTCTACATGTTTTTCAGCTTCGTTCATGGCATCCTTTGATGAATCGCTTTTACGGATGTTTTCCACAAGGCGTGTCATATTCTCTGTATGCGTCCAGCCGCCACTGGGAAGAGATTGGATGTCAGGATCACCGGCATTGGCTTCGGCATAGTAGATGGCGGGGAGTGTGACCAGCCCGTTGTGCAGGTCAGAACCAAGCGGTTTGCCGACTGCAGCCTGTTCACCGTTGAAATCAAGAATGTCATCCACAATTTGAAAAGCCATGCCAATTTGATATCCAAAATCGCGCATGGCCTCAGCTATTGTTTCGTCCACCGGGCTGACCATGGCTGCTGCACGCGCAGTCATTTCAAATAGCGATGCGGTTTTGGCGTAAATTCGTTTGTAATAATTGTCGCGATTGATCAACCCGCGCGAAGTGAACATTTGAGTTAACTCGCCGTTTACAATGGTCGCCAGCGTTTCAGAAAATAATTTCATTAATGGCAGGTGATCCGTTTCTGCCGCGAGCTTTGCTGCGCGTGCAAACAGGAAGTCCCCGGTTAAAACAGTGGCTGGCGGCGACCAGCGTGCATTCAGGGTCGCCATGCCGCGTCGTAGTAATGAACCATCGATCAGATCGTCATGCACAAGGGTTGCAGTGTGCAAAAGTTCCACTGCTGCCCCAAGGGTAACCACCTTTTCAAGGGGCGCACCCAACATGCCTCCAACGAGCAGGCTCAGTGTGGGGCGGATTCGCTTTCCGCCTGCGGCGAGCAGGTGCTCCAAAGCGGCACGCAGGTCGGCATGGGAATCATCTGCCTGGGTTCGCATTCGTTCTTCAACGAGTTTAATTTCTTCTTGTACTGGTGATAGAAAGGTTACCGCGTTCAAATCAGTCTCCCCATGCAAAGAGATGCGCCGCATTGGTTGTTGTAAGGGCTGCGATCTCAGCAGGGCTTTTGGAATGTATTTCTGCTATTTTATCAGCAATATGATGAACATAGGCAGGTTCGTTTCTTTTGCCACGAAAGGGAACTGGAGCGAGGAATGGCGAGTCGGTTTCGATTAATATTCTATCAAGGGGAAGCTGTCTGACAATTTCGCGTTTTTCCGCCGCATTTTTATAGGTCACAGGCCCTGTGATTCCAAGGTAAAAATTTAATGCCAGCGCTTTTTGCGCGGTTTCAAGATTCCCATTAAATGAATGCAGCACCCCGGGCCTTTTGGCAAGGGTGTTTGGCAAACTGCTTTGCCACTCCTCCAAAATTATCAAAAGGTCTTGTGAGGCTTCACCAAACCATGCATCCTCCTCCTCACGCATGTGGATAATAACAGGTTTGTTTATTTCCTTTGCGAATTTCAGCTGCTGGTTTAATGCCCTGCGCTGAAAGGCACGTTTATCATTTTCCGTGACCCAATAATAATCAAGGCCGATCTCGCCGATGGCAACCACTTTGGGGTGTGATGATAATTCCTTAATTTTCTGGAACGAGCTTTCGGAGAATTCATCCAGATCAGTAGGGTGGAATCCCACCGCTGCATAGATACTGGGGTTTGATTCTGCCAGCCCAACCGCTGCCGCGCTTGACTTGTGATCCAAACCTGGCACAAGGATTCGCACCAAACCAGCGGTAATTCCACGTTGGATCACATCTGCACGATCTGTATCGAATTTGTTGTAATCAAGGTGGCAGTGGGTATCAGTAAGCAGCATGAGACACAAGGGTAAAAAGAATAGCTGAGGCTAAATATATATTTTTAGTGAAAAAAAGGCCGCCTGTTCCTATTAGACGGCGGTTGTATTTTCAAATTGGATTGTTGGCGGGTTGGAACGTTTTATCATTCCAACCCGCCAATTTGTAATAATTTATTTTATACCCGCGACCTTCAACCCATCCTCCAGGATAGCCTTGACTTTGTCCTTGTGCCGGGTTTCCGTATATACGCGGAGAATCGGTTCTGTTCCGGAGAAGCGGATCAACATCCATCCACCATCTTCCAGCTTGAATTGGAAGCCATCCACAGTAACGAGCCCGGTCACTTTCAAACCGCCGAGCGTCTTGGGGTTGTTATCCATGATGATCTTCTTTCGCGCCTCCGGGTCGCCGCTGAATGGGCTGTCTACCCGGTCGTAGAAATATTCACCACCGACTTTGGCAAAAAGGTCTTTCAGTAATTCCGTGGGTTTTTTACCTGTCTTGACCATGAAATCGAGCATGTATAAGCCAGCAAGAATTCCATCACGCTCAGGAACATTGCCCCGGAAGGCGTATCCGCCTGATTCCTCACCCCCGATCAGGGCATTGGTTTCTGTCATTTTTGGCGCAACATATTTAAATCCCACTCCTGTCTCATGGACTGGCACGTTGTAAATTTCGCCGAGTTTGTTAAGCATATTGGTGGTGGAGAGGGTCTTAACAATGTCACCGCGTTCACCTCGGACTTCAAGCATGTAGTATGCCAACAAACCGAATACGCGTAATTGGTTGATAAACTCGCCATTCTCATCACCGATACCGCAACGGTCCGCATCTCCATCGGTTATTAGGAGGACATCCGCTTTGTTATCCACTGTCGCCTTCAGGCCAACATCTATGTTTGGCTGAATGGGCTCCGGACGCCGCATTTCAGGGAAGGATGGATTCCGGTGGTTGTGAATTTCAACCACGCGTGTCTTTCCACCGGCAAGCAACCTGGGAAACCAGCCCATACCATTGCCCCACATCGTGTCCACCATGACGGTCAAACCCGCGTCTTTGATCGGCTGAAGGTCTATGAGATTGTCCTTTGTGAGGTGGTCAATGTAAGGGGTGGCTGCATCAAATTTGATAATCTCACCTGCGGCGGCGGCTTCCTTATAATCCTTCCGCTTAACATCCTTAATGTCATCGGGAATGCCATTTTCAATTTGAAGTAGTCCTTCGGGATCGATGGCACCGCCCGTATGGTTGCGAACTTTGAATCCATTATCGCTGGGCGGATTATGGCTGGCGGTGATGTTGACCGCCCCGGCAGCTTTTTTGTCCACTACGGCGTACGCAATTACAGGTGTCGGCGTGGCTTCCTGGGTCAAATAAACCTTCAACCCGTTGCCTGCAAGCACTTCTGCGACGGCCGCGGCGAAATGCTCACTGCTAAATCGCATGTCATGGCCTACAACAACAAACTGCCCCTTTTTGCCCTGCGCCACCATATAGTTAGCAAAACCCTGCGCGCAACGACGGACATTATCGAATGTGTAATCCTCGGCGATAACACCCCTCCAGCCGTCTGTACCAAATTTGATTTTTTGTGCCATTGAATATTCTCCTGGGAAGTTATTAATAAAAGATTATAACATTCGAAAAAATGACGTGACTTAAACCGAGGTTATCGTCACGCTCGATGATGATAACCCATGGCTCATTATGGTATCGGGGTGGGCGTCAATTCGGGTGTGGGTTCATTAGTAGGCGTATTTGCAACCATGGGAGCAGCTGTTGCTGTACTATGTGTACCTGTACTGGCCAATATTTGCCAGGCAATTTCCAGGTCGCCTGAAGCAACCACAGGGAACGCTGGCAGGTTACCGAGTACCAGGTCCAATCGGGCAATTGCCTGGTCACGAACCTGTTCTTCTTTTTCATTATTTAATTCAGACAGCAGATCACGGGCTGATTTCACATCTTCGCGGGCAAGTCCAAAATTGCTTTGCGCCAGATACAACCTTGCTCGACCCATCATGTCCAATGCGCGTGTATATTTCACTTCATATTCCAGCTGAAGTAAAGTGTCATTTTGGCTTGCTTGGATTTCGCTTTCAATTTTTGTCTGTATCTCATCGAGCTTATTTAGTGATGTCGTGTGGGCTTCAATTGATTTTTCCAGGGTGTCCACACGGTTGTTCGTTTTGTCGAGCTGTGTCTGCAATGCTTTCACTTCAGATTTAACTATCCCAATTTCAGAGCTGTTTTTTTCGATAGGAACCAGTACTTTTTGGTTGATGTAAGGAAGACCATAATACAGCGCTGCGCCAATGACACCGATGACTGCCATGACTGCAATTAAACGAAACAAGGCTCTGATAAAAACAAGGAGAGCCTTACCAAGACGGGAGAAAAATGGATCCTGTGATTTGGTAGATTCCTGCCCAAACTGACTCCTTTCAATGGGGGTGGGTGCCTCCTCCTCGATCTGGATCATGGCTTTGTTTTCCATTTCTTTTTCCCCGGTTTCAAATCCTGCCTGCAGCCTGCTCAATAGGTTTTTCCCCATGCCATGTACATTTAAACATTCATCCACCGAATCAAATGGTCTTGCCGAAATGATATTTCCCGCAATGACTCGAGTGATGCCGGGGGTTTTTGTAAGCAATTCAAGTTCGGCAGTATTTAGGAAGTTGAGAAAATCGCCCATAAAATCACCTGTGTGTTTGAGACAAGATATTGATTTCTTTTTCAGCTGGGCTAATTGGACCCTGCTTTTCAAAATGTCTATCGGCCGAATAAACCAATCCCGTCTATTTTATCACTCTGGTAAAATTGTTTGCTATAATCCATGTCATGATTTATCTTGATTACGCCGCCACCACTCCCGTTGATACCCGCGTTCTTGATGCCATGATTCCCTACTTCCGGGAATCTTATGGCAACCCATCTTCAATCCACCGCTACGGACAGAAAGCCGAATCCGCGTTGGATGATGCGCGCGAGAAAGTTGCTGATGTGCTTCATTGCAGACCAGAGGAAATCATCTTTACATCCTGTGGTTCTGAATCAGACAACCTCGCGCTTCGCGGGTCAGGCATGGCAAGACGAAAAAAATCGGGCGTAAACAGTATTCTCCTGGCAAAAAATGAGCATCACGCGGTAAGTAAAACAGCCATACAGCTCGAAAAAGAATATGGCTTTCTGCTTGAATGGTTGGACTTGGATGAGTATGGCGCAGTGACTCCTGACTCCTTCAAAAAGACCGTTCACGCAGATGCCTGTCTGGTTTCGGTGATGTATGCCAACAACGAGATCGGCACGATCAACCCGATTGCGGACCTTGCTGCGACTGCGCGTAGTAAAAACGTGATTTTTCATACTGATGCTGTTCAAGCTGCTGCTTATTTGGACGTGTCTGTGGATAATCTGGGAGTGGATTTGATGTCACTGGGCGGGCATAAATTTTACGGTCCGAAAGGAGTAGGGGCGTTATATATTCGCAAGGGCACAGGGCTTGTACCGCATATGACGGGTGGCGGGCAGGAGTTTGGTTTGCGGGCAGGCACACAAAACATCCCGTATGTCGTTGGTTTTGCCGAGGCATTACGTCTTGCCGCAGAGGAACGCGAGGCCCGAACGACACATGTAAAGCCATTGAGGGATCAAATTATTGGTCGTGTGCTAGAGGAGATATCCGATTCGAATTTGACCGGTCACCCCGAAAACCGTTTGCCCAACCACGCCTCTTTCGTCTTTAAAGGCGTGGATGGCAACCTGCTATTGCAAATGCTGGATTCAGCAGGCTTCGCCTGTTCCTCTGGTTCAGCCTGCAAAACAGGCAACCCAGAACCCAGTGAGGTGATCTCGTCACTTGGTTATTCACGCGATTGGGCATTGGGTTCCCTTCGCATCACCCTGGGATTGGATTCCACGGTTGGGCATGTTGAGTCATTTTTGAAAATCCTGCCGGGGTTGGTGGAAAAGGTTAGAGCCTTGACGCATAATTAAAGTAAATTTGAAAACCCAAATCATCACCCTCGAATCTCACGATGACCTCATCTCCGTCCGCGATAAATTATCGTGGGCGAAAACGCCGCGTATTTTGCTTGTCTGGCCAAAATATGAAAAGGTCACATTGCGGATTCTTGATTTGAAAGTCCTTCAGAGGCATGCAGATTCTCTTGGTGCCCAATTGGGACTGGTCACCCGCCGTGCCAAGGTGAGGCGTGATGCGGAATCACTTGGTATTCCAGTCTTTTCCTCAACGACCAAAGCGCAGCGTGACCAGTGGACTGAAATTTCGCCGAGAATCAGGCGTATCCCCAAAAAACCGCGCCGAGATTTGAGGAGCTTACGCGATAGCGTATATCAAA
>CAYLOW010000072.1:0-16622 GCA_964385315.1 uncultured Anaerolinea sp.
TTCATAAAAACCATCTTTTGTGTTTTTGCGCGTCTCATTGCCAATCTGAGCATTCTTTTCCAGTTGAATTCCCATAATTCACCGTTTTCAAAAACCATTCTTGGGTTCAACAGTGGTCAGTTTGCCATCTTTTTAGCCCTGTTTTCTGTCGCTTGGGGTTTTTGCACGATACGAGCACAAAGGTTGCATGTTAAGGTTCGAAAATCACAGCGCATTCGCTGTGAGATCACTAAAGGTCAAAAAACAATGGACTTTTCAATCTGGTTGCACAATACTTACGTTAAACAAAAGTTATTCCAGCTTTATATATATCTTATGCTCACTCTCATCATCCACAAGCAAAAAGGATTCTTCATTTAGAATGACACCATCCAAAGTTAATCTTACTCCGCTGCCAACTGCTGTAGGCGGATTTTCTATGTAGATGTGATATATGGCAGCGCCAAAACGATAATGGATTTCAACATTCTGCCAATCTGTCGGCAAACATGGCTTAACTTTCATTACGTTGCCATTGCGTTGTAAACCAAGGATCTTCTCCACACCCAACCGATACATCCAACTGGATGAGCCTGTGTACCAAGTCCAGCCGCCGCGACCGGTGTGATGTAATGCGCTGTAAACATCCGCCGCAATTACATAAGGCTCCACACGATAAATTGATTTTTTTTCAGGTGTGTCACTGTGGTAAATGGGGTTGATCAGCTTGAAGAGCTCAGCGACGCGGTCACCCTGCCCAAGCTCTGCAAAAGCCCATATCGCCCAGATTGCGGCGTGAGTGTATTGGCCACCATTTTCGCGAACACCAGGCAGATAGCCTTTGATATAGCCTGGATCGTAGATGGTACGGTCAAAAGGAGGCATCAGTAATAGGATCAAACCATCATCGCGGCGGACGAGGCGTTGATACAGTGATTCCATCGCCTTGCTTGTTCGTTCCGGTGTGGCCGCCCCCGAAATCACGGACCATGATTGGCTGATCGAATCGATTTGACACTCATTATTTTCAATCGAGCCAAGTGGTTTGCCGTCATCGTAATACGCACGCCTGTACCAGCTTCCATCCCACGCGGAAGTTTCCAGCGCGGCACGTAATGTCTCTGCTTGTTCCAGATACTTATTTGCGTGGTCTGTGTCAGATACTCCTTTGCAGACCTCCGCAAAACTTGTCAGCGTTGAATAAAGGAACCAACCCAGCCAGACACTTTCGCCAACACCTCCGGCGCCAACTTTATTCATGCCATCATTCCAGTCACCTTCGCCCATTAATGGCAAACCATGCTTCCCGATAGTTGTTCCTTTGGTGAGCGCGCGGCAACAATGCTCATATAGCGTATTGGTTGTTCCAACAGGAAATTCGCCATATCGTTCATGTTCTCCATTCACAAGTATTTCCCCCGAAAGGAATGGAATTATTTCAGTCAATATAGAACGATCACCAGTGACCATGATGTAGTGCGCGGTAGCATATGGGAGCCAAAGTAAATTATCCGTGATGCGCGTGCGGATGCCTCGGTCTGCGGGTCGCGCTGCGTGCCACCAGTGCATGACATCCCCCTCCTCAAATTGATGGCGCGCGGCATTCAAGATATGTTCACGTGTGATCTCGGGTTTAGTATATGCAAAAGCAAGCACATCTTGAAGTTGATCGCGATACCCGAATGCTCCTCCGGATTGATAAAAAGCAGTTCGTCCCCATATGCGGCATGTAAGCGTTTGATATGGAAGCCAGCAGTTAATCAACAAATCCATGCCCGTATCAGGCGTTTTGATCTGAATGGCTCCAATCTGATCATCCCAATATTCGCGAAGTGAATCCCATGTGGCTTGAACATTCGCAAGGTTTTGATAGTCTGCGATCAACCTAAGCGCGTCGGCACGATCTTCCCCCTGCCCGAGCAGGAATGTGACTTCCTTTGTTTCGTTCGGAGCAAGCCAGAGCAAAAGTTGCAACGCGGCGCATGGGTCCGTTCCAGCATGGACACTGGCAGTCAAGCCTACTCGTTCAAGCGCGTCGGGACGAGCATAACTTCCGAGTGAACCTAGAAATTCCGCGCGGTCGGTTGTCAATCCCTGCAGTTCGCGGGTTGCCGCCAGAAATGCCACACGTTTTCCAAAATCATGATTATATGGATTATGCGCCAGTAATGCGAAACAATTGGATGCGAATTCTGGCACGATATATTGCGCCATGTTCTCGCGTGTATTTCCCAAAACCCACTCGGCATAGTAGGTGATATTAATGCGCCTCACGCGGGAAGTGGAATTTTTCAGTTTAACTTGCACAATTTTAATTGGCGCATTTGGTGCGGCAAATACTTTCACCTCCTGCTCAAGTTGATGGCTGGTATGTTCAAAGATCGTATATCCCATGCCATGACGGATGATGTACGGTGCGTTGGCGCGGGCTGGCAACGGCGTGGGTGACCAGACCTGTCCAGTATCTTCATCACGCAGATAGATAGCTTCACTCGGTGGATCGCTGACGGGGTCATTGTGCCAGGGCGTGAGCCGATTCTCGCCGCTATTAACAGACCATGTACAGCCCATGCCTGATTCAGAAACTAAAAATCCAAATTTAGGGTTTGCGATCATATTGATCCACGGCGAGGGGGTCCATTGTCCGCGATCAAGATAGATAACATATTCGCGACCATCAGACGCAAAGCCCCCCTGCCCATTATCGAATAGCAGGTTCTGTGGTGGTTTGAACAAGTCATTTGTGTCGGTTTCTTCAAGCAAAGAAAGGGTTGGGACAACCCGGGGCAGACGGATCGGTAATCGATCCAGCTTTTGTAGCTGACTTGCCAGCGTTCCCGCTTCGCCATCCAGAATGACATTGGCTGCTGTCTCGATAAGAATTTTCTCGGATTCTGGAATTTGGTCTTCGCTCAAAACGAAGATGCCGCCACGCTTTCCAAGCCAGCCATCACTATTTGTGCGACGTAGAAGACGATATATTTTCCCCTGAAAACTTTGATCGTAGCTATTCTCCCGCCGATTGAGGATCACAAAATCTATCATTAAGCCGCGCCTGCGCCAATATGTATGAGCAAGGAGTAATTCGCTTATTAACTCGAGTTCTCCATCGTTTTTGACACGCACGAGCAATATTGGATAGTCACCTGATATGGAAAAAGGCCACAATCCAGATTGGCCAAGTGTGTTGGAGGCGATTGTTGCTGGATCGGAACGCATTTTATTATTGGGATATATTAGCGCAGATAAAAGTTTTTGGGCCGGTTCTAATTGTTTTGATGAAAGACCGATTTGGAGTAATTCCTGCTCTGCCTGAGTACTTGCTTCATCAAACACTCTCTTGATTGCGCGCCATTGACGGTAACGACGCGCAAGTTCAAGCGCCTCTTTTCGGGAAGACGCAGCAAGAGTCACAAAAGCAAGCTGATATGATTTATATTCTGGCACTATCAAATGCGCTCGTAATGCAAAGATGGGGTCAAGCGTGGCCGTTGAATTTGAGAGACTGGCGTTTGTACTCAATGCGGCAGGCGTACGCTGCGTGTTGCCGCGTCCAATGAAACGGTCTCGATCTGTTTCATAACCGATGACTCTAAACTGTTCATGATCGCTAATAACAAAATGAGCAAGGTAGATGGGCTTTTCCTGTGCAGAGCGAGGTCTGCGTCGGAATAAGAGTATGTTTCCGTTCGCAATGTATTCACATTCGATGAAGAGTTTGTTGTATGCGGGATGACGTTGATCGGCAGATTGGGACGAGAGTATCACTTCGGCGTAGCTGGTCAGCTCCAAGTCACGAGCGGATGCGCTGTGGTTGGTCAACGTGACAAGACGAATCTCCACGTCCGATTTGGGCGCGATCACGATTTGCATATGGCTGGACAGTTCGTCATTACTTTGCAGGAATTCAACAGTATGAGGATGAAACTTAACTTTCTGATTGCCTGGCTTGGCGCTAAGGGGTTGGGAACCAACCGACCACAACTGTTTTGTTTTGCGGTCTTTGATGTAGATCCAGGAACCGTAATTATCCAGTATGGCATCAGCACGCCAGCGTGTGAGGTCAACATCTCCCCAGCGACTGTATCCGCTTCCAGTGGCGGTGATGAACAGGCTGTAATCCCCGTTGGAGAGAAAATGAACTTGCGGGTGAGGTGCATTAGAATCAACTTCCCACGCCTCAAGAGAAACAGCGGTGTGAATCGGATGAATACCACCAATCTCTTTTGGATGCATAAGTTCGATGGGGGCGCGGGTGGGAGTTTGTTCCTGAAGCAGGAGTTTCACTGTTTCGATGCGCGGGTCGGCGTGGAAACGGCGGATCATGCTATCCTCGCGCAGGTAGTTACATAGAGAGAGCAGGATCATACCTTGATGGTGTGCCATGTAAGAACGAACGACGGCGCAATCCTGCCCCGTTCCAAGTCGGTCAGCGGTGAAGTCTGCCGCCTCGTATAAACCATACATGCCGATCATGTTTAATTTATTAAAACGTTCCAGATTTTGCATGACCGCTTGCGGAGCAAATGATAGGGCCAGCATGGAGGCGTAAGGGGTTATAACGAGGTCTTCTCCGAGCCCTCGTTTATATCCCAAGCCCGGGACTCCAAAGGCGCGATATTGATAGATCTGGTTGGAGTCGAAAAAAAAGAAACTTGATTCTGAAATTCCCCATGGAACTTGTTTGCTTTGTGCATAAGCAATTTGATGTTGCACTGCGACGCGGCAGCTTTGCTCGAGTAAGGTATTGGGGTAATGTCTGCTCATCAGAGTGGGCATGAGATATTCAAACATTGTCCCACTCCATGAAAGAAGGACGCGCGCTCCGTTCACTTGCGTGATGGGACGGGCGAGGTGCAGCCAGTGATTTTGCGGAACATCGCCTTTGGCAATTGCCACCAGACTTGTCAGCCGTGCTTCAGAAGCAAGGAGATCATAGTAGCTCGAGTCAAGGCGTCCTAAATCAACGTTATATCCAATGTGAAAAACTTTTCGCTGCGGGTCATAGAGGAAGCCGAAATTCATCGCCAGAATATACCCCTCAGCCCGTGCGCTGATATCGTCAAGATCATTCAACAGCATATTGGATGTCGACTTGGCGTTCTCGAGTTGAGCGGCAAAAGATTCACACCACGAAATTACATCAATCTCATCTTCTGGTAATAAAGTGTTGAGATGTTTGAGCGTCTCACACGCCTTCAAACATATAGCAGGGATATCTTTGAGCACGGGTTTAAATGAAAGGCAGGATGTAAATTCCATCCACGCCATCGCGATGTCTTCATTAATATTTTCCTGGGATAGTAATGAAGGTATTTGCGCCATTGCCAATGACCATGGACAAAGTGTCTCTATATCACTTTGAATCTGGGATAGGTGGTGGCGTGCCCGTTCGATCCACACCGAGATGCGCCGAATTGTGTCTGTGTCAAGTTGTTCAGCTGACGTTTCAATGACTTTAGCCAATAACTCTTCGAGTTCCGTGCGGTTTTCATGGAACAAACTCATTAGGAGCTTGGGATTACAGCGGGTTGATTTGCTTAAGTTTTCCGCCTGCTCCCTCAGATTTGTAATGACTTCATGTAATTCATTCGCATCCTTGCCAAGATATGCCAGATGCAAAGTTGTATCCAATATATTCAGTGTATCAACCAGGCCTTCCCAGCGAATAGCAGGCTTGCTCGCAATATCGAGGCAACCCTGACGCAGTGTTACGAGACAGGCGGCCAGGTTGCCATTATCTACCGTGGAGATATAACGCGGAGGAAGCGGCGCAAGTGAGCGCGTGTCGTACCAGTTGAGTAAATGCCCATGTTGTTTTTCAAGTTTATCCATCCCGTCTAACGTATTTTGAACTCTTAGTACGATATCCTGAGGACCGATATATCCCAGGTCCCAAGCCGAGAGCGTGGAAAGAATCAGCAACCCGATATTTGTTGGTGATGTGCGGTGTGCGACAATTCCGCGCGGATCCTCCTGAAAATGATCGGGGGGCAGCCAGTGATCGTCTGGTCCAACAAATTTCTCGAAGTATAGCCAGGTGGAGCGCGCCAACTGGCGGATGCTATTTTCCTGATTGATGCTGATTTTCTTTTGTGAGTGGGAGATAGGCTGGCTGATTCGCACAGCGATATAAGGCGAGATGACCCACATGATCATGAAAGGCATTGCCAGCCACAAAACATGCAAGTGTATGAGGACTGCCAGGCTCATCAACAACAAAGCAAATATTGGCGAAAAACGCATTTCGTGCCGAGCAATACTTATCTTTAATTCCTTGCCAAAAACATTGACCGTATGCGCCGTCGTCACCCATTGGAGCAAACGTTTACGCGTGACAATCAAACGCATAAGGGTTGTGGTAATAGCATCAATAATAATTAATGACTCATGTGGCAGAAATATGATTTCAAATAATGCACGCAACCCAGCCTGCTGGACTGGACGCGCTGTTGTTTCAAGGTATTGATCCGTCCCCCGCGCCCCCAGGGCAGCAATCACACCGGCCACAATGGAAAAAGCGAAGTTCGAAAGCGCCATCACAGTCCAAATCCAGCTGAAACCGGGCAGGAAAAACCAGCCTCCAAGTAACAAAGCTAGTGCTGCAGGACCGATTAAACTTCGGCGCAGATTATCAATGATTTTCCAGCGGTCGAGGGCGGAAAGATCGTTTGGAATTTTTCCACTGACCCGATGAGGTATGTGCGGCATCAGCCATGGCAATAACTGCCAATCGCCCCTGACCCAACGATGCAGGCGGCTTGCGTAAGTCAAATAGTGTGTTGGATAATCCTCATATAAAATTACGTTCGTTGCCAGCCCGCAGCGTCCATGGATCCCTTCAAACAGATCATGGCTCAACAACATATTATCGGGGACGCGGTCTGCCAGGCATCGTTCAAACGCGGCGACATCGTAAATTCCTTTGCCGATATAACTTCCTTCTCCGAATAGATCCTGATAAACATCCGACATGGCGCGGGTATACAGATCAAGAGAAATGTCCCCTGAATACACACGCGAAAAGATGGAATGATTTGCTACGCTCGGTCTTACTTGGACTCGAGGCTGGATCACGGTATACCCATCGATCAGGACGCCTGTTTCTGGATCAAATTCAGCATGGTTCAATGGATGAGCGAGAATGCCTGCCAATTGGCGGACACAATCCCGCGGCAAGGTGGTGTCTGCGTCCAGGGTGACTACATAACGGACAGTTGGCAAAAAACTCAAATCTCCGCTTTGAACCGTGAATCCGCTTCTTTCTTTTCCGCTGAGCAGGCTGTTGAACTCGACAAGTTTTCCACGCTTGCGTTCCCAACCCATCCAACAGCCTTCCTTCGGATTCCAAATGCGTTCACGATGAAAAATATAAAATGGGGAATATCCCTCGTTTCCATAGATGTGGTTAAGCCGTTCAATACCGTCTTTCGTTTTTTGGATTAAATCCGTTTCATCTGGCAATTCCTTTTGCGGCGCATCAACGAAGTCTGTCAGCAAAGTGAAGCGAACATTAGGGTCGGCGTTGCCAAGGTAATGATTTTCAAGTTGATGCAGGAGCGAATCCAGTTCGGCTTCATTTTTTAACAGGGAAGGAATGACCACCATCACACAAAATTCGGGTGGTATGCCATCTTGAAAATTTAAACGCGGTATAACACGCGGAGGCACAATTTGAAGAATCAGCCAGTTGACGATTTCTACTGCAATGGCAGATGCGGGCAGGAGAGTCAGGGCAAAGGTTAGCAGCAATTGCAGGAAACTTCCGTGAACATAGGCGACATACAATAACGAAGCCAGACATAGTAACATCGTCAACACAATGATGGTGCCAAGATATGTCGTAATGGAATCGCGAGTCAGCCAGCGGCGCCACCGATCTTTGTATGAAGCACGGTAACCAATTCTTTCTTCAAAATCCAGCATGCCTGAACCTGTCAGGTAATAACCGATGTGACGCGTGCGAGGTTGTTTTCCATTTTGGGCAAGCTGCAACGCCTCACGTGCAATGGCTGCCTCATTCAGTTTTGCACCAAGTCCGAGATTTTCGATGTTGTTACGATATCGATTACGTGTTTCAAAGTCCATGCCGGGGTAAACTCCGGTTGGGTCTTCGCGCAGGATGTTTTCCACAATGCTGGTGGTTTCAAAAAAATCATGCCAGTTTTGCGTGGCCAACATACGCAAACTAAGGATGCTGTTGATGACGATGGTTTCATCATCAGCACGAACTTGGTGACGACGGTCGCCTGGCGTATCAACCCAATGGTCAAGAGAAGGAGCCAGGAGAAAATCCAATTGAGTGATGTGCGCCAGCGCATCAGCAAGCGTTTCAAGTACACTTAATCTAAGCATGGGGGCAAGAGCCCAGTTTTCCCTGATCTGTAGTATGGCGACACTCTGATACGCCTCAATAAAATTATTAATGCGATCGATTTCCAGGCGACTGTCATGCGTTTTCGTGAGTACGAATGCTAAAGCATAAATGCGCGACATCCCTTCTCCGTTCAAATTTACCTTTGGTAGACGACGATAAAAATCGGAGGGAATATCTTTGCCCACTTGTCGAAGTGTTTGTTCGATAATGTAGAAATTATCCAACATCCACTCTGCAGTGTGCGAAACTGCGGTTTCCGTAGCGCTTGTTTCTTCAAAATAGCGATGCGCAGATGTGAGAAATGCTCCCAGTGTTCTTATGCGCACAGGAAGGGGGTTATGCTTGCCGGGATGCTTGATGGGGTCAGAATCCCGCGCCAGGTTGACAGCAAGTTCTTCCAACCAATTGTAGGGCGGGGTATTTTTTGATGCAGTTTCAGTGATTTCAGTATTGCCATGCATAACAGCATTCTGCATGGCTCAATACCCTTTGGATTCGCGTGCGGCGATTTCTGCAATTGTTTTTTTGATTTCGCTCGCAGGGAGGTCCTGTAAGATTAATAATGAAGTTGCTCCGTAGGCAATGAAACTTGTAGGGATACTTCCGTAGGGCCAGCGTCCTTCACCCGAATGACCATGCGCCACCAGCATAACAAGATCTGCCTCTTCCTGTTCAACCATGTCGTGAAGCGCTGCCGTAACATTGTCACTTGCAACCAGTTGAACTTGCACTTCAACCCCTTGCAGGGATAATTGTTTTTGAAGTCCTTCAAAATAATGTGACGCTGCGCGATGATTCCGCTCAACAATGCGCGCGATAAGTTGCGTATCTTCATTAGAAAGTGGGAAACGATCGAGCATCTCCGGCTTGCGAATGACCATTCCAAAAATAAGTTGGGCATTATTAGATTTTGCCAAATTTACAGCGATTGGAAGTATGTATTCTGCCCGTGCGGAACAATCCAAGCCAACAAATAATCGGCGATATTTGATCGCGGTAAACTTTGGATTAGGAGTTTTATATGCTCTCACAAGCAGAGTGGATTTGAATGATCGCAGGATGATTTTTTGCACCACGCTACTCACATTCCACCCACTCAAACCACTTCGACCATGCGTACTGAGGATGATCAATGTTACAGCATTTTCATTTGCAAATTCTATAATGCGGTCAGCAGGGATTCCCTCGAGAATCTGGTTTTCTACCTTGTAGTCTGCTTCCTGCAATTGTTGCGTAATTCCATCCAGATATCCACTTGCTTCTCTTTTTTTTAAGTGCCATACAAGCGGATCAATTAAGTGGTCCTCGACTTTTATTCGTGAGGGTTCCAAAACATGCAGCAAGGTAATCCGTGTATTATCTGGAGGGGCAATTGCCAATATATGGGGTAAAACACATTCAGCCAGAGTTGACCCATCCAGTGGAACAAGTATGTGGCTTATCATAATACCTCCAACTTGAGATAATATTCAATTGACAATTAATTTGGCTGCTTTAATGAGCTGAATGGAATATTAATCCAGGAATGCCTCATTTGATCATTAACACTGACTCTCAAGCAAGAGCAACAAGCTGTGGAGTGCGCAGAATCTTGAAAAAATTAAAGTATCCTTTCATCCACCTCAGAGGCAGGGCGGGGATGTTGTAAGTTGCCCTTCGAAAAAAGTCTCAGTAGATGAAAATTTTGTGGATGAACGGCATTTTGCGCCTTTGAACACCCATCAAACCGCTGTTTTTAGCCCCAAAAGACCTGTTTTGACTGCACCTAACGTACCTTTGCTGTCACATTTTCATCTACTGTATCTATTTTCAGTATACACATTATTTTTTGAAATACAAATGATTCGGGCGATTGGGTACATACAAAGGCTGGAATTTTTTGCAAACCTAAGTGTTGGTCACCTTGGTCGTCCGCCCATGTTTGTAAGGTAAAACAAATCAGGCACACGATTCCCTGACGAAAATCCTTGTGCTGGCTACTTGTCTCATCCACCCAGATTTGATAGGTAAAAGGGGATTGTACTGTTCGCTAACATCGTGACTCAGGCTATTTGCCAACATCGTAGCACCCCCTACCAGTAGGGGATATAAAATAAGCCTCAAGCCATTTTCCCCATTTATCACCCTCCAAATATGGTGAGGCGCACGATGTCCCCGAACAGAGGGGGTGATGATGTTATAAAACAGTACAGGGATTATCATGCTACTTTACTCTCATCTCATACTTATCCAGGAGCAGCATGATGTGCAAAATCCTTCTCTGGTTCCAAGAGCGCATCAAACCCTGGACAAAACCCGGCTTCAGGAAAACAAACAAATGTAAAATGTATTTGACTACTTGTGATTGGTGTATTTTTCTAAAAACGATGATCCAAATGATTCCAGTGCGTATGCAAAAAAACAAACCGAGCCACCCTGGAGGGAAGAGAACGATTCCCTGATGGAAATTTCCGCAAAAAAACCAAAAAAGCAAGTAACCAGCACAAGCACAGTGGGCAAGCTGGCGACTATGGAAGAAGGACCCTCCTTGCGTAACACGATGATATCCGCTTCTTCATACCACGAGTAAGTCCAGTCCGTACACTTCCCAATGCACTCCTTGCTGATTGTATTTCCAGACTCGGTGGGCAGCGCTATAGCAGAAAACTCCTCTTTTGATCGCAATCAATGCTATACTGTTTTATAATTCATATGGGGATTTTTTTGTTTTCGAAAATTAAGGTTGAATAGCAAACGGGAGTTTGCAAGTGAAATCTGGGGGAAATGATGGTGAACTCTCCCATGGAAGTTGGATTACCACGCGAGGTTAAAATGACTCAAAAGAAGAAATCCGTTGCAGCGGCAAAAATCACGAAGCCGAAAAAGCCTGTTGAACGAGAATCAGTGACTGTCGTGGAACCAGCCGCGCTGGATGCGGATGAGCATGTCGGTCCAGAAATGGGATTCCCGATCGTGGGCATTGGCGCTTCGGCGGGTGGACTGGCTGCCTTCGAAGCCTTCTTCTCCGGTATGCCTGCCGATGTGGATCCGGGCATGGCGTTTGTACTGGTACAGCACTTGGCGCCAGATCATAAGAGCATCCTCGCTGAACTGATCCGCCGCTACACACGCATGCAAGTCTATGAGGTAGAGGATGGAATGCAGGTACAGCCCAACTGCGCGTACATCATCCCGCCCAACTACGACATGGCTTTTCTAAACGGCACCCTGCAACTTCTGGATCCTTCCGCGCCGCGCGGACAGCGCCTGCCGATCGATTTTTTCTTTCGCTCGCTGGCGCAGGATCAACATGAACGCGCCATCGGCATTGTGCTCTCCGGCACCGGCAGTGACGGGACTCTGGGCGTGCGAGCCATCAAGGGCGAGGGCGGTATGGTGATGGTGCAGAACACCGAGTCGAGTGAGTTTGATGGGATGCCGCGCAGCGCCATCGCCACCGGTTTGGTGGATTACGAACTGCCGCCGGCTGAGATGGCCACGGCACTGATCGCCTACGCCCTGCATGCTTTCGGAAAAATGGCGAAACTCCCATCCGAACCAGAGGGTGAATCCGAGAACACGCTTAGAAAGATCTTCGTTATTTTACGTTCCCAAACCGGCCACGATTTTTCGCTCTACAAACCAAGCACCATCAACCGCCGCATTGAACGGCGCATGGCTGTACACCAGGTTAATTCCATTGAAGTTTATGCCAAATATTTGCAGCAGAATACGACTGAAGTGCATGCGCTCTTTCAAGATTTGTTGATCGGCGTGACCAATTTCTTCCGTGACCCGGATGCGTTTCTGGCGCTCGAAGAGCAGGTGATTCCCCAACTTTTTTCGGGCAAGCTTGCGGGCGGCACCATCCGCATCTGGTCGACGGGCTGTTCCAGCGGGGAAGAGGCTTATTCCATCGCCATTCTCCTGGTGGAATATATGGAGCGGATCAAACGCAACTTTACGATACAAATATTTGCAACCGATATTGACAGCCGCGCGATCTCTACTGCGCGCGCTGGGATCTATCCGGCGAGCATCGCCGCCGATCTTTCGCCAGAAAGGCTCACTCGCTTTTTTAAGCTCGAGCCGGATGGCAGCGCCTTCCGCATTCACAAAGGCATTCGCGACATGCTGGTTTTTTCAGAGCAGGATCTGATCAAAGACCCGCCTTTCTCGAAACTCGACCTGCTCGTATGCCGCAACCTGATGATCTATATGGGCGCCGTCTTGCAGAAGAGACTGATCCCTTTGTTTCATTACGCGCTTAACCCGAATGGTATGTTATTTTTGGGGACTTCAGAAACCACAGGCGAGTTTGTCGATTTATTTTCCGCGCTCGATCGAAAATGGAAGATATATAAGCGCAAGGAAATTATTCAAAGCGCACAACGCAATGCCATAAGCCGTTTTCTACCAACGATGTCGGCGTTGCAAGCGGCTGTTCCACGAGAGAACGAAAATAAAATTAGATCGGCAACCTATCGCCCGTCCCTGCGCGAGTTGACCGAACACGCGCTTCTGGAGCATGTCTCGCCGACCGGTGCGCTGGTCAACGCAAACGGTGACATCCTCTATTTGCACGGGCGCACGGGAATGTATCTGGAGCCCATGACGGGAGAAGCGGGTATCAACAATATTTTGAAGATGGCGCGCGAAGGGCTGCGCATGGAGTTGGCCACTTGCCTTCACAAAGCCAGAACCTCGAACGAGATCGTACTCGCTTCTGGTTTACGGGTCAAAACCAACGGCCACTTTACGCTGGTTAGCCTGCGCATCTACCCGCTGATGTTCCCCACGGGAGCCTCAGCGGAGACCCCGCTGTATCTGGTGATCCTTGAGGAAGAGCCGGAACCGCCCACTATTGACCCGACCCTTCCGGGTAGTGATGTGGGCGTTCTTGATGCGCGCATAGAAGCGCTTCAGGAAGAGATCCGCACCAAGGATGAATATCTGCAAAGCACGCATGAGGAACTGGAGACTTCGAACGAGGAGCTTAAATCATCGAACGAGGAAATGCAATCTGTTAACGAGGAATTGCAATCCACCAACGAGGAATTGGAAACCGCCAAGGAAGAACTGCAGTCGGTAAACGAAGAGCTGACCACGATCAACTCTGAACTGAGCACCAAAGTGGTGGATCTTTCGCGGGTCAACAATGATATGAACAACCTGCTGGCCGGGTCTGGTATCGCCACCATCTTTATCGATCATCAACTGCGCATCCTGCGTTTCACGCCCACCACCAGTCAGATCATTCCCCTGCTGCTGAGCGATGTTGGGCGGCCTGTGGGGCACATCGTCTCGAACCTGATCGGCTATGACAGCATGATAGCGGATATGAAAACGGTGTTGGATACTCTGATCCCCAAAGAGTTGGAAGTACAGGTGACGAATGGCGCGTGGTTCTCAATGCGCATCCAGCCGTATCGCACGCTCGAAAATGTGATCGAAGGCGCGGTACTCACCTTTGTGGAAATTACAAAGATGAAGCTGGCTCAGGAGGCGCTGAGGAGGAATGAAGAATTCCTCAATAATTTACTGGATAATGCGCCTGTATCGATCTACGCGATGGCGGCGGATGGCACCATTCTGATGGTTAACAAACAATGGAAAGCTGACACTGCAACTCAAAACGAGCAGGTGATCGGAAGAACGCTGGCGCAGGTATTTAGCGAAAAAACGGCAGTCATGTTCGAGGCTGATAATAACCAGGTGATCGAGAGCGGCCGCACCTTGAGTAAGGAAGAAGAGGCTGAGGCGCCGACCGAGATGCACCAATTCTATACTGTCAAGTTTCCGCTTACTGATGCTCATGGAAAGCCTGAAGCGGTCGGCGGATTTTCAATGGATGTCACACAGCATAAGTTGGCGCAGGAGGAACTGCGAAAAGCCAAAGATCTGCTGCGGTTGGCAGTGGTTGTGCGTGATGGGCACGATGCCATCACCGTGCAAGATCTGAAGGGACGCATCATCGCCTGGAATCCTTCAGCGGTGAGAATGTATGGCTGGAGTGAATCGGAGGCGTTGCTGATGAATGCGCGCGACCGAATCCCGGAAGGTCTGCGGGATGCCGCCCTCATTGAAACCCTAGTGCTTAGCCAGTCTAAAATTATGGAGCCGTATTCCACCCAGCGTATCACCAAAGAAGGCTCCATCGTGGAGGTCTGGATGACCGCCACCGCTTTGGAGGATGAGACCGGGCAGATGTATGCGATCTCAACCACAGAACGGCTGAAAGAATCTTGATCTTGTGATGCGTTTTTGAAAGTATACTGAACGCGGTCATAAACTGAGGATTTGTCTCATCCGATTTTTGCCACAGAGATCGCAGAGACCTTTGAGGAAAACCTCTTAAAATCTCATTTTTCTCTGTGGGCTTATTACCCTGTGGGCTGTGGCTAATAAAAAGCGCAATGTATGCCCGTGCTTGGTATAGTACATTTTGAGCTTCCTATAACACATACGAGGTAAAAAACATGGCAAATAAAAATAAGAGGGAAATAGAAGATGCCGCCGCCGCTGATCTGGCCCGTAGGGCCGAAGAAATACTTCGGCAAAACCCCTCCGCGCTGAGTGAGCGCATGAAGAATGTGGCAACGCCCGCTGAAATGCTGGAGGCGGTCACGAATCTGCGGATCCATGAGATCGAGCTCGAGATGCAGAACGAAGAGTTGCGCCGTACGCAGATGCAACTGACTGCTTCAAACCTAAGATATTTTGACCTGTACGAACTGGCGCCGGTGGGCTACATAACCGTCAGTGAAAATGGGCAAATTCTCAGAGCCAACCTCACCGCCACCAGTCAGCTTGGCATGGCGCGAGACCAGCTGACCACACAACGGTTCAGCCGTTTCATCCTCAAAGCAGATCAGGATATTTTCTACTTGCTGCGCAGGCAGTTGATCAAAACCAGAGAACCACAGACCTGCGAATTGCGAATGCAGAATAAGGATGGATCGCCGTTCTGGGCGAAACTGGAAGCCAGCGTCGACCTGGCTGAAGCAGGCGAAAAACAAGAAATTATATTGCGCATCGTGCTGGTGGATATTTCTGAGCTCAAAGATAAAGAGCAGGAATTGAGAGACTCCCATTGGCGGATGGAAAGCATCATCGAAGGCACTCAGTTGGGCACCTGGGAATGGAACATCCAAACTGGTGAAACGGTCTTCAACGACCAATGGGCCCAAACCATCGGATATACCCTTGAGGAATTGGCGCCCATCAGCATCAAGACCTGGAGAAAATATTCACATCCCGATGACCTCAAGAAATCTGATGAACTTCTGAAGCGGTACTTCGCGGGCGAGCTTCCCACGTACTACTTTGAAAGCCGTATGAGGCATAAGGATGGGCGCTGGGTTTGGGTGCTGGATCGTGGTCGTGTCTTCTCACACAGCGCGGAAGGTAAACCCCTGTTGATGTTCGGCACTCACGCCGACATCACCGAACGCAAACTGGCCGAAGAAGCACTGCGCGAAAGCAACGAACGGTTTAGAAATATGTTTGAAAAAAACAGTGCGGTCATGTTATTAATAGATCCGCATACCGGTACTATTCTAGACGCGAACCTATCAGCAGAAAGCTTTTATGGTTACGATAAACAAAAATTAATTACAATGTCTATTAATGATTTTAATACTTTGTCCCCCGATCAGATAGCAACCGAACGCCAAAAGGCATTAACACGGGAGAAAAATTACTTTATCTTTACACACAAACTGGCCAGCGGGGAAAAGCGCGCTGTGGAAGTACACTCAACCCCGATCATATTCCAGGACAAACAGATCCTTTTTTCCATTATTCACGATATCACCGAGCGAATGAAGGTTGAAGAAGCGCTGCACGAGAGCAAGGAAAAATATCGCATTTCAGTGCTGGAGTTAAAGGAAGCTCAGGCTATCGCCCACGTTGGAAGTTGGAAATGGGACATTGAAACGAACGAGGTCAGCTGGTCTGATGAAATGTTCCGCATATTTGGAATTGATAAAAATTCCTACAGCGGGCGGCTCGGAGATGCGATCGCAAAAGTGGTCCATCCTGAAGATCTACATATTGTTCAGCCATCCAACGCCCCGTTGATCGCTGAAAAAACGCCGATCGAGTATCGGATTATCCTGCCGGATGGAACGATCCGTACCATTTGGGCGAAAGCAGGCGACTCTGTTGTTGATAAGAAAGGTAAGCCGGTCTTCATAGTAGGCACGGCCCAGGACATCACCGATCGCAACAAGATGGAAGAGGCGCTGCGCCAAAACGAAGAGAAGTATCGCACAGTGGCAGATTT
>CAYLOW010000073.1:0-16622 GCA_964385315.1 uncultured Anaerolinea sp.
TATATAAAATTTTTATTAGAGACTTTCCCGAAAACGCGAATCGGGCGGGAAGGTATAACCTGACAAGCAGAATGATAGCCAAATTCTCCACATGCTGGTTAAGGATCAAAATGATGTTTTGTTTTTTTTCACCCCACATGCAATGACAGTTCCCATCCAAACCGGCATATTTTAACTGGCGGTATTCAATAAACCATCCTCTATGCTACCTGAAAAAAAATCCTCCCATCACTATCTATTTCATATTAGCACACAACCGCGATAAAACAAGTAGGACATAGAAAGGGGATGGGGGCGCCCTGGCGCTGCATTACTCACTTTGTCCTGCCCCAATTTCAGCCGATTCTTTTTTCCTGCATCCAACGGCCTCCTTTTGCAAAGATTTTCACAATGGCGGTAAAATGAAACAAACTTATGACTGCGACTTTGATCGAATTAAATAACGTATCCAAGACATACTCCACCGCCGCCGGAGATTTTATCGCGCTGAAAAATGTCAGCCTCAAAGTTGCCGGCGGGGAGTTTCTTGGCATTGTTGGCAAATCAGGCGCGGGAAAATCCACCCTGCTCAACATGATCAACGGTGTGGACGAGCTCAGCGAAGGCCAGGTATTTGTTCATAACAACGGCACAAAATTATCGGTGCATGATATGGGCGAGGATGCGCGCGCCCTTTGGCGCGGACAAAACATGGGCGTGGTCTACCAGTCATTTCAATTGCTGCCCATGTTAACCCTGCTTGAAAACATCATGCTGCCGATGGATCTATCCAACAACTTTCATCCGCGCAGGTCACGTGAGCGCGCGATGGAACTCCTGCAGCTGGTCGAGCTTGAGGAGCATGCCAATAAGCTGCCCGCATTTATTTCCGGTGGACAGCAGCAGCGGGTTGCCATTGCCCGCGCCCTCGCCAACGACCCGGCGATCCTGGTCGCCGACGAACCAACCGGCAGCCTGGACTCGATTACCGCCGATCATATTTTTGATGTCTTTGAACACCTGGTCAACCAACAGGGCAAGACCATCCTCATGGTTACCCATGACATGGGGCTTGTCAGCCGCTTCTCGCGCAGTTTGACAATTGCAGATGGGGAATTGCTTGAACCGCAGGATGATATTCAGATCAAGAAAACACCCGGGAGGCGGAAATGAAAAAATCCCCGCTTCGCGCTCCCCTAAAGATAGTTGCTGCTCCTTCCGCAGGACCGGCGGGCGATGCCATGATCGAACTGCGCGGCATCGTCAAACGCTTCACCAATGCCGCCGGGGAAT
The DNA here is from genome assembly GCA_964385315.1 of uncultured Anaerolinea sp. Lineage (GTDB taxonomy): Bacteria > Chloroflexota > Anaerolineae > Anaerolineales > Villigracilaceae > Villigracilis. Next base: position 1,273 of record CAYLOW010000073.1, read on the forward strand.
TTACCGTGCTCAAAGGCATCGACCTGACCATCCAGCGCGGCGAGTTCGTTTCCATCGTTGGCAAATCGGGCAGCGGCAAATCAACGCTCCTGAACATGGTCACCGGGATTGACCACCCCACTGCCGGCCAGGTCGTGGTCAATGGCATGGATATCTACACCGGTGTGACCGAGAGCCAAAGGTCAAAATGGCGGGGTAAAAATTTGGGCATCGTCTTTCAATTCTTCCAATTGCTGCCCATGTTGACCCTGCTTGAAAATGTAATGCTGCCCATGGATTATGTCGACCTGTATGAGTTCGATGAACGCCCTGCGCGCGCCATGGACCTGTTGACCCTGGTTGGCCTGGAAAAGTCCGCCCACAAACTGCCCATCCTCGTCTCCACCGGTCAGCAGCAGCTGGCTGCCATCGCCCGCGCCATGGCATGTGACCCGCCCCTGCTGGTCGCCGATGAGCCCACAGGTAACCTCGACACCCGCTCGGCAGATACCATCATCCGGCTGTTTGAAGGATTTGTGGCACAGGGAAAAACCGTCGTCATGGTTACCCATGACCCGTCGCTCACATCGCGTACGCATCGCAACATCATCATTTCAGACGGGGAGATGATCGACGAGACCGTATCAAAATGCCTGCCTCAGCTGCGCCACCGTCACATGCTCGAATTTACAAGGATCATCGAAGAACACGTATACCAGCCCGGCGAATCCATCATCACCCGCGGCCAGGCTGTGGATCAATTCTTTATGATCCGCAAGGGTCAGGTGGATGTGGTGCTCCTGGACAAAAATAACCGGGAATATGTCGTTTCCCATTTAAGCCATGGAGAGTACTTTGGAGAAATGGAATTACTGCGCGGCGGAAAATCCATTGCCAATGTGCGCGCCGGCGGAACACAACCTGTGGAAGTGGTGATCATCCCGCGGCCTGACTTTATGCGCGTCATTAACGAGTCTCCGATCACCGCGGAAGCCATCGGCAGGCTCGTACAAAAGCGGCTTGGCGATAATCAGGGAAAAGATCTTAGAGCGGCAGGCAGGGCATCGGGAATGGGCTCTTAATCAAATAGGTAAGCCGGTTCCCACATCACTTCCACCTTCCCCCCTTATATGGTTTCCGATCCACGTAAACTCCCCCAGATCCTTTATATTGAAGATAGTGACGAGGCCCGCTCGCTCGTGAGGCGGCTGCTTTCGCCAAAGTATGTAGTGCTCGAAACTGCCGACCCTTTGGATGGATTACAGCTCGCGGAAGAAACACACCCGAACCTGATCCTGGTGGACCACAGCCTGCCGCATATGAGCGGCAGTGAAGCCGCCACCCGCCTGCGCAAGCTGCTGCCGGAAACACCGATCGTGATTGTTTCTGGAGATCTTTCAGCGGGCGCTCGCGAGCGCGCTCTGGCTGCAGGAGCAGTCGGGTTTATCACCAAACCCATCGATGCTGATTTTGTCGAACAGGTGGATGCCTACCTTAACGGACGGGTTGAGATCCTCGATGATGCAGAAAAACACCTGCAGGCATATCAACAGGAATTGGTGGAACGGTTGGAGGGGAACATCCGCCAGCTGAGCAGCTCCGTGGAAAAGAACAAACATTTGCTGCAGCAGAACGAGCGCATGTTCGCCATGCTGGAGCGCAGGCACAGACTGCTTGAAACTGCCGCGCGTGTCGGACAAATGGTCACTTCCATTTTGGACCTGAATGACCTGCTTAAATACACCGTTGATATCATTTGCAGTGAGTTCAACTTTTATTATTCCGGTATCTTCCTGGTATCTGCGGATGGAAAGTGGGCTGAGCTAAAAGCAGGCTACGCGCAAGCTGGGCGCAGGATGATGGCTGAGAATTACCGCCTGCCCATTGACGAAGGATCCATGATTGGCCGATCCATCAATGAACAACAGGGGAAGATCGCATTGGATGCCGCCGGCAAGGAGTCTCTCTTTAAAAACCCATACTTGCCGCTTACCCGGTCCGAGATGACTTTACCCCTGATCGTTAAATCAAACGCGCTCGGTGCGTTGACCGTGCAAAGTGACCAGTTGAACGCTTTCACCGAAGAGGATGGCATCTCCCTGCAGGCCATGGCGGACCAGGTGGCGATTGCCATAAATAACGCGCAGTTGATGTTCAAACTGGAAGCCGCCAGCGCCGAGATCGTCAGAACCAAAACATTTGAGGCGATTGCCGCCGCCACAGGTGAGGCCATTCATTGGGTGGGCAATAAGGCGGCGCCGATCCCCGGCAGTATCAGGCGTGTGCGCGAAGACCTGAACTATATTTTTGCACTGGCGGCGCAGTTGACGGGCTCAGAATCCGAAAACGAAGGGTTGGCTGCCGTGGTTCAATCCATCAGGGAGGAAGCCCTGTCTCAAGGGCTTGACCTCCAACAGATCCGCGCTGACATGGCTGCCATGAAATCGAATCGTTTGCGAAGCCTGGTCAGCGTAGAATCGATCATGGAAGATCTGAAGATCGCCGAGAACAGCGCGGTCACGATCCTGAACATAAAGGAAGGGCTGATCGGCCCTGCACGTCAAACGAATGCGGCCCCGGTCTCGCTGCCGCGCATGATCTCGGGCACGGTCGCGGCCATGGGCCTGCCTGACGGCGTGGTGGAAATGGAATGGGCTGAGGATATACCGAACGCCTTCCTGGATGCCCGCCAGATGGAGCAGGTCTTTAATAACCTGATCAAGAATGCCTGGGAGGCCATGGCAAAGACCCCCGCGCCAAAGATCTTTATCAAAGGAATGCGTGATGCGGATCCTGATTTTGTTTTGGTCACGGTCAGAGACACGGGTCCAGGCATTCCGAAGGATCTGCAGGAAAAGATCTGGGTATCTTTTTTTACAACCAAGGGCGGCAGCGGCGGCACAGGGCTGGGGCTTTCCGCCGTCATGCAGATCGTGAACCAACACGGCGGCAATATTTCGCTGGCCAGTGAAGCAGGTCAGGGTGCGATATTTTCGGTGCGCCTGCCTGCTTATCAACATGGGCCTCTTGTCCAAGAGGTGTAACTCAACGGTAAGGATGCTCTTGACTTACGCGTAAGGTCAGGTCATATTTGGAGTACCAATGACAACTGTTCTTTTGGTGGATGATGAAAAGTTGATCCTGCGCAGCCTGGAAAAAACACTCCTGCGCGCCGGCTTTGATGTGCTCACTGCCGCGGATTGTAAAAGCGGTAGTGAATTATTTGCGCAAGATCCAGGCGCGGTCCATATCGCTGTTCTGGACCTGAACATGCCCGGTTTTGACGGCATCCCCGGGACAGGCGCCGGTTTGGAACTGCTGGCCGACCTGAAGAAGCGGAACCCATCCCTGCCCGTGGTGATCCTCACCGCCTACGATGAAGTGAACAAGGCCAGGGAATCCGCCGCCGGTGGCGCGAGCGCCTATTTTGTCAAAGGACGCGAACAGGGTCTGGTTGAGTTGATCCAAAAAATACTCAGCGTGTGATGTGTAATGTTAATCATAAAGAGGTAACCATGACAACCGGTATCCATCGCCATGCAGCATTATTAAAGGTGGCCGCCCGTGCCGCCAGGAACATCACCACAATCCTGGACCCATATGAACTGCTGCAGCGTACAGTGGATATTATCTGCACTGAGTTCGGCTTTTACTACGCGGGTGTATTTTTACTTGATGACCAGAATCAGTACGCGGTCTTAAAATCCGGGCACGGGGAGCCCGGCCGGGAGATGATCAATGCCGGGCACAAGCTCGCCGTTGGAGGCAACTCGATGATCGGGGCAGCCATTGCCAGCCGCCAGGGCCGCATTGCACTGGATGTCGGGACGGAAGCGGTATTTTTTGAGAATCCCTACCTGCCTCGCACACGCTCCGAGATGGCACTACCGCTGGTCGTGGGCGACACAGCCATCGGCGCATTGACCGTCCAATCCACCGATGAAGCCGCCTTTCACGAGGAAGATATTGCCGCTTTGCAGACCATGGCAGATCAACTGGCGATCGCGATCCAAAATTCCAACCTGCACCGTCAGGCGGAACGACGCTCGCGCCTGTTAAAAGCCGCCAACCGCGTCGGCAGGGAAGTCACATCGATCCTGGACCTCGAGGAGCTGCTTCCGCACACGGTCAATATCATCTGCGAGTCCTACGGGTTGTATTATGCGGGTGTTTTCCTTTTGGATGATGCCGGCGAGTACGCGGTCCTGCGCGCCGGATACGGCAAAGCCGGCAGGGCAATGATCACCAGCGGACACAAGCTGAAGGTTGGCACTGACTCGATGATCGGCGCATGCATCGCCATGGGCGAAGCGCGCATCGCGCTGGATGTCGGCGAGGAACGCATCCATTTCAAGAATCCAAATTTGCCCCACACCCGCTCTGAAATGGCGCTGCCCCTCATCTACGGCGGCAGGATATTGGGTGCAGTGACCATCCAAAGCTCGGAGGAACGCGCCTTTAGCGAAGACGATATCACATCCTTGCTCACCATGGCGGAACACCTGGCAGTCGCGATCAACAACGCGCACCTGATCGGGGAACTAAAAGAAGCACACAGTGAGATCCTGCGCAACAAAGTGTTCGAGGCACTCACCACCGCATCCACCGAAGCTATTCACTGGATCGGTAATAAAGCCCTGCCAATTTCACTGACTATTGCGCGTCTGCGCGCGGAGGACGCAGACGGAAAAGTTGATATGGATTCCCTGCGCGAAGACCTTGAACTGATCGCCGAAAGCGCGGCGCAGATCATCCAGGTCAAGGAACAGTTGATCGGGGCGGTACGTGAACAAAAGCCGCGCGCTATCCTGTTTGCCGATGTCGTGCAGACCGCAGCCCAAAGCCGGGGGATTCCAGTGGGCATACTGCACCTCGAGATCGATCCGGCGGCTGCCTATGTCATTGCAGACAGCACCCAACTTGTACGCGCCGTGGGTAACCTGTTACAAAACGCCGTCGAAGCCGGAGCAACCTCCATCCAGATCACCGGAAAACCGACCAAAGAGCGTGGTACGATTGAGATGCACATTGAGGATGACGGAACGGGCATGGGCGAGGAAGTCATGCGCACGGCATGGTCGCCCTTCTTCACCACGCGCGGCGTTGAACATCACGGACTCGGCCTGCCGGCCGCTTTGCATGTTATCTCCCAGGCGCAGGGACGCATCACTCTGGTCAGTGAAGCCGGAAAAGGCACAACCGTTGCCCTATTCATGCCCCGCGGTTCTGTGAATGAAACCGCGGTTGAAACAGGCAACGTCAGGAATATCCTATTGATCGATGACAACGATGATTGGGCAAATTCATTCGCGAGTCTTCTCGGCAATACAAAGGTGAATTTGATCCGCTCCACCGGCTTGAAAAACTTCCCCGCCGCCGATTTGATCCTGGTGGATGAGTACATTGCCACCCTTCCCCTGGACGCAGTGCTCTCCGCCCTGGCTAACGCAGGTCTCTCCTCAAAGACCGTTTTGCTCACCTCTGCCATCAACCCTGAGCGGGTGGCCAAATTCATTCGCGGCGGCCTTAAGGATGTGGTCATAAAGCCCTGCTCCGGCAGCGAGGTCAGTGAGCTCCTGAAGTAAAATGAAATAATCAAAAGAGAATTATGCGACCAAGATGGCGTAAAGTATTACATGACCTGTGGGATAACAAAGCCCGCACACTGCTGGTGGTATTTTCCATTGCAGTGGGTGTATTTTCCATTGGGGTGATCTCGGGCGCGTATGTGATCATTTCCAATGACATGAGCTCCTCGTACGCGGCGAACCATCCCGCCAATGTCGAACTGCGGATGGGTAATTTCAACGATGACATCCTTTCATCCATCCGGAATGTGCACGGCGTGGGTGATGCTGAGGCGCGGCGTGTGATCGATTTCCGTGTGCAGACAGCGGGCAGTAATCAATGGGTATCCCTGGCCGTGGTGGCGGTGGAGGATTTTGATAAGAACAAAGTCAATCTATTGGTACCGGTTTCAGGTGTAATCAAGGCGGGAAAGGATGAAGTTCTTCTGGAGAAGGATTCGCTCAAAAAACTAAACCTCTCCGTCGGCGATGAACTGACCTTTGAGATCTCCGATAACCTGACCAAAAAATTGAAAGTCGTCGGTATTGTGCAGGATGTCAGCACAGGCGCGGGTGATTTCCTTGCCCCACCCTTTGCCTATATCGACACGAAAACCCTTCCCACCCTGCGCCAGCCCGAGCTGTTCAACCGTGCCTATGTGACCGTTGCCGAAGGGCAGGACAACATGGTCCACATTCGTGAAATCGGCGCGGTCTTGAAGGACAAACTGGAAAAGAACGGTACGACAGTGATCCGCACCCGTTTTTCAGAAACGCATAAACATCCGATGGGGGATACTGTGAATGCCATTCTTGGCATTTTATTGGCACTTGGAATCTTGATCGTCTTCCTTTCAAGTTCGCTGATCGCCAACACCCTGAGCGCGTTGTTGAGCCAGCACCTGCGGCACATCGGCGTTATAAAACTAGTAGGCGGAAGGAAGAATCAGGTGTTTGCCATGTACTTCACGCTGATTATGGCGTTTGGCGTACTGGCATTAATGATCGCAATTCCATTGGGTGGGCAGGGCGCGTATGGCCTGGCCCTCTTCGTGGCAAATACCCTCCGGTTTAATCTTCTTGGCTACCGCATTGTGCCCATGGCGTTCCTGATCCAGGTCGTGGTTGGATTGCTGGTTCCGATCGTTGCGGGACTGGCGCCAGTTATCAGCGGTTCGCGCATTACCGTGCTGCGCGCACTCAGCGGCGACCTTGCCGGTGATGAGAGCAAGCCCCATAAGCACGAAGGACAGGAGCGCGTCTCCTGGTTAGACGCCCTGATGCTGAGACTGACCCGCATGTTCGCCGCACGCGGCATTCATTTTCCACGCCCATTCATCATCTCCCTGCGTAACACCTTCCGCCGCCGCGGACGTTTGATGCTGACCCTTTTTACCCTGACCATGGGCGGGGCGATCTTCATCGCGGTCTTCAATGTGCGCGTCACCCTGCATGATTACGTCGGTTCCATTGGCAGCTACTTCCGCGCCGATGTTACCCTGGACTTTGACAAACCCTACCGTCTGCGCGAAGTAAAGCAATATGCCATGCAACTGGATGGCGTGAAGGATGTGGAAGGCTGGCAGTTCATCAGCATCGAATTACTTAACCCCGACGGGTCAGTGGCCGAGAATGCCAATGTGCTGGCCCCGCCCGCCGAAAGTAAACTGGTCAACCCGCTCCTGGTGGCGGGACGCTGGATCCGCAAGGATGATGTCCGCAAACTGGCGATCAGTGAGGCAGCCCTCGCAACCTACCCGAACCTGAAGCCCGGCGATCATTTGTCGATCAAAATCAACGGGCGGGAAGAGTCCTGGGAAGTGGTTGGCATCTTTAAGTTCGTCGCCCAGGAGGGCATCCTGGCGTACGCGCCGTACGAATATATTTCACAGATCACAGACCTGGCCAACCAATCGTATTCCTTCCGCGTGGTCACCGACCAGCACGACCGCGCCACGCAGGATAAGATGTCGCAGGAACTGGATCATTTCTTCCGCAGCCATGGCTTCAAAGTCCGGCAGGCTGAATCAGGTCTGTCCTCACTGGATAAGGCATCGGAGAGTCTGGACACGCTGGTGATCTTCCTGTTGATCATGGCCATCCTGACCGCCATCGTCGGCGCGATGGGGCTGACAGGCACCATGGGCATGAACGTGCTGGAGCGCACACGCGAGATCGGCATCATGCGCGCGATTGGCGCGGACGACAGCGCCGTTATGCGGACCGTGATTTCGGAGGGTCTGGTGATCGGGTTTATCTCCTTTGTGCTGGCCATCTTCCTGTCCATCCCGTTCACCTATGCGCTTTCAGATATTGTCAGCACGGCGGTCTTTCAAACGCCGATCAAGGTGGTCTTTACATTTTTAGGCTACGCCATCTGGCTGGGCCTGGTGCTTGTGCTTTCGGTGCTTGGCTCGATTTTGCCCGCCCGCAACGCGGCGCGCCTGACCATCCGCGAAGTGCTGGCTTATGAATAGCAAGTTTCCAAAGAGGGTGCTTTCCCCGATAAGCCAGCCTCTGTAGCCGTATTCAATAATTCAAACCCGAATGCCGCATATCTCCCGTAATATCCTTGCGGCCGACATCACAGAAAGAAGGTTCCTTATGAAGAAAAATGGTTTCATTGTCCTAACCTTGTTTACCGCCCTTACTCTGTTCCTTGCTGCGTGCGGGAACCAGCCTGCTGCGACACCGGCGCCTCAGGAAGTGGTTTCTCCCGACCAGGTGGTGGCGGAGGGGCGCCTAAAACCGATCCGTGGTGCGAACCTGACTTTTCAGGCGCGCGGCGTGGTCGAAAAAGTGCTGGTGAATGAAGGCGATGCGGTCAAGGCGGGCGATATCCTGCTGCGCCTGGCCAACGCGGGCGGGGCGGAAGCCCAGGTCGTCAGCGCTCAAAATGCCTACGATACCCTGCTGCGCAATGAAAGCGGCGGCCGCGCCCAACTCTGGCAGGCTTATATGAAAACCCAGATCACCCGCGCCGCGGCGGAAAAGAAATGGGATGACCTGAATGTGGATAATATTGAGGACAACATCGAAGACGATAAGGCCACTGTCGAAGACCGGCAGCAGGATGTGAAGGATGCGCAGGAGGACTTTGATAAATACAAGGACCTCGATGAGGACAACTCCAGTTACAAGAACGCCAAGGATGATCTCGACCGGGCGCAGGAAGCCCTGAACCAGGCCATTCGCAACCTTGAAGAGACCATACGCGAACGCGATGAAGTCCGCGCCGCGTATGATGCCTCCCTCGCCGCAGAAGCCGAAGCCAAGCACCAATACGAGATCAGCCTGGATGGCCCCAACGCTGAACAGCTTGCGATGGCCAAAGCCAACCTCGACGCGGCGCAGGATGTGCTTTCAAACTACGTGCTCACCGCGCCCTTTGACGGGGTGGTGGCGGATGTGAATGTTAAAGCAGGCGAAGAAGTGACCTCTGAAACACGCGCCGTCAGTATTGCCGATTTCAGCCAATGGATCATTGAAACCACCGACGTCACCGAGCTCGAAGTGGTCAAACTCAGCGTGGGTCAGGCCGTGGTGCTTGTACCAGATGCCCTGCCTGATATGTCCCTCAACGGCACGATCACAGGGATCAGCCAGGCATACACCCAGCAGGGCGGCGACATTCTTTATACGGTGCGCATCTCCGTCAAGAACCCCGACCCGCAATTGAAGTGGGGCATGACCGTCGAGGCAACCTTTCAATAGGCGGGGCGGTTTATCCCTGTGAATTTTATAATTAGAACAATTGAGTGATTGAATTTTGATATTATTCGTGCAATAATGTAGGTGCTCCGATAAAAGCAAAACCGGGAAAACCCGGCGACGCAAAGTCATGGGTCTAAAGCTGAACTGAGTCAAGATCGCCAGACTGTACCGAAAATAGCAAAGCCGTCGAAAGGCGGTGACGCAAAGTCAGCAATCTAAAACCGACGCGGAGAGCGCGGTCAAGATGGATCGACTGCCGAAAGGTAAACCCAGGGAAACCTGGCGGCGCAAAGTCATGGGTCTAAAATCACTGATTTGATTATCGTGATCATGATCGCCAGACTACCGAAGAGCAATCTTTAGCTGGGATGACACGCGCTAGTCATCCCAGTTTTGATTCCATGGACCTTACTTCCCTTTTCGTGACCATCGTTCACGCCTGCCCGCACAACTGTGAACCGCCGAGCAGTTCTTAGATAGGAGGTCACCATGAAACATCCCGGTGAGCAATTCCTTAAGATCGCCTTGCTGGGGCTTGCCTGGCTGGTCTGGTTCTGGGTGGTCGGGCAGCCGCCTTTAATAAGTTTGGATCTTACCATCCTTGTGGGAGGCCTATTGTTGGTATACCCGGTCGTTTGGATCGGGCGGGTCATACTCGACCGGCAGCCAACGGCGAGCCGCGCCGTTTGGATCACCGCCTTTGTCCATTATGGTGTGGGGATCCCGTTTGGCGCGGGCATCATCCGGGCGGTCATCTCCTATCATTTCTGGTCCGGCTGGGTTCTTCCCATCCCGGTTGAGATCGGCTTGCCGTTGGTCATCCTTACGGGGGCCGCCACACTTTTGACTGTTCTAAACCTGGCCTTGAAGGGACTCGGCGCCCCCTTCGCGATCGCGCTCACCAGAAAATTGGCTGTCGATTGGATGTATGCATGGACCCGCAACCCCATGGTCCTTGCTGCTTTGGCTTTCCTCATTTCCCTGGGGATCTGGTTTCAGTCTGCCCTCTTTGTGCTCTGGGTACTTTTCCTGTTCACACCGTCCCTGCTCTTCTTCGTGAAATTATATGAAGAACGGGAACTGGAGATTCGATTCGGGCCATCGTATTTGCAATATAGATCCAGAACCCCCATGTTGTTTCCAAAAAAGCCGAAGAGTTATTAATGCGCCGCCCCCCCCCAAAAAAATAATTTTGGTCTCCGGTATTTCCGCCAAATCTATGCGGCGCCGCCCTGCAAATCCCTGAAATTATGACGGCCAATGACCTCGCCCTTTGGTTTGTTTTTTAGGTAGACGCCATCGCGGTCGAGTTCGATCCAATCGCAGGGCAAGGTCGCGCCACCGAACATCCCCTCGACTACACACACATCGACCCATTTCACCGGGGTATCACCGCCGTCGTGTGTATGGAATCCCATATTCCCCCATTCCTCGACCAGATAAGCGATATCCCGCGAATTCATGGCTCCATCCCGAAAAAGATATTCGTCGTACCACACGCGGCCGCCGATCACGCCTTCGTAGTCTGCGAGGCACTGCTTCCAGCCGCCCGGATATTTTTCTTCGATGATGCTTCTTGGTACGATAAAATTGATAAATTCCAGTTCGATCGCCATACTTTTCCTCCTGTCACTGCCCATTAGGTGACAGTCACTTTTGAAGTGACTGTCACCTGACCGATCTTTACCCTCCCTGTTCCATAAAAAGACCACTGCTTAACCATAATGCAGCCAAAAGATAATGATCTGATTCGGGCTTTGTCTTTTGTGCGGCAAGTTTTGTGGCCAATTTATCGAGTTCCGGCGTATCTTCACCCGGAATAAAGCCATGACGCGCTTCATGCCAATCCCATTTTTCGTTTACAGGAATGTTTGCTTCCCGCGCCGCAATCTTAAGCGCCTCAATAATTTCGTGCTGTTTCTCAGCCCACAAACAGATGACCGCCGTGGCGAGAAGATCATCCTTCTTGAATTCCTTGATCACATGCATTTTTACGATCTGAACCGGGATGCTTTGGAATGTGCGAAATCCATTCACCTGGATCGTCTTCTTGAGAATATCCAATGCGAATTTATTTAATTCCGGGGAAGCCTTTGGGTAGTAACTAAGCGCGTCCGCAACCACCAGTTGACGATACTCGTCATTCATCATTTCATTGACTTCAATCCAGGGAAGTACATTTGTTTCTGTCATCATTTTCTCCTTTTACACTCCAAAGCACCTGCTTTGGAAGTTGCGTATCATGGGTCTATTCACGGTTGCTTGCCATAAGGTGACAGCCACCTGACCGTTCATCAACAACCCGGTAGTCACTCACACAATGCTACCGGAGTCTAGGATCTTTAATATGAATCGTGATCCATTCCATATAGTATATATTCCATGAGTATAACGTCCGGAGGAAATAACTGACAGGGTGCCCTTATCACCAAAAGGAACCGCGGCTTTTATTGTTATAATCCCCAGCCATGAGCGCATTGTTCCTGCCGTGCAAGAACCAAAAATGGGGCAAGCCAATTTCCTATGAATCTTAATTCTCCCGTCTTTCTCTTCCTCTTCCTGCCGGTATTCATCATTATATATACCCTGGTCCCACGGCAATTAAAACGCATTGTGGGAATCGCGGGCAGCCTGCTGTTTTACGCCTGGGGAAATTTAAATTACGTCCTCCTGCTCCTTAGCCTGAACCTGTTTGCCTACCTGCTCGCAGGCGCCATTAACCATTGGCGCGGCAAACCTCTATCCCGCATTCTACTATGGGTTGGCATCCTGCTTAACGTTGCCCTGCTGGTAGGGTTCAAATTATGGACCGGGATAAAGTACCCGCTCGGGCTCTCTTACGTCACCTTCCAGGTCATCGCCTACCTGGTCGATGTCTACAGCAAGGCATCTGAATACGAGTCGGATGTGATCGCTTTTTCATTTTATCTTTTGCTGTTCCCCAAGATCCCCGTTGGACCCATCACCCGCTACCGCCAATTGCGGGAGCAGATCCAGAATATAAAAGCTGAACCGCAGGATATTGCCGACGGCCTCCGGCGCTTTATTCGCGGCTTTGCCAAAAAGGCCCTGATCGCGGATACGCTTGCCAGGGTGGTCACGCCGATCTTCAAACTTGATTCCCCGGTGATCCTTCCGTACCTCGCCTGGCTGGTGCTCATTGCCTACGCCTTGCAGTTATATTTTGATTTTTCAGGCTATACCGATATGGCGATCGGCGTCGGGCGCATGATGGGCTTTCGGTTTATCGATAACTTTAACTTCCCCTATCTCTCCACCTCCATTGGCGACTTCTGGCGCCGCTGGCACATCTCCCTCTCTTCTTGGTTCCGTGACTATGTCTTTTATCCGCTGGAACGCAGGCGCCTGAAATGGATCGGCCAACCGCTAAACATCCTGATCGTCTTTGCCTTGACCGGCTTATGGCATGGCTTGACCCGCAACTTCCTGATCTGGGGTCTGATTCACGGGCTGGCTTTGATCTTTGAATCCACTGCGTTGGGCAAAAAACTGCGCACAGGCTGGGCTCCCCTTCAACACATCTACGCCCTGGGCGTGATCCTGGCCGGCTGGGTCTTCTTCCGCTCCCCGACCCCGGACTTCGCGCTGGATTTTCTGCGGCGGCTGGCAGGCGACATGCGCGGCGTCCAGGTCCTGCCCTTCGGGTTGACCAGCCCGCTGCCGATCATCGAACCGACCTTTGTGATGGCGCTGGCGGCCGGGCTCCTGTTCTCCTTCCCGATCGGAGGCTGGCTGCAAAAACAGGCGGCCAGGTTTGCGCTTGACCGGCTTGCGGTGCAGATTCCCTTTCAGGTATTATATGACCTGTGGCTTGCCTTCCTTCTGCTGGCGTCCATCGCATCCACCGCGAACGCCGCCTTTCAACCGGGGATCTATGGCGCATTCTAAACCTCTGTGTGGGGAGAATCGATCATGAAAAATCCCGCCGCGAATAAATTTTATTCGGCTATTTTCTGCGTCCTGATCTTCCTCTTCCTGCTGCTGCAGCTGACAGGACCAGGCCTCACTCTTGATTCCATATCGGATAATTTCCTCTGGCGCATGGCGCTGATCGAAAAACTCAACGCTTTTCGCGTCGCGGCTGGCGATACCATTTTCAATGAAGGGTTGCTGGGCAGGGAAGGCTGGTTATATTACACCGGCGATTACAGCATCCACGATTATCAAAAAACAGGGCTTATGGGATCGGCCCGTTTAAAGTCTTATGTTGATATCCTGGCGGAGTTGGATAAAAAGGTCACCGGTTACGGCGGGGCGTTATGGGTGGTGAATCCGCCAGACAAGAACACGATCTACCCCCAATACATGCCCGAACAGATCCCGGTCATTGGGCAAACTTCAAGGCTGGATCAAATGACCGACAATATTAAGAATAACACCGCGCTTCAAATGATCGACCTGCGGCCGCTTTTCACAGAGGTCAGCCAATCCTCACAGATCTATTACCGGAGAGATGCGCATTGGAATTGTCTTGGGGCGTATTATGCCGCCAATGAGATACTCAAGCGGGTCAATGTGCTGCACCCAGAAGTGCAAATCCATCCCCTTTCTGATTATGCAGCCGGTGCCATGTCTGACACCACGCTCGATATTGCGCGTGTCATGGGCGTGACCCTCATGGAAGATACGATCACCCTCACCCCGAAGTTCACGCCGGGTTCCATCACGCATATAAAGTATGAAAGATATTCCGGCATGAATGTCGCTTTGAATTCACAAACTGACCTGCCCACCGCCATGTTCATACATGATTCGTTCTATACCGAGTGCCTCAACCAATTTATTGAGCCCCAATTCAGCCGGGTGATCTTCACCCATTTTGAAGACAGCCTGCTGTCTGAGATCACGGACGTGATCGAAACCGAAAAACCCGATGTGGTCGTTGTGGAGTTTGCCGAGAGACATATCGAATATTTCTTCAGGTTGGTGACCCGCAGGGCCAGGTAACGCGTCTTCGTACATCGGTTTATTGTTATAATCCCATCCATGAAAAATTCCTCCCGTCCCCTCGACCCCGAATCCAAACCCGATGACCGTGTGGACAATGCGCTTCGTCCTGAAAAACTGAACGATTTGATCGGGCAGGATCAGGTCAAGGAGAATTTATCCATCCTGATCGCGGCGGCACGCAAACGTGGCGAGGCCCTGGATCACGTCCTCTTTTATGGACCTCCAGGCCTGGGGAAGACCACCCTCGCGCATGTGCTGGCCAATGAAATGGAAGTCAACGTCAAAGTCACGGCTGGACCGGTGATCGAGCGCGCGGGCGATCTCGCCGCCATCCTCACCAACCTGCGGGCCGGCGATGTGTTGTTCATCGACGAAGTCCACCGGCTGGGACGCGCGGTGGAGGAAGTGTTGTATCCCGCCATGGAGGATTTCGCGCTGGATATTGTCATCGGCAAGGGACCTTCGGCGCGCTCCATCCGCTTGAAACTGCCGCGCTTCACCATCGTCGGGGCAACCACCCGGTTGGCGCTGGTGACCGCTCCGCTGAGGGCGCGGTTTGGGGCGGTCTACCGCCTCGATTATTATGACCTCCCCGCCATGCAGTCCATAGTCTCCCGCGCGGCGGCTATGTTAAAAGTACAGGCTGAAACAGAAGGCGTGACCGAAATGGCGCGCCGTGCCCGCGGGACACCGCGTGTGGCGCTGCGGCTTCTACGCCGCGTACGTGATTTTGCCCAGGTCCGCGCGAACGGGGTCATCACAAAAGGGGTTGCCAGGGAAGCTCTTGACCTGCTGCAGGTGGACCCGCTCGGTTTGGATGACGTAGACCGCAGGGTGCTAAAGACCATCATCGAAAAATACAACGGCGGCCCGGTCGGCCTGAACACGATTGCCGCATCCATCAGCGAAGAACAGGACACGATCATGGACGTGGTCGAACCTTATCTTTTACAGCTTGGTTTCCTCGACCGCACCCCGCAGGGACGTGTCGCCACCAAGCCCGCCTACGAACATTTGGGGTACACCTACACCGAACAGGGCCAGGCAAGACTGCTGTAAGGTATATTTACCGAATGTTCTGCAAAGCTCCCGGCTTTAGGCGTGGAGATGTAAGGAACG
>CAYLOW010000074.1:0-16456 GCA_964385315.1 uncultured Anaerolinea sp.
CTTTTGCTCTCGCCTGATTTTTTGCTGTCTTATGTCAAAACACAACTATCGAGTTTTTAATAAATTTGACCGGCTTCTGCCTTCATGTTAAACTAACCAATTGCCATGATCAACAACCTCCTGATCTCCCTTGTTTTTCTTGTACAGACGGCGAATATTTTGATCGCCTCCCCCCAACCCGGCGATGTTTTACGCGGGCAGGTTGAGATCGTAGGTAACATGGACATTCCGAATTTTTCCTCTGCGGAACTGGCTTTCTCCTACGCCTCCAACCCCGCAGACAGTTGGTTCACAATCCAGACCTTTCCCCAACCAGTGCGGGATTCTGTCATTGCGATCTGGGATACACGGACGCTGACAGATGGAGATTACAGCCTGCATCTTCGGGTTTTCCTTCAGGATGGTTCCTCTCAGGATGTGATTGTGTCTGATCTGAAAATCCGCAATGACATTCCAGCACCGACTACAACGCCAACCGCGACCCAATCTGCTGACTTTATCACGATAGACCCGCTGCCCGGCACGCCTGTTCCGCCTACCGTGACAGCGCTGCCAACATTCCCCACACCCACCCCCCTGCCAGCCAACCTCGCAGCGGTAACATCCAACTCAATATACTTTAACTTCGGGCGCGGAGCACTAATCACCCTGGTCTTATTTGCCCTCTTCTCATTAGTCCTGCGTCTGCGCAAAAATTAATCTTCAACATAAACTATATATGACTGACACTTACCTCATCATCGGTCTGGGCAACCCAGGACGCGAATACAAAGACACCCGCCACAACATCGGCTTCATGCTGATCGATCGCATCGCAGTACGGTTGAATGCGCAGGGTATGAGACTACAATCGAAAGCCATTGTCACATCCGCGCTCCACCAGGAGCGGAAAATCCTGCTAGCCAAGCCACAAACTTACATGAACCTTTCGGGGCAATCGGTGCAGGGTCTTGTGAATTTTTATAAACTTCCGATGGAAAACCTGATCATTGCCCACGATGACCTTGACCTGCCCCTGGGCACCATCCGCATTCGGGCCAGCGGCGGACCCGGCGGCCAGCGCGGAATGGCCTCGACCATCGAACAACTCGGCACAAAAGATTTCCCCCGCCTGCGCCTCGGCATTGGCCGTCCGCCCGGCCGGATGGACCCGAAGGATTATGTACTGCAGCAATTCTCAAAGGATGACATGAAACTGCTTCCTGACGTGCTGGACCGTGCCGCCGATGCTGCTTTTGAGTTTGTAACACGGGGTTTGAATGCAGCAATGAATAAATTCAACGGCGACATAAAAGAAATATAACCAATAATCTTTAACTCGTGTAATTAATGGATATCCTTAATCATCTTCGCGCATTAGCTTCATATCAACAACTGCATACCCAGTTGCAAGCAGGAAAAGCAATCCCCGGATTGGGGCTTCCGCGCGCCGCGCGCCTGCCAATCCTTACCTGCCTGCATGGAGACTTAAATCTACCGGTCCTGCTGGTCACTGACCGTGCGGACCATGCCCTCTCACTGTTTGATGAACTTGGTTTTTGGGTCAAGTCGCCACGGTATTTGTTTGCTGAACCAAATCCGCTTTTTTATGAAGAAGCCGCCTGGGGAGTCGCAACCCGCCGCGATCGTCTGCAAGTATTAACCGCCCTCTCTACCTACCACTTGCCATTTGCGAAAAAACCAGAAATCCCGCCAATCATTGTCACATCCGTACGGTCGTTGATGACACGCACCCTGCCGCGGCGTGATTTTCTAAAAGCATGCAAAAAACTTACCGCGGGCCAGAGCATACAACCGGATATATTGATCCGCGAGTGGGCGCGGATCGGTTATCAGCGGGTGAACACGGTACTCGAACCCGGGCAATTCTCACACCGTGGAGGCCTGTTAGATGTGTGGCCTTCGATCGAAGCGAATCCAGTGCGCCTGGATTTCTTTGGGGACGAGATAGAAACCATCCGCCAGTTCGATCCGGCCACGCAACGGACAGTTGAAAAATTGGAGTCAATTCTTACCACTCCGGCGCGTGAATTTTTAGCAGATACGTTGGATGAACAAATCCAACTTTCTGAATTCCATATTCCCCTGCTTCACGCCATGCCCGCATCCATTCTCGATTATCTGCCGCAGAAATCCCTGATCGTGGTGGATGACTTGAGTCTCGTTGAAGCCATGGCAAACGAGGTGGAAGAGCAGGCGGTTAAGTTCCGGCGGGAGAGCATCGATGAGGGTACACTATCCAAGAGCTTTCCAATTCCCTATCTTCCCTGGTCTGAACTACATGATAATGTTGGCGGTTTTTCGTCGCTTGAACTGGGACATTCCAGTGAAATCATAATCCTTGACCAGGAGGCAGGAAAAAGCCTGGCAGAACAGTTCGGGCATGATGAGAGGTTCGGCGGCAGACTCAAATCGTTTATCGATTACATCTCCCCGATTATCGAAAGAGGCGAACAGGTATTCATAGTCTCACGCCAATCCTCCCGCCTCCAGGAATTATGGAATGAACATTATCCCAATTCCGAATTCGGCAACATTCAATTCATAGAGGCTTCGCTTTCAGAGGGTTTTACCCTGGTCCATCATCCGGGCCTTGTACACTTGATCACTGACTCTGAAGTATTTGGCTGGGAGCGTCCACAATCGCGAATAAGACAGAAGCAAAGCGCCGAGACACCCGAATCTCTTTATGCAGATTTGCTGGCCGGTGATTATGTTGTGCATGTCGACCATGGCATTGGTCGATTCGCCGGTCTGACACAACGACAATTGGATGGCCATGAACGGGAGTACCTTGCTGTTGAGTATGACAACTCGGACACGCTCTTTGTCCCTGTGCATCAAGCGGACAGGCTGACACGGTACATCGGTGCGGATGGCGGGAAGCCTGCACTCGACCATTTGGGAGGTCAAGCCTGGGGCGAGACCAAGGCCAGGGTAAAAGAAGCGGTACAAAAGGTTGCCGAAGATCTGTTGGACCTGTATGCACGGCGGCAGGTGGTGGAAGGTTTTTCCTTTGCACCCGATACACAATGGCAAACGGAGTTGGAAGATAGTTTTCCCTACGTGGAAACCGATGACCAGAAGACTGCCATCGCAGATATTAAGCGTGATATGGAACGCGCACGTCCGATGGACCGCCTATTGTGCGGTGACGTGGGCTACGGAAAAACAGAAGTTGCCCTGCGGGCGGCATTTAAGGCGGTGATGAGCGGCAGACAGGCTGCTGTGCTTGTACCGACCACAGTTCTGGCGCAGCAGCATTTTGAGACCTTCTCACAACGGCTGGCGGCATTCCCTGTCAAAGTGGAAATGCTCTCCCGTTTCCGCACGCCACGCGAGCAAACAGAGATTCTGTTCAAACTCGCACTGGGTGAGATCGATATCATCATCGGCACGCACCGCTTGATCTCGGCAGATGTGGAATTCAAGGATCTGGGGCTCGTTGTAATCGATGAGGAACAGCGTTTCGGTGTGACTCACAAGGAACACCTGAAAAAACTCCGTACTGAAGTGGATGTGCTGACACTGACAGCCACGCCAATCCCGCGTACATTGTATATGGCGCTCACAGGGGTGCGCGACATTTCCAATTTGAACACGCCGCCGGAAGAGCGATTACCGATCGTGACCCACGTGGGGCCGTATTCACCTCGCCTGGTGCGGCAATCCATTCTGCGCGAACTCGAACGCGGCGGACAGATATTCTTTGTTCACAACCGTGTAAATACCATTGAGGCGATGCGGGCACATCTCAACAAACTAGTGCCCGAAGCACGGGTGGATATTGGTCACGGGCAAATGGCGGAGGGTCAACTTGCCAATGTGATGCACCGGTTCAACATGGGTGAGATCGATATTTTGCTTTGCACGACCATCATTGAATCCGGTCTGGATATCCCCAACGCCAACACTCTGATCGTTGACCGAGCAGATACATTTGGTCTGGCTCAACTCTATCAACTACGCGGACGTGTGGGACGTGGAGCGATGCGGGCGTATGCATATTTCTTCCGCCACAATAAAATGGCCCCCACCCAGGACGGTCAACAAAGACTTGAAGTGATCGCCGAAAATACCCAACTCGGTGCGGGCTATTCCATAGCGATGCGCGACCTCGAAATTCGCGGCGCCGGCGATCTGCTTGGCACGCGCCAGCATGGGTATATTCAATCGGTCGGCTTTCATCTGTATACAAGAATGCTGTCAGACGCGGTAAGGCGGTTGAGACGGATTGAGAACGCTGCCCAAGGCCAGTCAAAGGGACAAAATTCGAAAGGAGGAAGCCCGGATGAACAAGGCTTTGACCTTTCAACATCAGCCTTCAATCTGCCATTGAGTTTACCGGTCAACGTGGACCTTCCAATCGCTATCGGTATTCCAAGCGATTACATTTCTGACCAGGACCTGCGTTTACGGCTGTACCGCCGCATCGCAGATCTGCGGGATGAGAGTGAACTTGACGCACTCGGATCTGAATTTCGTGACCGGTTTGGTCAACTGCCTGAGATGGTGCAAAATCTTTTTTATCAAATGCGAGTGAAGCTACTGGCGGAAAAAGCAAGGTTGATCTCGGTGAACATGGAGTCATCAGGGCAGATCCTGCTCAAGTACGCGACAAACCCTGACGGGACGGAGAGCGCACGTCTACCCGACCAGCCAAACGGCGTCCGGGGCGGAAAATCCGCCTATTGGGTAACTGTCTCCAAAGAGGAAGTCTGGACAGTGAAGCTGTTGGATGTACTGACGCAGTTGGGGGATTAATATATTTGCGCCACCGGGAGGAAGTCACCGATGGCGCCGTGTGTTTTACTGATAATTATCACACCTCAAATCATTTTTTAAATTCCAGATCGTGTCATCACGTTTCCGGGAAACCGGGGCGCCGGCAGTAAGTCGATCGAGCGCAGTGCAAAGGCTGGGTTCGAGTCCCGCTGTGATCTTATTCGCTGACCTGGTCAAGAGCTTGACTTGTTCCCAATCTTCCAGATGACCATAACCTTCGATAAAGGGAATGTACTCGAAACCGTTGTCTGCCTGCTCTCCCTCAAACCTGGCCTCAACCCACAACCGCGCAACTTCATCCCATCGCCCATATTGCCGCGCAAGGTCTGCCTTCTCAAAATAGTAACACCAGGTTTGATCGTTTCGTTTTCCGTAAATGCTTTCAGGCAGGGTTGGCTCTGAACTAGTTTCCCGAATCAGGCTGATGTCGGAACCAGCGCTAAGGCGGCGCATATCATCACTGACAAGCCGCAGGTTCGTATCCTGGGGCTGCATGACCCACAGACAACGGTTCAATTCAGGTGTAAAAGAAAGTAACAGCATCCTATTGCTGTTTCCTGAAAAACTCATTGTCAGTTTGGTGTATTCAAGCGGAACACCCTTAAGCAATTCATCCACATTGGGATTTGTGTAATAAAAAGGAAAATACCAATAAGGGGGAGTTGTTCCTATATTATTCACCTGATAAGTTGTATTGATGGAGAATGAGACTGCGTACTCTCCCATGATCCCAAGCACTTCCTCATCTGTCAGAATGGCTGTGCCAGATTCGATCCGCGGCGCGCGCCAGAGGAGTTGTTGGGCAAGCCTGGTCTGTTTCTCCCATGAATATTGAAACTCCTTGGTGTTATTGAGGTGAAAATTGATCGCAAGTGCAAAACATAACGATAAAAATATAATTTTCTTTTTTCTATCACCGATGAAGTAATCTATGATCAATGTCAGCAGAAAAGCCGCGCCCAACATGGATGGAATCCCGAAGCGTGAAGCAGATAAAAGGTTTTTGCTTTCAATGATATACCTTCCGATCAGCCAGACTGGTAAGCCACCAACCATCAGACCCACAACAGCAAGCAGGATGCTGGTCCAGGCCCAATCATCTAAAAGCTTATTTTCATCAGATGAAGTCTTTAGTTTATTAAGGTATAAAAATGCGGCCAGAAAGCTCAATAGACTGACAAATAAACGGAATAAAACAAATATGGAATTAAAGTCAAGCAGTTCCGCGCCCATGGCGGTTTGCCAGCCAATCGTCATTACTGAAACAGCATCTTTAATGGAAGCAGACAACAAGAAGCCAATGGCTTTAAACGGCTCACTGAATAACTGATTCAGAATAACGGGTGTATTGCGGGTGACCCCTTCAATATTTTGAAAGACAGCCGCCCGCCAATAGGCGAAAAATCCCAACACCAGCAGGTAGGGTGCCCATTGCCAGAAAACCTTCCACAATCTTTTTGGCACGCCGGGTTCGATGCGTGAGATCAATATCCATAATATAAACGGGCGCAGAAGTTCAAGGCCCGCAAAATATTCGCTGGTGAAAAGGTGGGCAGCTTGCATAAGGAGGGCAGGTACCATCAGCCAAAGAGCATATTTTTTATGTTGAACGGCAAGGACCATTAAATACAAAGAGAAATTAATAAATATGAAGCCAACCCAATGGTGTGTGGAACCCACCGCAAATGGCTGCAGCATAAAGAATGGGTAGACCGCAAACAATAAAGCGATCGAGATCGTCTCACGGGTTCGCTGCGGCCAGATCGCTGCCAATATTTTCCAAAATAAAACCACAGTCAACCAGCGAAGGATCAATGCTGAAATGTGCCAACGGATGGGATTAAAACCCAATATCTTAAATGCCAGAATGTAGAGCCAGGCAGCATATGGACGGCTATCATATAAGAGCATTTCCCGCAGGCTTTCGATGCCCATATTGAATGCGTAAAAAACATAATGCCAATCATCCATATAAAAGCCCAGACTTGGGATCATTAACCCAAAGCCTAGAATACATGCAACAAGAAAAGCGAGCGGGGCGCTTTTTTCAGTAAATGAAAACGATTGAAAAAACGATCTTATTTTCTTCCTCATGCCCGTGATTATACTTTCACTCTCACTTCATCTCTAACCTTTGGATCTATGATTATTAACTGGTTTTTCACCCGTCTTTGGAGTAAAATAGAACGCACATTCTAACTAATTACCGTGCAGAGTACGACTTCACCAGAAGAAAAATCATTGAGAAAAATCCATGGATTTCAAACTTAACGCTCCCTTTATCCCTATGGGTGATCAACCCGAAGCCATCCGCGGACTTGTAGAAGGTGTCCGCAGCGGCATGAAAAATCAGGTTTTACTTGGCGCCACCGGCACAGGAAAAACCTTTACGATCGCATCTGTCATTCAGGAGTTACAAAAACCCGCGCTGATTATGGCACACAATAAGACCCTTGCGGCGCAGTTATATGCTGAATTCAAGGAATTCTTTCCTGAGAATGCTGTTTCGTATTTTGTTTCATACTACGATTACTATCAACCGGAAGCATACGTGCCGCGCCGTGACCTTTTTATTGAAAAGGAAACCCAGGTCAACGAAGAGATCGAGCGGATGCGTCTTGCGGCAACAACATCGCTTATCTCGCGGCGGGATGTCATTATCGTGGCTTCGGTCTCCTGTATTTATGGTCTGGGTTCTCCCGAAGAATTCGGCAAGGGGACGGTTACGCTTAGAGTCGGCGAAATCTACCGCCGAAATGCCCTGCTGCGTCAGCTGATCGAGAGCCAATACCAACGCAACGATATGGATTTGAAATCGGGGACCTTCCGGGTACGGGGCGACACACTGGAAATCATCCCTGCGTATGAGGACAAACGCGGATACCGGATCACCTTTTTTGGTGATGAAGTGGAACGAATTATGCAATTCCACCGAGTCAGCGGCGAAATATTCGAAGAACCAAATGAAGTCTCCATCTTCCCGGCAAAACAGTTCCTGACTGATGCCGACCGTTTAAAGGAATCAATCGCCAATATTGAAGCGGAATTGGAAGAACGGCTTAAATTCTACAAAGATAATGGTAAATTTCTCGAAGCCCAGCGTATTGAACAACGCACACGATACGACCTCGAAATGTTGAAGGAAGTAGGATATTGTGCCGGCATTGAAAACTACTCACGCCAACTGGATGGACGTGCACCCGGTTCACACCCGTGGACGATGATCGATTTCCTGCCCAGTGATTATTTATTGATCCTGGATGAGAGCCATATGACCGTACCGCAGATCCGCGGCATGTATAACGGTGACCGTGCGCGTAAGGAAACACTGGTCGAATATGGTTTCCGATTACCGTCAGCCATGGATAACCGTCCGCTAAAGTTTGATGAGTTTGAACAGGTGATGGGTTCAACGATCTACACATCTGCCACACCAGCCGCTTATGAAATGGAACATGCCGACCAGGTCGTGGAGCAGATCATCCGCCCCACAGGGCTGGTGGACCCTGAGGTGAGTGTACGCCCAACCAAAGGTCAGGTGGATGACCTGGTGGGAGAGATCAGCCAACGGGTGGAAAAGCACGAGCGCACCCTGGTAACAACCCTCACGAAGCGGATGTCAGAAGACCTGACAAAGTATCTGAAAGAATTGGGGGTCAAAGTCCAATATCTGCATTCAGAAGTTGAAACGCTTGAGCGTATTGCTATTCTGCGTGATCTGCGGCTGGGCACATTTGATGTGCTGGTGGGCATCAATCTTTTACGGGAGGGTTTGGACCTGCCGGAAGTTTCACTGGTTGCGATCCTGGATGCAGACAAGGAAGGTTTCCTGCGGTCTGATACGGCGTTGATCCAAACCATCGGGCGCGCCGCGCGGAATGTTAATGGACGTGTGATCATGTACGCCGACCGCATGACCGATTCGATGAAGCGTGCGATCGATGAGACCAACCGCCGCCGTGCCAAACAGGTCAAATATAACGAAGAGAACGGTATCATGCCGATCAGCATTCACAAGGAGATCCATGAGTTGACCGAGATGATGAGTGCAAAAGCGATCGGTGAGGAAAAAGCGCGATACAAGACAGCGGCTGACGGACTGCCGCGGGGAGAGCTGCGCAAGATCGTTGATGAGGTGGAAAAGCAAATGAAGGAAGCCGCAAAGAATCTTGAGTTTGAGCGAGCCGCCGCGCTGCGTGATGAATTATATGATCTAAAGAACCTCCTGGCTGAAGATGAAAGTTTAAAGCCCTGGGAGCGTATTAAGTTAATGACAGGGGAAGAGGATTAGACTACTTTGCCAGTGTTATGAAAGAAAGAGCCGTTTTGAACAAAGCGACTCTTTCTTCTGTCCATTTTGTAGATTATCCCCAATGTATCTGAAAGTACTTTTGGCACACTTGCCGAGGCGCTAAAATAACCTATAATTGAGAAAAAAATCACAAGAGGAGTTGGGTTATGCGCAAAATAATTGAGATAGTATTAATTACTTTCATTTTCCTTCTCACTTCATGTAACCTCCCAACCAGCAACGGGGCAGGTCCCACTGATAACCCCGAATCGTCCAATGTAGATATCGTTGGTACATCTGTGGAACTGACAACAGCAGCAAAGATGGCGGAAATCGCGGGTACTGCTGTTCCACCGCCGGCAAGCAACTCCACGAATGTGCCAATGGAAACATTAAGTCCCACCCCATGCACGCCGTTGGTGACTTCTACCGCAAATGCCAACGTTCGTTCCGGGCCTGATACCGCTTATGAAATAATTGGTTTCCTGTCATTAGGCAGTACTGCAAATATATCAGGGCGCAATGATGCAAATACCTGGTGGTATATTGATAATGTTGGCGCCTCAGGAGGCCACGGTTGGATTTCGGGAAGTGTGGTTACCACCTCCTGTCTGCCTTCGGTTGTGCAAGTGGTTGCTGCGCCTCCATTACCCCCGACTGCAACGCCAACAAATACTGAAGTACCCCCGGTTGCAGGCGTGCCAGACCTTGTTGCAAGCGGAATGCAGTACTGGCCCAACCCGGCAAAAAATGCCCAACCAATAGATATCCAGGTAAAAGTGACAAATAACGGAACCGCTCCGTCAGGCGGTTTTTCCGTAGTGTGGCTGTCCAACCAGGATCTGCCTGGCTGCAACTGGTCTGTATCCGGACTTGGTGTTGGCGAATCCAAAAACCTTGATTGTCAATTCACTTACAATGGAAACGCAACAGCCAGTTACTGGACCACTTTAGTCGTTGATTCTGGAGGTCAAATTGCAGAATCGAATGAAGGCAATAACAGTCGTGATGTGACTCTCAAAGTTGCTCCGTGATCTGGCTCTGGATTATCAGCAGTTCTCAATATGTGAAAACTAGCGATGCCTTTGGCGAAACAGTCGATGAGATGAAGTCGGTCAGAATTACTGACGATGTTCTTGTTAACTTGCCGAGCCAATGAAAATCTGTGCTGGTGGCAAGCAAAACAGACTGCTGAAATAATATTCGGCAGCCAAAAAGTCCGAGCGAAAAGTGCCAGGAAATGTCATCCGGTATCCAGTTCGAGACCTTTGAACATAAACGCCAGCACCTCATCCCAATTTTCAAATTGGAAGTAACGCAACAAGGCTTCCAAATCCTGGAAAAATCTGCGGCGCGTGCCCAAAGTTTTGCGAATAGCACGGTATTGCTCATCGACCAAATCTAAAATGGTGTGAAATAAGAAAGCCAGTAGGTTGAGCGAGAGCAAAAGCGAAGCCAGATATTGGCTTCCGTGTCCAAAATTATGTTCGATATGGTAGCCTTTGGTTTTCAAAACGTTGTTGTTCTCGTTTTCGACCTTCCAACGCGCTCGCCCATCGCGCACAATTGCTTCAACGGTGGTGTCTGTGATTTCAAAATCGGTGATGAAGGCGTTTTTGTAAATTTTTTCACCGGTATCTTCTCGTGTCACAGTCACTTCGCACCAACCAACCACGAGCGAATCCGGATCGCTGTTCAAATGAAGTTTGTTGGCATAGCGATAAGTGTAGACCTCGGCATAACGCCCGACCCAACGCCTGGCTACTTTTGAACCTAAAACCCCGCTTGCTGCGAGAAAATCCACTGTTTCATACAGAAAAGTATGCGAATCGGGCTTACAAACCAGGATGAGATGGAACCCCTTGCCTTTCAGCGCCTGACAAAACGGGTCGCGGCTGAATAAGTCATCACCCAAAATGGTGACCCCTCGTTGGGCATAGAAGTTACCCCATGTTTCGACCCAACGCTTAGCTGCCTGTATCTCGCAATCCTGTTTCTCATGCCCATCTTGGGGAACAATGAACTCGGGTTCCAATGAAATCACCGTTTCATTCCCCGGCTGAACGATCACAGGGGTCAACGCACTGTGAAAATAGTTTGTTTTGTTATTATTCAGTTCGCGATGACTGCAATTTTCGCAATGGATGGCCTTGGATGAGAAGTATTCCGTCCCGTCGATGGCCACTAACAACTGGTTCGCAAAGGAGCGCCGATTTTCTATTACTTTGGTTTGTTCCAATGCCAGGAAGATCTGCCGATAAACTGGCGCTATGTACTTCGGGCTGACAGGATCTAATAAATTCCGGATTTGATTATCGCTTGGTACTTCGCTCAAATGAAACAAGCTTTCCGCATTGCTGCGCCCTTTGCGCAATTTCATGTCGCGTTGATGCGCCAAAAATGATGGGCTCTGCGTAAAAAACACCGAAAATGCGCTCATCCCTACATCCGGCAAGTCGTAGGTACTGTTTTTCCCTGTGCGAACATCTGGAAATTCGCCACAGGCTTGTTCCAACCGTTCAATCATTCGTGAAAGTCGTAGGTTTTCTAACATGGTGCCTTAAAGATTATCATCAGTTCTGATACAAAGCTAGACCCCAGCCATCAATGCATTTCATATTGATAACTGCTGCTGGATTATTGAAGAATTTTCATTTCACCTTTATACTGGTTGAAGTATGAAAGTATAAAGTCCTGCAAGCACAGCAAGTTAATGTTAGGGGTAAGAAGTTTTGGTATCAAAACGAGAACCCCGGGATTTTTATTATGCCTTCTGCAAGTAAAAATCCCGGGGACCATTTATTCACCTTTGTCAGTATTTTCCTCCCCAAGTTGAATATCTTCAAAAGGTTTCAGCAGTTCCAGCGCACGTTCAAACTGCTCCTTGGGGACAAAAATCTCGACAAGAGCCTGGGCAAGCACATAGGCCGAAAGGGAGATGGATTCCTCAACGAGTTCCACGTCAATCCCTTCGGCTTTCAAAAAACTTTCAATGATCTCTGCTTCCGCACGGCTGTTCGCTTCACCTATTTTTCCGTATTTCAACTCGTCCATTATATTAATCTCCTTATTTAAGTATATAACCATTCGCTCATTTTCTTTCACCAATCTTGTTTAATTCTTCACACAATCTTTACATTGCAGAAGTATCCTTTATACGTAATCAGGGACAAACCTGAATTTTCACTCAAAGGAGTATTTATAAAATGAAAAAGACAATATTAATCGTAGGTTTGGTAGTTTTAGCCCTCGGTGTATTCGGTGTAGGTGCGGCACTGGCACAAGGTACTCAACCCCCTGTTGGCCGCGGCGGGATGATGGGCGGCGGTTATGGCCCAATGCATGATTATGTTGAAGAAGCGCTGGCGAACAAACTTGGCATCACAGAAAAAGATGTCGAAGATGCGCTCGCTTCCGGCAAGAGCATGTACCAAATTGCGTTGGATCATGGAATTAAGGAAGTTGATGTCACTTCATTCCTGACCGAAGTACACACCACCGCATTTGACAAAGCAGTAGCCGATGGTGTTGTCACCCGCGAACAGGCAGACTTCATGTTACAGCGCATGACAACCAACGGTTTCAACTCTGGCAACTGCCCAATGCAGAACGGGCAAGGCGGACAATTTGGCCGGGGAATGATGAATGGTCAAGGTATGATGGGTGGGGGACGCTGGCAGCAGCAACTTCCAACCGTCCAGCAATAAACTGTTGAACTGCGAAGCAGACAAAGAAAAAAGACAGTCGCCTTTCGGGTGACTGTCTTTTTTCTTAACTAAACCCAGCCAAATAACCTTGCAATACTTGCCGTGAGAAATGTTACAACAATTGCCGTACCGAGAGTCATGACCACGCTTAAAGTCGCCCATTTTAAAGATTTGGTTTCCTTATAAATGGTCATAATGGTTGTCGCACATGGATTGTGCAAAAGTGCGAACAACATCAAATTGACCGCCGTAAGCATTGTCCACCCATTGCCATTGACGAGCAGGTTAAAAATCTCTGAGTTATTTGTAGGACCGTTCACCATCATGCCTGTGCCCATATAAACCATCATCATGGTCGGTACAACGATCTCATTGGCTGGGATGGCGATGATATATGCGAGGATGATCACACCGTCGAGACCCAATAATAACCCGAATGGATTTAACCAATCTGCAATCACACGTGCCAGGTTTGAATCACCGATGGTGACGTTCGCCAGGATCCATATGATCGCTCCCGCGGGCGCAGCGGTCTGCATGGCACGCCAGAGTACAAAGATGGTGCGGTCAATAATGGATGTATATAAAATACGGGTGATATTCGGCCTGCGATAGGGGGGAAGTTCCAAAGTAAAGGCAGAGGCCTCACCTTTCAATAAGGTCCTGGATAATATCCACGATGCAAGAAATGTGAAAGCGATACCGATCAACACCACGGCGACCACTGCCCCAGCAGCGATGAAAGAGGTCAAGGCCGGGGGAAAAGCCGCCGCTACAAAAACAGTCGCCAGCATGATCAAGGTCGGGAATCGACCGTTACATGGGACGAAATTATTTGTGAGGATGGCGATCAACCGTTCACGCGGAGAGTCGATCACGCGGGTTGCAATCACGCCGGCCGCGTTACATCCGAAGCCCATCGCCATGGTCAGGGATTGTTTTCCATGCGCGCCTGTTTTCTTGAACATCCAATCCATGTTAAACGCCACGCGCGGTAGATACCCAAGGTCTTCCAAAAAAGTGTAGGCGGGGAAAAAGATCATCATCGGAGGCAGCATCACGCTGATAACCCAAGCCAGACCAAGATAGACACCGTCCCAGATAAAACCTGTGATCCACCATGGAAACCCAAACTGATTGAAGAGCGCTCGCCCGTAATCGCCGATACCAAATAGCACAAAGGCAATCCAGCTTGAAACCACATTAGCACCCGAGACCGTGACCCAGATGAGAATGCCAAGTAACCCCAACATAATAGGCAGGCCGGCATAAGGTGACGTGACCAACCGATCCATCCTTTGGTCAAAATCATATTTTTTATCAGAGGCGGTCTTTACCGCCCGCTTCGCGATATTTTCTGCTTCCGTGTAAAGGGATTTCACTATCTCATCGCGAAAACCGGTTGAGAGACCATTTCTAAGGCTTTCCGCCTTGGCTAAAATTTCATTCGCATCCATATTATTTTTCCTTGTTTATAACGACGACCGGAACAAAGGTGAAAGACGATCTGATGTTTAAATTATCTCTTCCAAAGCCAGCTCACTGAACTCTTTCGCCCCACAAAGAGCGTAAGGTCCCATTCAGGGTATGGGTATCTATTTTATTGTCTTCCCTCAACCGACATCTTGCCGCTAAATTGAACATCGGCACGCTGCTGTCGTGAGACAATGTCACCCAGTTCGCCTGTGGAGAGGGCTTTTTGCACCCGGGCATCACCGTCAAGTAAACGAATCGCAAGCCAGCGCGCATTGGGAATGCCAGGTGCCATTTGCTCGATCATTGGCACAAGTTCCTTTACCGCTTTTTGAAATTCAGGAGTACCACCCACGCGTAAAGGTTTGGTAATTACTTTGCCTTCGACCACGTCCGCAACTGCGCCCAATAAAGTATGCACCCCCTCACCCACACGTGCAGTAATAGGAATGGCAGGCACACCCAGATCACGGCTTAAAGAGCGCGCATCCACTTCGATACCTTTACGTTTTGCTTCGTCCATTAAATTGATCGCCACAACCACATTTTCAGTGATTTCCATTACCTGCAGGACAAGATTTAGGTTTCTTTCCAATGATGTTGCATCCGTCACTACAATGGTGCAGCTCGGCTGTCCGAATAATAGGAAATCACGTGCCACTTCTTCATCCTGTGAAGCGGAAAGCAATGAATACGTGCCAGGCAGGTCAACCAGCTTATAGCGTATCTTGTTGAATTCAAATCCGCCTTCAGCACGCGTCACGGTCTTACCGGGCCAATTCCCTGTATGCTGCTTCAACCCTGTCAGCGTATTGAACAAGGTGGATTTTCCTGTATTGGGATTTCCAGCCAACGCAATCACACGGTCAAAATCTCCCACTTTGATTCCCATCTGCTCCAATTGAGTGAAGGCTGGACAGGTTTCGCAATGTTCTGTGGGAAGTTGTACTTTCTTTTCTGTCATAGG
The DNA here is from genome assembly GCA_964385315.1 of uncultured Anaerolinea sp. GTDB lineage: Bacteria > Chloroflexota > Anaerolineae > Anaerolineales > Villigracilaceae > Villigracilis. The sequence goes on from CAYLOW010000074.1 coordinate 15,224, forward strand.
ATCCTCTTTTTCAAGCGCAAAGCATACAAAAGAGTACTTTTGTGTACTTCGGGTTTAGTTATATAGATATTATGAAATCGGCTTCACCCAAATCTGTGACGCCTGGTCTTTCCTTAAAGCGATTAATGTTCCGCGGACGCGATACGCACGCGGGTCGCCAAAGAAATTCTTTAATTCAGGGTAGATCATCGTACCGGGCGTGAGACCCAAGTCCAAAAATCTTCTGCGCGTAAAACCCTGCACGGCATCATCCAATAAAACGATTTCGCCGCGTTGGTCGTGGGTTAATTCTGCCAACGGGATCGCACTTGCTCTCGCAATTTCACTTTCAGGCAGCGGAGATACACTCACATTTGCCGCCACCGCGGGAGCCAGTCGATATTCTGTTTCACCATCGCTCAATAATATACGCTGTGAATTTCGATCCAATATGCGGATAACCTGGCCCAGACGAAGCCCTGCCGCCAGGATCTGTTCAAAAGCCAAGGCTGGTTCATCCTCAAGATGAACAATCCGCACCGGTCCCCCAGACTGATACGCCGTAAGAGGCGTTCCCTCTGCCTTAAGCAGAGTCCCCTCACGCGTGGGAATGGGGTCTCCGTGAGGATCCCTTGTCGGGTGGCCCAGTGCAGCATCCAATTCATTAAGCTGTGCCTCTGTAACATTGTGTTCGCGGCGATGAGCTTCACCATGTATTTGCTCCAAAGGCATGCGCGCCTCATCTGTCAGGTAGCGTTCCCACAAACGGTGCGCACGGACAATGTGCATTGCCCAGCGTTCGCCTTCAGTGGTCAGGTGCAATTCCTGCCCCCGTGATTCAAGAAGGTTCAGCGTTTCCATATTTTCAATCAGCCGCATTACATCACTGCGTTGAATATTCAATGTCCCTGCCAGCGATTCAGATGAGGCATGACGTCCCTGCTGTTCGCGATCGAGCAGGTGTTTAAGCGCATCCTCGACCTGCTCCCGTTCGTGTGCAATGCGATAGGTTTTGTAAACTGCGAGCAATCCCACCCGTGGGATAAAGACGACTGCAAGCAGGAGGGTGATGCCCATGATGATCCAAACTGTTGTACTCATATATTCCTCTTATTATTGAAAGTGGCATATTGTGCAATCAAACCACAAAATTTCGAACTCCTAAAAAACACAACAAATCAATATTAAAAATACATAATCGATAAAAACCCATGTTTTTCCTCACCCCCTTTTTTACCTTACCTGAACAAAAAT
>CAYLOW010000075.1:0-16408 GCA_964385315.1 uncultured Anaerolinea sp.
GGCGTCCATATGGGTCTTTCACCCACTAGCCAACGCCCATGCTGGGCGCACTAAAGGAGAGGCAGATGTATATTACATCTGCCTCTCCTTTAAATTTGTATTTATCATTTGGCAAAAATCATGAAATCTTTTTTGATTTCGAACCCATATATACGCGACGGCTATGCGACTAAACGCCTTGAAAGCTTCCACAACAACATATATAAACCAGCCAGAAGCAGTCCGAAGAGTGCAACATTCCACCCCCCTGTGAAAGGGTCGCCGATTGCCAGCCGTGACAAGGTCGTGATTGGAGAAACACCCAGTAAAGTACTGATGGAAGCTGCCGCCAATAACATGAGGGAGTAAATGAATTGGGAGCGTTCACGGTCATTGAGCAGGATGGCACCCAGCATTGCGGCAGTGGATGCGATACCTGCCACGAACAGTGCCAGCAGGAGTATCCATCCTTCGTGTTGGATGTCGATCCCGTTCAACCGCAGAAGGGACAACCAGGCAAAGCATTGCAATATCGCAATGATGATCGATGCCGTAATTTTTGCACCCAGCAGGCTGTTTAGCGATAAAGGAGCAGATAGAAGGGTTGGCAGTGTATTATTTTCCACTTCTTCTGTAAGCGAATCAACCGACATACTGCCCGAGACGAAGGCCGGAAAAAACATTAGCATCGGCAGGAGCACTGAATAGATGAATTCAAAGGATGTGGATGGTTTGCCTTTCAGATCCGTATAACGCATTTCTATCCCGTTTTGTCCGCGCAGGTAATTTTCATATTGCTTGAGCGGTTCCTGAATCACCATACGGATAATGGAGCTGACGGCATCATTATCAGGCAGGTATAACTTGATCTCCGCGGATTTTTTTACACCCCCGGGTACAACCAGGATGGCGCTGACCCTGCCCTTAAAAAATTCGGTTTCCGCATCAGACAAAGTTGCAAAAGGCACCACCGCCAGTCCGCGCTGACTGACGAATGAACTCAGCGGACCTTCCGAACCGACCATGGCAATTTTGATCCCTGACCCGCTAAATTTCATAATGGTGTCCGAGTCGTATAAAGACAGCATGCCCAAAAGGAGTGCGGATGAAAACGAGGCAATAAAAAGTTGGATCAGGAGCGAAATGATGATCGTGCGGTCACGAATGACCGAAACCAATTCCTTTTTGACAACTGCCAGAAATGGGAGCATTACAACCCGCCTCCCATCAAAGTCCAATTGTAGATAAAATGCACCACTGTACCGATGATCAATGCCAGCATATAAGGCAGTTTTGCTTTTGAGGTTAATAACGTCACGATGGCAGTAAAAATAAAATGGGCGGCCAGCGGCACCAAAACAAATAAGCCGGCTCCGAACAACGCACCTGATGCCGAGGCTTGCGAGACCATGCTGATCGAAATTAATAACAATAGTTTTTCCCCGATCAAAAACCCCAGCCCGGATAAGGCCGAAAGCAGGAGAATCTCCCGGAAGGACTTTACAATCCCCCGGTCTGCCAGTACGACAATTCCCACTGATTTAACCACCTCCTCCACAAATGCTGAGGCAATGAGCACCGCGCCCAGGATCAATCCGAGCGGCAAATTTGTGGAGAATGCGAGGAAAATCACCTGTGTCAGATACACAAAAGGAATAACCAATAAACTCCAGAGCGGCACAGACCAATAAGGGTGGGAGTGTGCCATCATCAGATAAATTGCGTCGGCAACCTTGCGCGTGATGGGTTTGTACCCCATCAGGAATTCCTCATTAAGGAGCCTGGTCCCGGCAAACATGGCAAAACAAAAAATAGCAGACATGGGCAGGGAAGGGAATAAATATTCACGCCACCCAAATGGCTCGTTTCGATACATCTTTACCGCCAGGGTCAACGGGGAAATATATGAAATATCATTGACATTTGCAAACATCGCGGGAAAAACAAGGTAGGCCGTCGTCATCGTCGTCACAAGCATCGCAATGAAGGTCGTGTCTTTGAATGTGCGGTAAAACAACGGAACCATTAAATATATGGCGAAAATAAATAAAGTCGTCGGGGCGAAAATGGCGAGGGCAAGCGCCACATTTCCTTTTGTTAGAACAGCGATCAAAACAGTGGTTCCAAGAGAAAAGACTGCGTAGGGCAGCATTTTCCCCAGAATGATCTGGAACGGCGTTACTGGCGCCGAGAGCAAAATCGTCAGGCGGCGGTTCATTTTCTCATCCATGAAACTACTGGTGAAAAAGATGCTGATAAAGGTAATCGGCAGGATGTAGATCAGGGCAACTAAAACTTGAGTAAACGGAGCCGGGGGCGGTGTAAGGGAAGGAATGATGATCTCTTCCGGTTTGCTGATTGGCGCAGGTTCACCTCCTTGAAGATTCCCCGTCGTGGATTGGCTCGGGTTAAGATAGTTGATACCCACCCGCAGTGGAAAAGCCGCCTCGCTTGAAAATGTGCCGCCAACCCGTGCCAATTCCGCTTTCTCCATATATTGCTTCAAAGCACGAGCAGCGAACTGCGATTTGTCATCATCACGAAGGATCACCTGCGGTCCATCAATAAATACATCAATAATCTTTTGATCGAGAAGCGCCTTTCCCTCCTTTGAGTCAACATCGACCACGGAAAAGCGGCTGTCCTGAATTAAAGGTACATCACCTGCAACCCCCACACGATATAATCCGCTGCCAAGCAATACCGTATCCCGCAGGGAAAATGCCGAGAGCCCAACCACGGCCATCAATAGAATAACCGCAACGGGACTCGCCCCCCCGCCAAAACGTTTTCGCAGACGGGTCACCTCACGCCAGGAAATAACCAAAACCTGATTCATTGGATGTCACAACCTCGATTCATATGCTCCGTCCAAGGACAGGGTCGTGTTCTCTGCGGCGCCTGTGGGTACTTTAAGATAAAATTGAATTATGATCGAACTAATTAACGTCACCAAACTCTATAATGATACTACAGTCGTTGACAAGCTAAATCTCGAGATCAAAACGGGCGAGATCGTCGGCATCATCGGCCACAACGGTGCAGGCAAAAGCACCACCATGAAAATGATCGCGGGACTGGTCGAACCGACATCGGGGGAAATTCACATCATGGGCCAGAAAATGGACAAGAATAATACTAAAGTCAAGCAGAAGATCGGTTATCTTTCTGAAGACAGCCCCCTTTATGAAGCGATGACCGCCCAGCAATATCTGCTTTTCTTTTCCGAGCTTTACCAAATGCCACGCCAACAAGCATTAAATCGGATCGATGAAATCCTCACTTCACTACATTTGACTGAAAAGACCAAGCTTACCGGTGAATTCTCCAAAGGCATGAAACGCAAAACCGCCATTGCACGTGCCCTGCTCCACAACCCCGATCTGCTGATCCTTGACGAACCCAACTCCGGGCTCGACCCACTGACATCATTCTTTATCATCAATTATCTCCGAACCCTCAGGCGCGAAGGAAAGACCATTCTTCTCAGCGCGCATAATCTTTTCCATGTGGAAACTGTCTGTGACCGGGTGGGCATCATCAAAAACGGTAAATTATTGGTATTTGACACGATGGACGCCATTCGAGCCAGACTTGGCAAACGCGAATATCAGGTCGTATTTCACTCCGAGCAAAAGCTTGATTACGAGCAGTCGGGTGGCAATTACGTCTTCCGGACTGCAGAAGTTGATTCCATTGCAGGAATGCTGGAAACCGTATCCTCCAATGGCTGGGCGCTGGTTGATCTGTCAATGCGGGAATCAGCGCTGGAAGAGATCTATGTCAAATTGATGGCAGATGAATAACGGCAAAATAAATAGCCAATGAAATCAAAAGTCCTGAATGCTTCACGCTTGAGGCAACCAGGACTTCTTTTTTCACACGGCCATTACCGGATAACTGGCAGGGAAATACTACTAACTTATAAACCGGTCATATTGAGGATAAGACCTGGCGCAGGTCGGTTGGAACAGCATCGATGCCATCAAAGATGTCCCATACTTCAGTATGAACAGCCGAATCCCCGGGGTTCAGTTTTTTTAGAGGTGCGAGAGTTTCAAGCTCCACAAATAGATCCCCGCAATATATCTCCGCATTGCAATTATTATCGGAATGAGGCAGGCCCGCCAATACTTCAATTTTTTTACGAAACAGGACTCCGTCCACCCAGTACGCGAGCCAACCGTGCGAATTAAAATAGCCCACTTTAAATGGCGGGAGCATTGAATCTGCCTTAAACAATACAAAAGCATCACCCCAGCGCACGCGTGGATCGTTAATTCGAGTGTAGGGCCAGAGGGAAATATTACGATTGGGGAGCAATCCTGCCGGATCTGTATTTCCAGTTGGCATAGGCAGGATCACTATCCCCCCCAAACGGAACTGGGTGATCGCCCAGGGGGCTAGCTCAACCGGCCACATTCCATCATTGATAAGCGTATGGATCAACGAAACCTGAGGTCCATCTTTGGACAGGGATATTTCAATTTGCTTGCGTATTCCTGTTCCCGGTTCGGTTTTACCCTCCAGAATAACACCATCGGGCCGATCGGTTATAAGCACCCCGCCATCATCAGGGATATAGGACCGGGGCATTGCCTCCGGGGAGTGCCATAACCGATGACCGCCATGCAAGTGATAGTCACCATAGGATGTGGATATTGGGGCTAATGCACTAACATCCACCAGCAGGTTGGCTCCGGATCCGGAGGGCAGGGAAAGTCCTGTGACCCGCAGTGAAGTCGTCATGTATTCAACCTGAAGAAATTCATTTTTGATTGTTCGTTTATTCATCAAACACCTCGCTCCGATGGAATGGTATTACCAGTAGCTGTGAACCAACTGGCGGATCTGGGAGTCATATAGTGCGCGTACTTTTTCCATCACTTCCGGATTCAGCGCAGGAAGATCCGAGGATTTGATATTATCCCCGGCCTGTCCAGGATTTTTCGCCCCTGGAATAGCGCATGTCACAGCCTCGAACATCAATATCCAACGCAGGGCAAATTGCGACATGGTCCAGCCTTCAGGGATAAGCGTCTTCAATTCCTCGGTAGCCCTCAAACCAGTTCCATAATCCACGCCTGAAAAGGTTTCGCCGCGGTCAAAGGCTTCACCCTGGCGGTTGTAAGCTCGATGATCATCGGCTTCAAAATTGGTTTTTTCAGTCAACTTCCCCGTCAACATTCCACTGGCAAGCGGGACACGTGCCAAAATTCCCACTTTACGGCGGATGGCTTCTGTAAAAAACAGCTCGGCGGGGCGCTGGCGAAAAATATTGAAAATTATCTGGACAGTTTGCACATTTGGGTATTCAATGGCTTTTAGCGCCTCCTCCACCTTCTCAACGCTTACACCGTAGTAGCGCAGCTTGCCGGCCTTGACCAGGTCATCCAACACGCCAAAAGTTTCAGGCATGTAATAAACCCCGGTTGGAGGGCAATGCAATTGCAAAAGATCAATGGTGTCTGCATTCAGATTATTCAAACTTCGTTCCACAAATGCAGTGAGATTGGCTCTGTTGTAACCACCGGCCACATGCGGGTCAAGGCGCCTACCAGCCTTGGTAGCAACATGGATGGTTTCTTTTCGTTCCTTTCGAAGCTTTGCCACAAGCCGTTCCGAACGCCCATCGCCATATACATCCGCTGTGTCAATAAAATTTACTCCCAGGTCAATGGAACGGTGAAGGGCGGCAAGGGAATCCTTATCATCCACACTGCCCCATGCGCCCCCGATTGCCCAGGCGCCAAAAGAAACGGTTGAAACCTGCCAGCCAGTACGACCAAGTTCACGATATTGCATAATCCATTTCCTTAATAATTTCAATTAGAACCCGATTATCACGAAAGCGGATAAATATAAGACTTAATCTGCTTTCGTGATATTTAACGATGAAACCTTTTACAATCCCTTACTCAAATGATAGTACAGGTCATTCCAGCGGAGTTTTTCTTTGAACTCCTCCACACGGGTATTTTCATCAATTAGCATAAACTCGATGCCAGCCATCTCTGCAAAGTCCCGCAGGTGCTCGGCCGTCACCGAGTAACTGAAGCTGGTGTGGTGCGCCCCTCCCGCAAAAATCCAGGCGGCAGCGGCAACTTTCAAATTGGGGCGCGGCAGCCATAACGCGCGCGCCACCGGAAGGTTGGGTAATGGTTGATCTGTCGGGACCACATCAACCACATTGGCGACCATACGGAAGCGTTGACCCATATCCATGATGGATGCACCGATCGCGGGGCCGGTATTTGCGTCAAAGATCAGGCGGACGGGATCTGCTTTCCCGCCTATGGAGAGCGGAAGTATTTCCAGTTTCGGCTTGTTCGAGGCAATTGACTGGCAAATCTCAAGCATGTGAGCGCCAAGAACTTTATCGCCGCTGGCGCTGAAATGATAAGTGTAATCTTCCATGAAACTGACACCGCCCTTCAGGCCTTCGCTCATTACCTTCATCGCGCGGACAAGGGCGGAGGTCTTCCAGTCACCCTCAGCCCCAAAACCATACCCGTCACGCATTAAGCGTTGAACTGCCAGACCAGGCAACTGTGCCAATCCGTGCAGATCCTCGAATGTGGTGGTGAATGCCTTGAAGTTGCCCGCCGACAAAAAGTTGCGCATACCAACTTCAATCCGTGCGCCGTCCCTCAGGGATGAACTGCGCTCACCGCCCGGCCTCAGGGAGGGCATGACATCATACTCATCAAGGTAGGCCTGGATCATCTGATCGACATCGGCATCACTGGCTTCATTGACCGCTCTGACCAGATCGCCGATCCCATAGCCATAAACATCATAACCAAACTTAATCTGCGCCTCGACCTTATCGCCTTCGGTCACAGCTACGTCCCGCATGTTATCTCCGAAGCGGGCAACCCTTGCGCCCTGCCAATCCGCCCAGGCGGATGCGGCGCGTGCCCAGATACCCAGTTGTGCCTGCACTTCGTCATCCTGCCAGTGACCAACGACCACCTTGCGTTCCAGCCTCAGACGGCTGCCGATGAAACCAAACTCACGATCGCCATGTGCGGACTGGTTCAGGTTCATAAAGTCCATATCGATCGTTGACCAGGGGATCTCACGGCCATATTGCGTATGCAAATGGGCAAAAGGCTTTTTGAGCAGGCTTAATCCCGCGATCCACATTTTTGCAGGCGAGAAAGTATGCATCCAGGTAATGAGGCCAATGCAGTTCTTGGACGAGTTGGCTTCCAGACATAATTCACGAATTACTTCTGGAGTTGTAAGGACCGGTTTAAATACGACTTTCACCGGCATGTGAGTTGAAGCCCCAAGCGCTGCCGCGATCTCGCGTGAATGACGTGCCACTTCTTCGAGAGTCTTGGGTCCATAAAGATGTTGACTTCCCGTTACGAACCAAACTTCATATTGTGTTAGATCTATCATGATTACTCTCCTTTTGCGGAGTCCAACGTCTCCAGACCTTGGATGGCTCCAAATGTTTGATAGTCAAAAATCTCCTGATTTTCGACTCCGAATAATTTCTATTGCCCGTAATAGGCATTTGCACCGTGTTTTCTTAGAAAGTGCTTATCCAATAATTCCTGCTGCATGGGCGGAATACCTGGCTCAAGCATCAGGGTATGGAAATTCATAAATGCGACCTCCTCCAATACAACGGCATTGTGGACTGCATCCATGGGATCAGCTCCCCAGGTAAATGGACCGTGGCTGTGGACAAGAACCGCCGGGATCGCATCCGGGTCCTTGCCCTGGAATGTTTCCTGGATCACTGCCCCGGTTTCTTTTTCGTATTCGCCTTCGATCTCGGCTTTCGTCATCTTTCGGGTGCAGGGAATCTCGCCATAAAAATAATCAGCATGCGTTGTGCCGAGCGCCAGGATGACGCGACCTGCCTGCGCAAAAGTTGTTGCCCAGCGACTGTGTGTATGAACGATGCCGCCGATAGTGGGAAATGCTTTATAAAGTTCGATATGAGTCGCCGTATCGGATGAAGGTTTCAATTTCCCACCAACTTTTTTCCCCGTCTCCAATTCCACGACCACCATGTCTTCCGCCTTCATTTCAGCATAGGAGACACCTGAAGGTTTTATCACCACAAGCCCCTGCTGACGGTCAACACCTGATACATTTCCCCAGGTAAGAGTGATCAGACCATGCCTGGGGAGCAGAAGGTTAGCTTGAAAAACTGTTTCTCTGAGTTGTTCGATCATGGTTTCTCCAACAGGTATTGGGTAATGGTAATTCCCATTCGCCAATTACTTCAGCCCTGCCACAGCGGCTCTTTCGATGCCGAGTCCTTTTTTGTAGCGGTCCATGAATGTTATAAAGCCGTCAACATCCTTTTTCTCAGGTGCCAGAGTTGTGCCGGATTCACCTGCAAAGACCTTGTCCGAGAGATAGGTCTCCAGGGATTCGTTCATGGATTTATTGAGCATATAGGATGCGAGCAATGCAATTCCCCACGCGCCGCCCTCGCCAGCGGTTTCCATCACAGAAACGGGGACATTCATCGCCGCCGCCATCATCTTTTGACCGACCTCCTTTGTCTTGAAGAATCCGCCATGACCAAGAAGTTGGTCGAGTTTCACTTTTTCCTGATCAAAAAGAATATCCATACCGATTTTTAAGGCACCTAGCGACGAGAACAGATTCACACGCATGAAATTCGCAAGCGTGAAGCGGCTTTCGGGAGTCCGCACAAACAACGGACGCCCTTCTTCCATGTGAGTGATGTGCTCGCCCGAAAGATAACTGTAGGCAAGCAACCCGCCCGCATCTGCATCGCCTGTCAGCGCCTTTTGATACAGCATTTCAAACAACCTGGATTGACTGATATCCACGCCAATTGTTTCGGTGAATTCCCTGAACAACTCGACCCAGGCATTGAGATCGGATGTGCAGTTATTGCTATGCACCATTGCAACAGGCTTGCCGGCGGGTGTCGTCACCATGTCAATCTCAGGATACAACCTCGAAAGAGCCTTTTCCAAAACGATCATCGCGAAGACCGATGTGCCTGCGGAAACATTTCCAGTCCGCACAGCAATACTATTGGTTGCGACCATGCCTGTACCGGCATCGCCCTCAGGCGGACAGAGGGGGATGCCTGCTTGCAACTGTCCCTTGGGATCAAGTAACTTTGCGCCTTCAGAAGTCAAAACGCCTGCGCCATCGCCAGCGACCAGAACTTTAGGCAAAATATCCTGGAGTGTCCACGAAATATTTTCCGCTTTGAGCAATGCATTGAACTGCTCGATCCTGCCTGCGTCGTAGTCGTTGGTCTTGCTGTCGACGGGGAACATGCCCGAGGCTTCACCAACGCCCACAACCTTTTGCCCAGTCAATTTCCAGTGGACATAGCCGGCCAGAGTGGTCAGGTGGCTGATGGCATTGATATGCGCTTCCCTGTTCAATATTGCCTGGTAAAGATGTGCAATGCTCCAACGCTGTGGAATATTGAACTGGAACAAATCAGTGAGCTGCTCCGATGCCGGCCCAGTGATGGTGTTACGCCACGTGCGAAACGGGACAAGCAGATTTCCATCCTTATCGAACACAACATAGCCGTGCATCATGCCGCTAAAACCAATGGCGCCAATGGATTTGATCGGAGTGTCGTACTTCTCAAGCACTTCACGGCAGAGATTTTGATAACTTTCCTGCAGGCCCGCCCAAGCATTTTCGATGCTGTAGGTCCAAATTCCGTTCTCGTGCTGGTTTTCCCACTCATAACTTCCTGAGGCAATCGGCGTATGATCGGCGCCGATCAGCACCGCCTTGATGCGCGTCGATCCGAACTCAATGCCAAGAATGGTCTTCCCATTTTCAATTACTTTTTGTATATCATTTTGATTCATATTCATCTCCAATTTTTTGAAGTCGCATTAAATTGAATTGCTTTCATCGGCTAGATTAATTAATATTCACGATGACCTTCAAGCCTTCGCGCCGTTCTGCCGTTTGAAAAGCCTCAAACGATCTTTCGAGCGGAAAGCGGTGTGTCACAATCGAACGAACATCCACCAAACCCTGTGAAACCAACTCCATCGCTCGCGGGTATGTAAATTTCATGCGCCGCACCAGCTTAATCGTCAGACCCTTTCGCCGGGCAGTTGACGCAGAAAACGAAGTTTTATCATCATCAGGAATACCCGCCAAAATAACTTTCCCTCCAGGAATAACGGCGTCGAAGGCTGCATCCACCATTTCCTGAGCACCAGCCACCTCAAACACAACATCAACACCCCTGGCAGGGCTTGAGGCTGGATTTTCGTCCAAGCCGGATTTTTCTCCAGTCAGATAACAAAGGTCTGCCCCAAAACCTTTTGCCGCATCCGTACGATGGGCAAATTTGTCTACCGCGAGGATGCTGGTCACACCTGACAGCTTTGCCAATTGTATTATCAGCAGACCGATCGGACCACAACCAAAGACCCCCACTGTCATCCCTGTTTTGAGATGAGCCAGGTCCACTGCATGGATCGCCACACCCAACGGTTCAAGCATGGCGCCATCTTCAAAGCTAATTGAGTCAGGAAGAGGGATCAGGCATTTTTCATTCCAGGGGAGATACTCACGCATTGCGCCATCCTGGTTTCCATGCCCGGCAAAAATGGTATTTAAACATAAGTTGGGATGTCCCCGTTTGCAAAATTCGCAATGGCCGCATGAAATTGCAGGGTCAATCGCCACGCGTTGACCATCCTCTGTTTCGCCTGAAAACTCATGGCCAAGGATCAAGGGACTTTGAAGCTTTACATCGCCAATCCCCCCTTCAACAAACCAATGTAAATCCGAGCCGCATACGCCTACAGATCTAACGCGAATGAGCTTTTCCCCTGTTCCCGCTACGGGGACGGGCTCTTCGTGGGTTCGTAAATCTCCAGACCCGTGCAGACGAACAGACTTCATTTAAATAGATCTCCCAAGATCAACCAGGATACCAAATGGTCCTGGGATCATTCTGTGCACGCACATAATCCCAGGCTGAATCAACCATTTTTCTCATATCATAGGCGGGCCGCCAATCCAAAAGCAGCTTCGCTTTCGTGTTATCCAACCAGGTGGAGTGAAATTCCGTTTTGATCTCCACTACGGGCAGGCCGCGGCTTTCAGCCAGATAACTGCCCATTTCACCGTAATCAACAGGTTCATCCATACTGATATTGAACAATTGCTGCCGGGCTTTTGGATGATCAACAGCAAGTAAAAGCGCGCTCACCAAATCATCCACATGGACAAAATTGCGTTTGACGGGGTTACCATCAGGGTCGAGCATGACCGGAATGGTTTGCGACCTTAAATATTCACCAGCTTTTTGAGCGCCGACCAGATCCCGCCAGCGTGGCCCCCCAAAAACATCCTCCCCGAAGGAAAGTTGATATTTAAAATCATCCTTTTCCATGATCCAGGGCGCGCGCAGACAGCAACCGTTAATATTATATTGGATGTAATATTGTTCCAACATGACTTCTTCGAGCACTTTGGAAAGCGCGTAACAGCCCGGGTATGCCGAATGTTTTTGGGTCTCGGTTACCGGAATTAAATGCGGGTAAATAAAATGTCCCACACCTGCATCGCCACCGACCAGAATGAATTGCTGAAAAGTGGGACTGGTACGACAGGCTTCCAACAGCCAGAACAATCCCTTGACCGCCACATCCATGATCTGGTCGGGAGTCTCTTTACAGGTTGCCAGGTGAACGACATGGGTAACGCCTTCCACCGCTTTTTTCACAACTTCAAAGTGCTCGATCGAACCTCGAACATTCTCTATACGGGCATGCGCCTCAAGTTCACGATTATGGTTCAAAGCCCGTATTGTGAATGTATTGAATCTCGGATCAGCAAGCAGACGATTGATAAACGTCTTCCCGACTTTACCCGTTGCACCAGTCACCAAAATAATTCCAGGTTTGGGCATCTTCATTCCTTACTCGCCTATAACGGTCATTAGCACTTTGTCCATTTACCATTGGATGCACTGGATTCGATGACCCGATCCACAAAGCGCACACCCAGAAGGCCATCCAATGAATTCGGAAAATAAAGCGCCAGGGGATCCGGATCCATCCCGGCTCTACGGGCAGCGATTGCCTCAGCTGCATCGGAATATAAATTTGCAAACCCTTCGTGGAATCCTTCGGGATGTCCCGCGACGATCCTCGAGGAACGCGCGGACAATGGCAATGTCCCAGGCCCGTTTGGAGTTCTGTTTTGTGAGGGACCGTGGAGGGGTTTGAACGTCAAAGCCTGTGGAAATTCCTGCAGCCACTCCAGGCTGCCCTTGCTTCCACTAACACGAATTCGAAGACAATTCTCGACACCAGCGGCAGCCTGGGTCACCCAGAAATTTCCACGGGCGCCGTTTTCAAATCGAAGCAGCGCACCCGCAAAATCATGAATCTGGCGTCCCGGTACGATGGTGCCGATCTCGGCAGACACTTCATCCAATTCCAATCCGGTGATGAAGCGGGCGAGATTATGCGCGTGGGTCCCAATATCTCCCATTACCCTGGAGGGACCGCCGCGAATCGGGTCATATTTCCAGGTCATTACATCAGGCATGGGTTTCTCTTCATCCGCTTTTCCACCCTGGACATATTCGACCTGGATCAAACGGATCGTGCCTAATTCCCCAGCCTCAACCATCGCCTTTGCCTGACGAACCATCGGGTAGCCGGTGTAATTATGGGTCAGGCAAAAGATCAGCCCGGACTCTTGCACTTTTTTATGCAGTATTTCGGCTTCTTCAAGCGTGTTCGTCATTGGCTTGTCACAGATCACATCAAAACCACGGTCCAGCGCTTCCATGGAATATTCAAAATGGCTATCATTCGGCGTCATGATCGAGACGACATCCGCGCCATCTTTTCGTGAAGCTTCGCCGTCAAGCATTTCGTGGACGCTTGCATATAACCGGTCTGAAGGAAACCCCAGTTCAAGGGCGGCTTTTTTTGATTTTTCAGGATCGGAGGATAAAATTCCCGTGACGATCTCATACCGATCATCGAGTCTGGCAGCCTGCCGGTGCATTGCACCGATAAACGATCCCGGTCCACCACCAATGACCGCGAGCCGCAGTCTGCGCCCGAGAATCGAAATAACAGGGTTCAAATTCATCTCATTTCTCCTGAGCTAGATAATCTCTAATCGCCCCGACGACCAATTTATGATCCTCTTCCTGGGGTAAACCGGAAACAGTGATCGTGCCAACCACACCCGTATTTTTTATAATGATGGGAAAACACCCGCCATGAGGAGCGTACTGACTCTCGGAAATTAAATATGCTTCTTCGATACTTTTCCCCTTGCTCTTAAGCAGCTGTCCCACATAAAACGAACTATGGCCAAACCTGTACACAAGGCGGACTTTTCGCTTAACCCATTCGTCATTATCGGCTGAGGTCCCGCTCAAGCTGGCGTGAAAAAGCTGGTGATCCCCCCGCATGATATCGATCGTCACAGAAACACCTTTGCGCCTGCAATTTTCAACGAAATTACTGCCAATTTTCCAGGCGGTTTCTTCGTTAAAAGATGTAAATTGAAGTTCCCGTTCCTCCTGAAGCAATTGATCCAATATAAGATCCATATAAACATCCTCTGGTAATTTTATGCTTATCCAATATATTAATCACGAAAACCTAATTCGCTTCAATCAAAGCACCGATATTCCTATGAAAAAATCCCTTTTGTAGTGAAGAATATATTTTCGAGATAAAAATAACAGACCCTCGCCGGGCGAAGAATTCGCCCGGCGAGGCCATTAGTGATTACGCGCTCTTGTTCTTATTATAAACATCAAACAAAACCGCCAGCAACAACACTATACCCTTTACGACCTTCTGCCAGTCGATACCCACACCCATGATGGACATGCCATTGTTCAAAACGCCAATAAGGAACGCACCGACCAATGCGCCAATGACTTTACCAACACCGCCGCTTGGAGAGGCCCCTCCGATGAAACAAGCTGCGATCACATCCAATTCCATGCCGTCACCGGCATTGGGTGTAGAGCTATTTAAACGAGCCGCAACGATCAAACCGGCCAGGGAGGCGAGAACGCCCATATTGATGAACGTATAGAACAACAAACGCGGCGTATTGACACCCGAAAGTCTGGCTGCTTTTTCATTGCCGCCCATCGCATAAATACGGCGACCGATCACCGAGGAGCTGGTGATGAAAGCATAAAACGAGATCAAGACAAAAAGGATGACGAGGACGTCTGGAAGCCCCTTATAGGAAGCCATCAGGTAGCAAAAACCGAGGGTCGCTGCACTAATCGCAATATTTTTTACCACAAAGAAATAGAATGGAGTTACCTCAAATCCGTATTTTTGCTGGTTATTCCTGGTACGCACATCCAGCCATACCAGCAATATGGCAAGCAACACGCCGATCACCATGGTCGTGACATGAAAGCCTTCATAATGAAAAAAGTCAGGAATAAACCCGGAACTAATATTCTGAAATCCCCTTGGGAACGGCCCAACTGACTCTCCCCGCAGCAAAGCAATGGTCAAACCGCGAAAGATCAACATGCCAGCCAGGGTAACAATGAAAGACGGGATCTTTAAATATGCGACAAAATAGCCATGAAACGCCCCAATCGCCGCGCCGAGCACCAGGGAAATCCCCACAACCAATACCCAGTTGAAGTCATATCTGACGATCAGCACACCGGCAAGTGCGCCGATCACCGCAACCACCGACCCCACAGACAGGTCAATCCAGCCGGTGATGATAATCAACAACATACCCATCGCCATGGTAATGACGTAACTGTTCTGCAACACAAGGTTGGTTATATTAACAGGCTTCATCAGGACGCCATCGGTTTGAACCTGGAAGAACACCATGACCGCAATCAGAGCGATCAACATGCCATATTCGCGAACATTGTTTTTGAAAAGGGTTGAGAGAGTTTTCATTGTTCCACTACCTCTTGTTGTGTCATGATGTATTTCATTACTTTTTCCTGGGACGCTTCGCTTGCGGGCATTTCCCCGACCATTTTTCCTTCACGCATCACGTAAATTCGATCGCATACCCCCAAAATTTCGGGCAGTTCTGATGAGATCATGATGATCCCCTTCCCTTCACTGGCCAGACGATTAATAATGGTATAGATCTCGTATTTTGCCCCGACGTCGATACCGCGTGTAGGTTCATCCAGGATCAGTATCTCCGGACCGGCGAACAACCATTTGCTTAGCACAACTTTTTGCTGGTTGCCTCCGGAAAGGTTGATCGCCAGCTGTTGAATACTGGAACACTTAATATTAAGCTTATCCCGATATTCACTGGTAACCCTCATTTCCTGAGGCTCATTAATCACTTGCCGGGTGGAAATTTCCTCCAGATTCGCCAGAGTAATATTGTTCTTAACTTCCTGGATCAATACAAGGCCATATGCTTTGCGGTCTTCGGTAGCATAGGCAATTCCGTTTTCAATGGCTTTATCGATCGTGCTGATGTCAATCTCTTTCCCATGCAGAAAGGCCTTGCCGCTTATCCTTGTCCCGTAGGCGTGGCCAAAGATACTCATCGCCAACTCAGTTCTTCCTGCCCCCATTAATCCGGAAATACCAACAACTTCGCCCCTGCCAACAGTAAAATTCACATTGGTGCTTACTTTGCGATCCTCATGCAGGGGATGATACACATTCCAGTCGCGGATTTCAAAAATCGTTTCCCCAATTTTTGAATCACGCGGCGGGAAGCGGTGGGTAAGATCCCGTCCTACCATGCCGCGAATGATGCGATCTTCGGTAATTTTATCCTTCTGGCAATCCAAAGTTTCGACCGTCGTTCCATCACGCAGGATCGTGATCGAATCAGCCACCTTATTGACTTCACTTAACTTATGAGAGATCAGGATCGAAGAAATACCGTGGTCTTTAAATTGGACCAGTAATTCAAGCAATTTCTCGCTGTCGTTTTCATTGAGGGAGGCTGTGGGTTCATCCAGGATCAGCAGCTTAACTTCTTTTGCCAATGCTTTGGCAATTTCAACCAACTGTTGTTTGCCCACGCCCATGTTTGTAATCAGTGTAGTCGGAGACTCGTGCAATCCCACCCTCGCCAGTAATTCCGCGGTTTTTGAGATGGACTCATTCCAATCAATGATGCCGTTTTTTGCGCGCTCATTACCAAGGAACAGGTTTTCGGCAACGGAAAGAAATGGAATTAACGCAAGTTCCTGATGAATGATGACAAGTCCAACTTTTTCAGATTCAGTTATATCGCGAAACCGGCATTCCTTGCCCTGAAAAAAGATTTCTCCCTGATACGTACCATGTGGATAAACGCCACTTAGCACATTCATCAAAGTCGATTTCCCCGCTCCATTTTCACCCACCAAGGCATGGATTTCTCCCTGGCGGACGCTAAAACTCACATTATCAAGCGCCTTTACACCGGGAAACAATTTCGT
>CAYLOW010000076.1:0-16264 GCA_964385315.1 uncultured Anaerolinea sp.
CCACCGCATCAGATGCGTCGAACTCGGTATCGATCCAGGGGCCAAAGGAACAGAAAGTATCAAAGCCTTTGGCACGTGTCCATTGGCCATCGGTCTTTTGCAGATCGCGCGCAGTGATGTCATTGCCTATGGTATAGCCAAAAATATATTCCTTCGTCATTTCAGGTATGATATTTCGTCCGCGCTTGCCGATGACAACGATAAGTTCCGCTTCATGTTCAACTTGATTTGACTGTGGCGGCAAAACTATATATTCGCCGCTTGCAATGATCGATGAAGGCGGCTTCATAAAGATGAGCGGCACCTTTGGCACTTCATTGCCTAGCTCTTTGGCATGCTCCACATAATTTCGCCCTACACACAAAGTTTTTGTTGGGACACAAGGCGCGGCAAGTTTCACTTCCGACAACGGTATTTTGGCTTCACGGCGGCGGTATTCACCAAAGATATCGCCCTGGATTTCGCCGATCTTGTCCTCCAACATCCAGCCATATTTGACGGCTTCATCATTGATTTGATAACGGACAATTTTCATATTTCTCCTAATGCATAAAAGAAAAAAAATGCAGAACGAAGCCGGCTCGTCCTGCACCAATTATACAAGCCAATGGCAGTTTATTGATTGGATGATGACGGCGGTTTGGGCAGCTGTGGAATGATCCAGTTGATCAATGCCTGCGGCGATCGGGTTTGAATATAGATCTTACCGGGCCCGGTCAATTCAATTACGAATCCCTCCCCGCTAAACAAGGTGGATTTTAGCCCGCCAATGGGTTTCGGTTGCACGCCCAGGGTGGCATCGAACGCGACAAGGTGGGTGGTATCCACAATATATTTTTCACCTGTGCCTAGAGTCTTCTCATAGACCGCACCGTACGATGAGACCAGCAGCGTTCCACTTCCCGTCGCCTCCAACATGGAAATACCTTCCGCGGACATCAATGCTTTAACACTGATTTTGGTGGTCAATTCAATACTTGTCTCTGAAGCCATATATGAACCGGCCTGCACCATCAGCTTATTGCCGTTCATTTCGATCACTACAATGTCACCAGGCAGTTCAGGTGCAAGTGTCACTTCACCGCCAATTTCCGGGGCAACAAAGAAATTCTGAAAGAAGGACTCGCCCCCCAGCACGGCGCGTCCCAACGACTTGAGCAACCCGCCTGCGGCTTTTGTCTCGATCTGTACTCCGCCAGACATGCTGACCATAGCGCCAGCCTCCGCGCGGATACGTTCATTGGGCGCGAGTTTTGCGATCGCGAGTGAGTACGACGGACGATGAATAACTTCGATATCCATTTTCAAATCTCCTTCTTAAATTTTTGTAAGGCGGTTTAATATCACGCCACATATTTCCTGATAATCAGACTGCAAGCCTGGTCTACTTATATAGTTTGATGTCACTACGTTCCACTTCATCCAGTAGTTTGTGGATGGGTTTACCTACTACTGGATGAACAAAATCAGGGGCAATCTCTGCCAGCGGCACAAGCACAAAGTCACGCTGATGTAAACGCGGATGAGGAATGACCAGTGACGGCATATCCAGTATCTGATCATCATAGAATAGAATATCTATATCTATCATACGTGGTCCATTTTGAAAATTAGGCACACGTCCTAAGGCCTGTTCAAGCCGTTTTAAATGAGCAAGAAGCGCCTGAGGCTTAAGATAGGTTTCCGCCATAATTACCTGATTTAAAAATTTATCCTGTTCTGTAAACCCCCAGGGCGGTGTTTCATATACCGAAGATTTATTCCTGACTGCGACCTGGGGTGTCATGTTAGTGATTGCAGCTTTGAGATTCGCAAGACGGTTACCCAGATTACTTCCGAATGCCAGATAAATAATGTGATCCATAATCATCCTTGATATTTTTCTTCAATCAATGAAACAACTTCCGCATCCTTCAAGACATGGCGCATGTCTTTACTCTTGAGAATAATTGCTGTGTTGCGGATTCCCGAACCGGTGGAGATTTCCTCCTCTTCCAACACTCCCGGATCAATCAACACTTTGAGCAGGAGCGGCAATCCAAAGGGGCTTACCGTCCCGACCCGATAACCCGTCACTGCCAGAACTTCGTCTTCTGTTGCCATGGTGATGCGTGATACCCCCAGATGTTTGCGCATCATTTTCCAGGACGCCTGTGCCGAACCTGCGATTAACACCATAACAAATTCATCTTCTGCAATGCGAAACAAAATACTACGCACAATTTGTGATGCCCGCTGACACCGCTCCATGGCAGCCTGCTCGAGAGATGTTACAGGACTCTCATGTTGAAATATTTTATGTGAAACGCCAAGTTTTTCCAAGGCCAGGCTGGCGGGAGGAGGAACTACTACCATTTATTTTTTCACCTTCGACCCATAATCGCACAATTCCTGAATCGGGCACTGCGGACAATTTGGTTTGCGCGCACCGCAAACCTCGCGTCCAAGGTGAATTAAGTTCAAATGCACTGAATAATAAGCTTCAGGCGGAAAAACCGATTCGAGGTGCGGATGCGCCTGCTCTACCGTCATCTTTTCGGGCCGCAATCCAATCCGCCCGCTGACTCGATAGATATGCGTATCTACAGGAAAGGCAGGCATATTCAGTGAAAAACATAAAACAATGGCGGCAGTTTTGGGTCCCACGCCATTGAATTTTGTCAACCAGGCTCGTGCCTCTTCAATCGGCAGATCCGCCAAAAAATCCAGGTTAAGTGAACCGCGTTCCTCGGTGATGGCACGTAAAACCTGCTGGATGCGCGGACCCTTTTGATTCGCAAGCCCAGCAGGCCTGATCGCTTCAATGACCTCTTTAGGGTTGGCATCACGTACAAATTCCCAGGTGGGAAATTTCTCGCGTAACGCATTAAAACCCCGATCACGGTTAATGTCGTTTGTGTTTTGCGAAAGAATGGTCGAAATCAATTCGTCAATGGCTGGCAAAGGTATGCGCCAGACGGGTTTGCCAAAGGCATCGATCAATTTTTCATGGACCGCAAGCGCGTGTTTTTTTAAATTTTTCATGCCAAAAGATCAAAGGACGGGTGTGATTCGCCAGTTATAATTCCACGATGATTTTTGAGTTGCTTAGTAGGACCAAACCCCGCAAGTAATTTCAATTGGGATTCATCCAATGCTTTTAACTGGCGTAAAATTTCAAGGACTACGGCAGGACGCACCCGGGAGCTGGATGCCAGTTCATCATTCATGCGTGAAGCATCTCCATCCGTCACCTTGAAAGCGATCCCCACACCATTTTCACCGTAGACACCCGGTACCAACCCGAGGATCTGGAAGCCCTCCGCACCGCGCTTGGTGACGATTTTTCCCGCGCCGACTTTCATCAACTCACAGTCGAATTCGCCGTAGCTGCTGACCATTTCTGAATGGGCTGTCATGGCACTCGTTATCTTCCTGCAGGCAGCCGCGCGGGTTTCACTTAATCCTCGCGGGTCACACAGACACGCCATCCCTAATGCCGCATTGGTAAGCGGGATCGCAAAGTTTGGAGCAGAGCAGCCATCAATACCCAATTCAATATTTTCCTTTGCAATTCCGCACATTTCAGAGAGCGCTTCGAGAATTTCCTGTTGGATAGGGTGGGATAGATCAAGATAATTCTCCAAAGGCAGTCCACGCATTTTGGCATGAGCCAGCATCGCTGTATGTTTACCAGAACAATTATTGAAGTTGGCTGTTGGGGTAATTCCCTGCTGGATCACCCTTCTAAACATGGCAGGGTCACCGGGCATGTGTGCACCGCATTGCAAGCTTGCTTCCTGAATTCCAATCTTTTTCTGCATTTCCCTTACGGTGTTCAGGTGAATCTCCGCTGTCTCATGCGAGGCACATGAAAGCGCGAGTTCCTTTTGCGAAAAGTTGAAATATTCAACACCGCCGTGTTCAACGAATGGAATGGCTTGAAATGGCTTAGCGGACGAACGTAAAAAGGCGATCGTATCCGGGTCGCCATAAGAATGTAAAAGTCTACCTGCTGAGTCCACAACCACGATCGAGCCGAAATGAACTGACTCCAAAACGCGCCCGCGGGTTAATTCCAAGATGGGTTGGCATGTACTCATTATTGCATTTCGTTAAACTGCCCGGAAACATGGCTGGGACGCGAGTTGTAATGAATCAACCCGTAGCGCAGACGCTGGGCAAATTGCTTTTGACGCGCGGCTGGAGCTTTGAACCATGTCAGCAGGGAAGCTACCAGTTTTTCGGTCGCGGCCGGGTTTGCCTTTTTTGCCGTGAACTTATCCAGTTTATCGTGGACATGTTTAATAAAATCAAGCTGGGTTTTCACAACATTTGTCGTCACAACGCCACCACGGCTGCTGATAATCGTGTACCCCTTAAATGTTGGGCTAAGTAAAATATCAAGCGCTGTGATCCAATCAGAAAGATTTGCGCCCGCAAAGAACGGAGGTTGGTTTTTAAGGACAGCATCGCCAACGAAGACTATTTTTTCTTCGGGGAGGTGTGCCCAAATGGAGCCGCTGGAGGGCCCGGCATGATGTTCGAGCAATACGGGCGTATCTCCCCAATGCAGGGACATTTGGTCGAGAAATGAAATTTCAGGCGGAACCCAACGTACACTGCCCAAACCCGGAATCGACTCCCAATCTGCCCCGGTTTCCTCTCCCTGTGCCTTAAATGTATTTGGCCGTGTGCGGAATGTATTGGCAGTTTTTTCATGCGCAATCACAATACAGTCCATGGCCCGGGCGCCGAGTGTACGATCCGGGTGAGCATCAAGGTTGACCAGAACACGCTCCATACCACCTCCCAGATTCATCAACCCGGCACGCCATGAACGAACATCTTCAGGCGAGGGAGGTGCATCAATTTGAATCAGCCCACGCGGGGTGACGATTACACCCAGCGTAACGCCGTAGAACTGGTCTTCGATGTAAATATTACTGGTTATTTCCTGCATACTTCTCCTGATAAATATCTTTGGTCTTTAAGTAGATGGTTAATAATTTTTAATAGGATAAGCTCCCCGGCAAAATTAGGGTTTCCTGTCTTCCTTCATGACCAGCCTGCCTGTCTGGCGCTTGAGCTGTCCGGTTGCGTTCTTTTGCGCAACCGGCAGGGTGAGCCAAAAAGTGGTTCCCTTCCCCAACTCACTCTCGACCCAAATTTGTCCACCGTGACCTTGCACAGCCAGCTTGCAAAATGCAAGCCCTACACCCAGGCCGCTGGGATTGTTCTTGCCACGCAATCGGGTAAATTTCTCAAAGATTCGCTCACGATCCTTGGCAGAAATCCCTGGGCCATTATCACGCACCCAAAATTTTACAGAAGTTCCACTGTCTGTTTTTGCGCCGATTTCAATATGCCCATTTGTTGGTGTGTATCTGATGGCATTTTCCAATAAATTAATGAAGACACGATGGATCATATCCACGTCCACCCAAATGAGCGGAAGCACACCCACCGTCTTATTTTCCAATGTATGGTGGCGGCTTACCACAGACGGGTCGACATCCTGGAGCGATTCACGGATCAACAGCATGGGATCTATGGCATGTTGATCGGCGATCTGCTGGCCTGCTTCAAGGCGGTTAATATCAAGAAGGGAATTAATCAAACGTTGTATTCGCCCGGTGGAATTCCTGGCGATGTTGAGCATGGTATGTAGTGTCTCATCCGGCGGGAGCATGCCGTCCATCAATTCAAGGCTTGAAACAATATTACCAAGCGGGGAACGCAGATCGTGGTAGATCATGGCGGTCATGTCATCGCGCAAGGCATCGAGCTCCTTGCGTTCGGTAATATCCCGCAGTATCCATTGCACAGAATCCGTTTCTTCAAATTCAACACGGTGTGCATGGACTTCTATGGGTCTTGCAATCTCGTTTTGCTGGCGTAAAACAGATTCGTAATTACATTCACCGCCATGTTTAAGGGTTTCAAATTTCGAACCCGTTTTATTCCATTTAACCTCATGCAACCGGTCAATATTCATGGAGTGCAATACTTCCCTGCTGTAGCCGCTTAATGTCACAGCATGGCGGTTGGCCTCCAATATTTTGCCTTCCCAATCTGTGATCACGATCGGGTCAACACTGTCTTCAAACAATTCTCTATATCGCAGGTGCGCTTTTTGCAATCGCTCCAAAAACTGCACATTCTGGATCGTTGTCCCAGCCAGACTTCCCAAGCCCGTCATCACCAGCAACGCATCGGGATCAAATAAACCGGAAATCGGATTGATTGCCATCAGCACGCCGATGACTTGTCCCTGGGATTGGATCGGTGCAATGGCTACAGCCTGCATATCAATCGCGCCAAAACTGTCCACTTCACTATAGCGCGATTCATTTTTGACGACTGGTATGACCAGCCCGCGCGCATTACCCACCACCTGACCCGCCAATCCCTGCCCCTTGAGGAGATGCCGGCCGGGAATAGTTCCGGAGTTTTTTCCTGCCGCAGCACGGAAGACCAGGTCATTGCCTGTATTATCGATCAAAGCCAAAGCCACCGTTTCAACCTGTAAAGCCTGCATTGTTTGATTAAGGACACGCCGCCAAACATCAGGCATCTCCAGCGAGGCGTTGATCGCCGCTGCCGCTTCTGCCAGCGCCGTCATTACCCGGGCAGTTCGTTGACTTTCGGTATATAAACGCGCATTCAAAACCGCCACGCTTGCCTGGTCGGCGATTGCCTGCATTAATTCCAAATCTTTTTCGTTGAAGGCATTCGGAACAGAATGGACAAGCGTAAGCACCCCAACCAGTCGGTCACGCGTCACCAACGGGACACAGATCGCAGATTTCGCCCCGCTTTTATCGATGGAATCATCTGCACGGCGCAGCCAACGTTGATCCATGCTTGTATCCGGCACAAGCGCAGGTTTACGATACTGTCCCACCCACCCGGCAAGTCCGTGTTCCACAGTGTCGAGCAATTGCTCGGTGGATTGTTCGTGGAATTGCTTCCCATAGACAATCGTCCCATCCACAGGCTTGCCAAAATCATCCATCACGATGATGCTGCTGCGCTCCCCCCCCACATGCTGCATGGCAGCATACAGAAGGCGCTGCAAAACCGTGCGAAGATCCAGCGCGGATGCCACCTCACGGCTGACATTGATCAATAGTTCGAGCAGGGATTGGGATTGGGAGTTGTCTTCTGCCATGTACTTATTAAATCACATTTGACGATATTTTTTTACGCTTCCTTGAAGTATAGTCCGTTTGGTACAATTGCGCCATGTCCCTTGATTTACAGCGTATTAAAGCCCTGTGTTTCGACGTTGATGGAACACTAAGCGACACCGATGACTTGTATGCCCAAAAAGTCGCAATTCTCTTCCCACATTTCCTGTTTAAGAACCCCGCCCGCGCTGCGCATCGTTTCATTATGTGGATCGAAGCACCCGGTAACGCACTGCTTAGTCTGGCTGATACTCTCGGCATCGATGATGAGATGATCGCCATCATCCACTGGATGTCGCGCCGGCGCAGGTATTCGGCGGGGAAATTCCTGCTCATCCCCGGTGTGGATGAATTACTAAAACAATTGTATGGACATTACCCGATGGCAGTTGTCAGTGCGCGCGATGAAGACGGTACGATGGCTTTTCTGCAGCAATTCGATCTGCTGAAATATTTCGATGTGGTCGTGACCGGGCTGTCGGCAAAACATACCAAACCCTACCCCGACCCGATCGTGCTTGCCGCGCAAAAAATGAATGTATCCCCCGAAAATTGCCTGATGATCGGAGACACGACAGTGGACATCCGCGCAGGAAGATCTGCCGGTGCACAAACGGTTGGTGTGCTGTGTGGATTCGGGGAAGAGCCTGAACTTAAAAAAATGGGGGCAGACCTGATCTTATTGGATACGCCAAAACTACTGGATGTGTTGAAATAAGCAAATTTTTTACTTCTTATACCTGATACATTCGAGGACGAAAATTTCTCGCTGCAGCCATGCGGGTGCAATATCCAAATTAAACAGTGAATTATTTGCTGAAATGGCAAAATCAATACCCACCCAGACAGGTTTAAATCCCAATACCTTTTCATAATCATTAAGTTCTTGCGCGCCAAATTCATTCCCGGCGCGACAATAATAATAGAATGAAGTCATCTTGAAGGCATCGTAATCTTTTTCTTTGGGAAAATTGTATTCGATGACAGCGCCGAGTTCACCTTCCACGCTGAGTAGTGACACGCCGCATTCTTCACGCAGTTCACGTGCCAAAGCCTGCTCGTGGGATTCGCCATTGTCCACACCGCCGCCCGGGAATTTATAATCACCGACTGCGGAGGAAAAGACCATCAGCAGTTCCTGCCCGCGTTGTATCACAGCGCGCACAGCGGTTCGATGGATCGTTTTACCGGCCGTATTGATCCCTTTGTTACGCTGGATCTCAGCAAGAATTCTCATTCCAGCGATTCTATCGCTTAATAAAATTAATAAACCTGGCTACCAGCATCACATATTTGGTGAATGAAGATGCCTCACCCCAAAATTTATCTTTAGTGGTGAGGCATCTTCATTCCTACCAGAATTATTGCAGTTTCAAAAATACCAG
Organism: uncultured Anaerolinea sp.; assembly: GCA_964385315.1. GTDB lineage: Bacteria > Chloroflexota > Anaerolineae > Anaerolineales > Villigracilaceae > Villigracilis. The sequence goes on from CAYLOW010000076.1 coordinate 8,558, forward strand.
CGGGATTTCACGAGTGGTACGTTTTTCATAATCGCCAAAGTTCGGCGCGCATGAGACGATCCAACTCCATAACGGCTTTCGGGGTTCGCCTAAGATGATCTCTGGTTTCACCTTCATCTCCTTGTCCTTTATCTGAATCATCACATCGTCAGGGTTGCCTTTGATGTTGTGATACCAGGAAGGATGAGCTGCCCCGCCGCCATTTGATGCCACGATAAGATACCCGCCATCGCGTTCAAAGTACCCAACCGGGGTTGAAAATATTTTTCCGGACTTGCGTCCTTTGGTGGTGAGAACGAGTACTTTAAACCCGCCCATCTCACTGCCAAATTTTCCGCCCGTCAAACGATATAAAAAGACATGTAAACCGGTAAATATCTTAACGAAAATTTTCATTTATTCTCCAGGTTGTTTATTGCAATGAAGGCAGGGGATATCCTGTTGACTCACGCCTTCAACTGATCATGATATTGATCTGTTATTAAGCCGCCGTTCCCGCTTCTTCCTGTCTCTTGAATTGACTCATGTACAGATCGTAGTAGAAGCCTTTTCGCGCAAGCAGGTCGTCGTGCCTGCCGCGTTCAGTAATCTGGCCATCCTTAAGCACAAGGATCATGTCAGCGTTACGAATGGTGGACAGGCGGTGCGCAATGACAAAAGAGGTACGGCTCTTGAGCAGAGCATCAAATGCTTTTTGGATGAGGCGCTCCGTGCGGGTGTCCACGCTGGAGGTTGCTTCGTCCAGAATGAGAATGCGTGGATCCGCCAGGGCCGCTCGTGCAATTGAAAGCAACTGCCGTTGTCCCTGGGAAAGCCCCGAACCGCGTTCACCCAGGACTGTCTCATATTTTTCAGGCAGGCGTTCAATGAATGAATCGGCATTGGCGAGTCTGGCGGCAGCATAGACATCTTCGTCAGATGCATCGGGTCTCCCAAAGCGGATATTGTCCATTACCGAGGCGCTGAACAGGAATGTATCCTGCAGCACAATACCCACCTGCCTGCGAATCGATTCAGCGGTGACATCGCGCACATCCACACCGTCAATTTTTACCGAACCATGCGTTACATCATAAAAGCGCGGCAGCAGGTTAATAATGGTGGTCTTGCCCGCGCCGGTCGGTCCGACGATCGCGATGGTTTGCCCGGGCTCTGCAGAAAAGGATACTTCCTTCAAGACGGGTACACCATCTTCATATTCATGGCTGACTTCGTTGAACTCAACCCTGCCCAGGATCTCTTTCATGGCCTTTGCCTCAGGTTTATCAATCACGGCCAGCTTTTCATCCAGAATGGTAAAGATCCGTTCGGCACCTGCGATGGCATTTTGGATATTTGTCCATAAGACAGCGATCTGTTGAATTGGCTGGTTGAAGCGCTGCACGTAGGCAAGGAAGGTAATTACCAAGCCGATCGTAACAGTGGTACCAAAGAGCAAATCACCCGTCAACAAATACCAACCACCAACGCCGGTCACAATAGCCAGCCCAAGATAAGAGAGGGCTTCAAGGGTTGGCCCAAGCGCAGAGGTATAAGCCACCGCGCGAACGTTGGCATCACGGTTGGCAGCATTGACCTCCTTGAACTGCTCGATATTTTCATCGGCGCGGTTGAAGGCCTGCACTTCGCGCACTGCCGAGATACTCTCCTGCAATTCGGCATTGACGTTGCCGATTTCTTCACGACTCTTCCGGAAGGCTTTGCGTGCTTCCCCTGAAAACCAAACCGTGGCAATGAACATCAACGGTGATACAGCCAGCGAAAGCAAAGCGAACGGCAGGCTCAAGGTCAACATGTTGTAAGCGACCCACGCCAGCAGCAGGATACCGCTGAATACATTGACGAGCGCAAACGAAAAGGCCTGTTCAATTGCTGATGTATCGTTCGTAATACGGCTCATCAGGTCACCGGCCTCATGCTCTGCATAGTAACTGAGTGATAGGGAATGTAATTTCTCAAACACTTCCACGCGCAAAGAACGCAAAACGTGTTGACCTGTCCATGCCATGGCAAAAAAAGTTGTGCCCGTCAGGACTGCGCCAAGCACATATAACGCAATGACGATCAGGATCAAACGGAACATGCCCGTGATCCGTTCTGCATTGGTTGCCGTTGTGAGGTCGGGAGTTTTGTATCCGCCAAGGTGATAAGCTTTATAAATGATCTGACGTGAGGTGGACAATGTAGACGGGTCTTTAGTCATCCCCAGCCAACAGCTCGAGCCTGTTTTTTTGTCAGTAACAGCTGCGGGGGCGAGGGATGCGAATGCACTACTTCCAGCAGGGACCAGGAAACAATCTGTGGCTTGTCCCAGAAGCTCGGGAGAGGTTACTTGAGTCCAGGTGGAGACAACAACAAAAAGTACCGCCAGCGCGATCATGTACCAGAATCTGCCAAAATAAGTACCAAGACGGCCAAGCGTTTCACCCAGGTTGCGCGGCTTGATCGTTTCCTGGTTAAGCGCGCCGCCAAAACGGTTATGACCACCGCCCATCATAATGCCACCTCCGCATGCGCGAGAATTTGCGAGTTATATATTTCAGCATAGATCGGTTCTTCCTCCATTAGCTGAGTATGCCTGCCTTGCGCCACCACTTCACCTTTTTCGAGCACAAGTATCTTATCGGCATTGATGACGGTGCTTATGCGCTGCGCGATGATAAATGATGTGCGTCCTTTCATCAGTGTTTCTAGCGCCTCCTGAATATGCGATTCAGTGGCAACATCCACACTGGAGGTTGAGTCATCAAGGATCAGAATACGCGGGTTGAGCAGGAGGGCACGCGCAATAGCCACCCGCTGTTTTTGTCCGCCGCTGAGAGTGGTGCCGCGTTCGCCAACGTGTGTGTTGTATCCTTCAGGAAACGACATGATAAAGTCATGCGCGGCCGCGGCTTTTGCGGCAGCTTGAATTTCTTCAGGCGACGCGTCACGTTTACCGAAAGCAATGTTCTCGCCAATGGTTCCGCTGAACAAAGTTGTTTCCTGAAGCACGATGCCGATCTGCGAACGGAGCGAATCCAGTGTAACGTCACGGAGGTCATGACCATCAATTGTGATACGCCCTTCATTTGGGTCATAGAAACGCGGCAGTAAATTGATGATACTTGTCTTGCCGGAGCCTGTGGCGCCGAGCAAGGCGATCGTTTCACCTGATTTGGCCTCAAAGGTGACGTTTTTAAGCACTGGATCCCCGCCGCCCACGTAACGGAAAGTGACATTCTCAAATCTCACATCCCCTTTCACAGCAGGGAGTTGGGATGCGGTGGGCTTGTCCACAATATCGCTCGTGGCATCCAGAATTTCAAAGATGCGGTCGGCGGACGCGGCCGCCTGGCCCATTTGCGTAACGATCATGCCGAACATCATGATGGGGAAAAACAGGTACATCAAATAGAGCGAGAACTCCTGCCATGCCCCGATCGTCAGGGTACCAAGAATAATTTGCCTGCCGCCTACATAAAGAATGGCGGCCTGGCCGAGGTTCGCTATCAGGAAAACCAGCGGGAACAAAAATGTAAATAAACGATTCACTGCAATGGATTGATCCATCGAAGCATCTGCGGCTGCCCGGAATTTTACCTGCTGCTCCTTCTCGCGCGTGAATGATTTAATAACTTTGATGCCCGCCAGATTTTCCTGCAAGATCGTATTCAGTGTAGAAAGTTTCTGCTGTACCTTCTTAAACATGGGTTGGGCCAGGCTCGAAAAGACACCGAACAACACGATCGCAACCGGCAGAATCGGCATGGCTGTCCAGGCAAGCGAGACATTAGACGAGAATAAAATAATGACCGTCCCAGACAGTAAAACCACCGCGCCAACAAGCTGCAGTAAACCCTGCCCAATAAAAAGACGCACCTTCTCCACATCATCCGTTGCGCGAATCATCAATTGTCCTGTCTGATTTTTATCGTGATATGCAAAAGATAACTGCTGGATCTTGGCGTACAGATCATTACGTAAATCGTATGCAACGGATTGGGAATTCTTCTCGGCCCAAAAGGCCTGAAGAAATGAGAATAAACCACGCAGGAGGGCAAAAATGATAATGGCGGTAAGGGCCGTGATTAAAACCCGCGGTGCGCTACCCAGATTTGTCTCAAGAGTACTCCTGAGCTGATCCACCGTCGTGGCAGGGTCATAACCCAGAGCTTCGAGGATCTTCGGCAGCGCGGTGCTGATAAACTGCGCAGGAATTTTATCAAGCGCAGACAATACCTGGCTTGCGAGAAACCCGCTCGTTACTGCATCAATTACGTTGCGGATCATATGCGGTACTGCCAATTGGGAAAGGGTGGCAATGAGAAGAAAGGCATACGGTAACATGGCTTGACGTTTATAGTTCGTCAAATATTTCATCGCGCGCACGATGCCTTTATAAGATGCCTTTTCGCGGCGGGTACCTGTTTGGGATTTGGTCATTGTTGCTTGCAAAGTGGTACTCCTAAATATTATTCAAACAATATCAAGTGATCGTCGAGAAAATTTACACAGACCCGGGATGTTTTTGGAAAAATTATTTCTGTTCTTCCATTACCCGGGCGGCCTTGATCAAAATATTCAACGCTGTCACAATCTTATCCTGCTCTTCCGGGCTTAATTTGGAAGTGAGATCATCCATCCAACGATAGCGCTCCTCTGTGGCTTGGTGTAATAATTTCCCGCCTTTGGTGCTCAAGTTTAATAACCTGACACGGCGGTCATTGGAATCTTCAGTCCGTTCCAGATAACCAGCCTGGACAAGCTTATCAACAAGCTGGCTGGCGGCTGCGGGTGTAATACCGAAATGGTCACTAATCGCAGACATACCGCATGAACCTTTATGTTGCAGCTGCGTAAGAATGCCGAACTGTGGCATGGATAAGCCCGCTCTTTTAGTAAAGAGATTCCAATCACGCATGGAATTATGCATAAACACATCCATCCATGCGTGAAGTATTTGGTGAAATTTGGCAATATTAGTTATAGTTAAGCAAGCTATTTATTTAAGTGGAATGAAATATATAACTAGGTTAGATTTTGGTCAAGGGAAAAAGTATTAGAAAAGCATCAGAGAATTAACATCTAATTTTATACAATACCGTCGCCAAAATTCAAAACTGGTCGCAAAGCCCCTATATATGGGGGTGTATAAAATGTAAAAACCGCCATATATGGCGGTTCAAAAACGTTATTTCAAAATTGGCGAAGGTATTGTTTATAAGCAGAATTAAATAAGGAAGGTGTGTCCAAAGAAACAGAATGGCTGGCCAGCAAAGGTTAGACTTTTTCCCCTGCCGGATTTACATTCCATCATCCTTGGGAGGCACAGTCTGGCCATAATCTAGTATGGGGCGCATTTGCGTAGCGCCTTCGGGAGGGCCGACAATTTTTTTGTCTTCCATCGTATCAACCAGCCGCGAGGCGCGAGTATAGCCGATCCGTAATCTTCTTTGCAACATGGAAACAGAGGCACGGCCTTCCTTGCGGACAATTTCCACGGCATCATCAAATAGCGGATCACCATCTACTTTCTTGCCTTCATCCCATAGCTGTGTCTGTTTAAGAGGAACATTGGTCGGTATGGAATCTGCAGGGGTACCGGCAACAGCATAGGGGCTTGCCCCGCCCGCTTGCGTGCGCCAATACTCCACCAATCTCTGAATTTCATGGTCAGATACAAAGACTCCCTGTAACCGGGCGGCTGCGGGGGCATCCGGGGCTTGATAGAGCATATCACCACGTCCTAATAATCTCTCAGCACCGGGTTGGTCGAGGATAACCCGGCTGTCGGTGTTGGATGCCACTGCAAAAGCAATTCGCGCCGGGAAGTTCGCTTTAATCAGACCTGTCACCACATCCACAGAGGGGCGCTGTGTCGCGAGAATTAAATGAATTCCAGTTGCGCGCGCCAGCTGCGCCAGACGTGTAATGGTCTTTTCAGTTTCATCCGGCGCAATCATCATCAGGTCTGCTAATTCGTCAATGATGACAACAAGATAGGGAAGTTTCTTTTGTCCCTGCAGTTTCATCTTCGCATTGTAGTCAACGATATTGCGCGATCCGATCTGCGCAAACAGGTGATAACGCTTGTCCATTTCGCGCGTCATCCATTGCAGCGCACCGATCACCCTGTCCATTTCAACAACCACGGGACCAAGCAGATGCGGGATGCCGTTGTAGCCGGTCAACTCCACACGCTTCGGATCAACCAAAACTATACGCAAGTCATCGGGAGTGTTATAAAGTAATAAACAAGTCAAAATCGAATTGACGCACACAGACTTACCGGAACCCGTGGTGCCTGCGATGAGCATATGAGGCATGCTTTCAACACTGGCGATCACGGGGACACCTGCGACATCACGACCCAGGCCAAAATTTAACGGCTTGGTATTACGCTTAAACATGTCACTTTCCAAAATGTCGCGCAAGGCAACCATTGCCATTTCTTCATTCGGCACTTCAATGCCAACGTAGCTATGACCCGGCACGGGTGCCTGAATACGGATACGCGGTGCAGCTAACGCCAGCGCAAGGTCATCAGACAGGGAGGCGATCTTACTGACGCGTACTTTGGTCCTAACTCCGCCCCTGGTTTCAAGAAACAGCGGTTCTACACCAAATTGGGTAATGGAAGGCCCCCTGCTGATGGCAACCACTTGGGCAGGCGCGCCAAATGAAGCGAGCGTTTCTTCAATTAGCCGCGCGCGTTGTTGAATAAAATCCTCATTAATGGCTGGCGCATTACCTGAGTCGAGAATATCGCTAACTTTAGGCAATTCCCAGTGAATGACGGCCGGGCCGCTGGTGGTACGCATCGGCTGTAGGCTATCTCCTACCGGGGCAACAGGCGGCACGATAGAAGAATCTATCGGGGTAAATTCCTCTGTCGAAACAGGATCGGACCCGGGGGGCAATGACGAAGGAATGGGTTTATTCAGTCTTTCCCGAACCCAGCGAATAATCGGCGAGAGCCAGAAGAAAATGTCCCTCACTGGTTTATCCAAAATGACGGCAATACCAATCACCAACCAGGCAAGCAAAGTAACCGACGTTCCGCCATTGCCAAACAGGAACCATAAGATCCACTGGAAACGCTCACCCAATGCACCGCCACCTTTTCCCATCAATGTTATGGATTCGGCAATATCCACATTTCCGCGGGTGGCAACGATATGCATCAGGGTGAGCAGCCAGAAATAAATAATGATACTGCCTGCAGCACGCTCGACCGAAAGCGGGGGGATGCGTTCAATTTTTCTGAAGACAAGCCACAAGCCAAAAAAAATTAAGCTTAGCGTCAGCACAAAAACACCCCAGCCAAAAAGCTGCGAGATGAAAGAAATTACCTTGTCAACAGGAGCAGAGCGATTTGTTGAGATCAGTCCTAAAGTAATTAAGATACCGATAAAAGTAAGACCGATGCCAATCACATCAAGTTTGCGTTCTGCGGATAATTGACTCCAAAAGGAAAGTGCGGGCGAAGCAGGAGTCTGAAGCTGCTTTCCCTTTAAGCCTGACTTATGCTGAAAATTTTCCTTTTTTTTGGGGGGCAGGGTTTTTTCCGCAGGCTTTGAACTTTTTTTAGGTGAGGTGAAGGGTTTGAGAAGAGGCATGAATACAAAAGGATAAAATATGAAAGAAAGGAAATATAGGGCTCATGTTTTTGCCCGTTTTCCTGCGTATTTGTACTTGAATACTTAATTTACACGTTAAAAAGAT
>CAYLOW010000077.1:0-5486 GCA_964385315.1 uncultured Anaerolinea sp.
AGGGATGAATCCGGGTTGCGTTGAATGAATCTCAAAGCCCGAAACTGGGGGATCGAAATATCAGACCCGCGCCCCCGGCGCATTTCCACCCGAATGGCCTGGACGATCTGCGGGGCGGTATCCATTAATTCGTGCGCGCAGGTGTCGATCAGTTTTATCATAATTAGTTAGCCTTTCTAATGATTAGAAGATAACATTATATACCCTTATTTCAGGGAACGGAATAACACACGCCGCCCGCTGTGTGGGAATCACAAAAAGACGCGCCCGGCCGGGCGCGTCTTTTTGTCTGCGTTTTAATTGGCGGAAACCGCGTTACCTACCCCGCCAGCCCTGACAGATATTCGATCGTCTTTTCAAAAAGCAGAGTCTTGGCGGCCTGGCCCGAACCAGTGGTCTCACCTAATGCGGCGGCTGTGGCCTGGGCGGCGGCTTTTTCTTCTTCTGTCTTGCCGCTGCCTGAACCCGGAACTTTTGTCACGCCGGGAATCGGGGTCGGCAGGGAGACGCCATATTCCGCATAGAATACCCCCAGCCCGGCATTGGTGATCTGCATGGCTGCGATCGCCTGCAATTGCCCGCTGGTCATCGCGGCAGTGATCTGGTCCTGAACGGCGGTGAGTTCTTCAGTGGCCGTGGTAGTGTCTCCGCTCAAGCTGATGACCGCCTGCCAGAGCGGGATCAGGGTCTTTGCCTGTTCAGCGGTGACCGCGTTGGGTGTATCAGCCAGTTTGATCGAGCCATACGCCAGCTGACTGCGGAGGTTCGCCGCATCACTGTAGTCGATGCTCAGGTAGGTCGATGCAAGGGATGTTGGGACGACCGCAACTTCCGCTTTCGGGGCGCAGGCAGCCATCAGGCTGACAGCCAGCAGGACGAAAAGTACAATTCGAAAAAAGCTTTTTTTCATGAGTTCTCCGGTTATTTAATTTGTGCCTGCAGTGAAACGATAACAGCGTCCATCAATGCGGTGGGCAGTTTGCTGCCGCTGCCGCCGGTGCTGGAAGTAACACCTTCGGCAGCCTGTTTGGTGGCGCGTGCTTCAGGTGACATGCCGCTGCCCTGGCCGGGCGTGCCGCCGCCGCTGCCCATCGTAATGCCGTTGGCGGTTGCCCATTCCTGCATATTGGTAAAGGTCAGCTTCATGCCCGCGATCGATTTCAACTGTTCTGGGCTCATCGCGGCTTCGATCTGCGTCAACAGGGCGTTGACTTCTGCCTGGGCTGTCCCGCCCGCCTGCTGGGTGCTGCGAAGCGCCTGCCACAGTGGAAGAAGGGTTTGCGCCTGTTCGGCAGCGATCGGAGTCTCTGATTGGTTCAACTCGAGGGTGCCAAGGGCGAGCTGGTTTCGGACAGCCAACGCGCCTTCGTAATCAACGGGCAGGTTTTGGCTGACGTACAGATCGGTTGAAGCCGGTGTGGCGGCCGCCCCGGAACAGGCGGTGAGTAAAAGAGCTAGGAGAAAAACAAGCGGGAGAATTATCTTTTTCATAATTAATTTATTCCTATTTGATGGGTATATTTTTTTGAAATTATTCGCGGCGCAAGGCTTCGATGGGGTCAAGTTTCGCGGCTTGTGTGGCGGGATAGTAGCCGAAGAAAATGCCGACAATGGTCGCCGCGCCGAACGCGAGTGGAATGGACATCGGGACGATCTCTGTGCGCATGGTACCGAGAGTGCCGAAGAGATACGAGCCACCGACACCGAGGATGACACCGACCAGCCCGCCGGCGAGGCTGAGGATGACGGCCTCGATCAGGAATTGCATCAACACGGTGGAGGCGCGCGCTCCAAGCGCCTGGCGCAGGCCGATCTCACGTGTACGTTCGGTGACGCTGACCAGCATAATGTTCATGATGCCGATGCCGCCGACGAGCAGTGAGATGGCGGCAACCCAGGCCAGCAGGTCACGAAAAGCGGCGGTGGTGGCTTCCTGTGTGGCGATGATGTCCTGCTGGGTCTGCACAGTAAAGTCGGGTTTTGCAGGGTCAACATCATGGCGCTCGGCCAGGATGGCGGTCGTCTGCGCGATGACACTGTCGATCTGTTCCTGGCTTTCTGATTTGAGATAGATCGTGCGCACGGCGTCCGTGCCCATCGGGGAGGCGGTCATAAATTTCTGGAACAAAAGATTGATCGGCATGTAAACGCGCCCGTCGTAGTCAATATCAGCCACAATGCCCTTGGATTCCATGACCCCGATAACAGTCAGCTTGGTCGAGTCAACGGTGATGGTTTGCCCGATGGCGCTTTCCGTGCCGAACAGGTCCGTGGCAATGCCCGAGCCAAGAATGGCAACTTTTGCCTTGCGGTCATCTTCATCGGTAGTGAAATAACGTCCTTCTGCAACCGCGTAATCACGCACGGGTGGAAAATCCGCCGTGGTACCGATGATCGGTATCGCCTCCAGCGTCACGCCGCCCGCGCGCACATTTTGAGCGGCGGGTGATTGTTCGGCGGAAATGCCGGAGATCCCCACCACCTGATCGGCAATGGCATAGGCGTCATCGATCAGCAGGGTGCGCCCGGCCCCGGGGATGCCGCGCATCGGCGAGACGATGATCAGGTTCGCGCCCAGGGCGTTGATCTGTTCAGCGATCGAGGCTTCGGCTCCCGCGCTGACCGCCAGCATGACGATGACCGAAGCCACCCCGATGATCACGCCCAGCGTCGTCAGAAACGAACGGACCTTGTTGAGCATTAAGCCTTCCCAGGCTGTGCGAAATATTTTTTTAAGTTTCATGATTATCCTTTTTACATCCGCGGTCCCAAACAGGGACTGGCGCCATTGCGGCCATCGGAGAGAATGAGGCCGTCCTTGACGCAGATGATCCGTTCCGCATGCGCGGCAATATCCGGTTCATGCGTGACCATCACGATCGTGGCGCCTTTCTTGTGCAAGCCGTGCAGGATCTCCATGATCTCCACGCTGGCCCTTGAGTCGAGATTGCCGGTGGGTTCATCCGCCAGGATCAATGGAGGCCGGTTGACCAGCGCGCGCGCAATGGCAACACGCTGCTGCTGCCCGCCTGAAAGCTGGTTGGGGCGGTGATGAAGGCGGCCCCCCAAACCGACCGCTTCAAGCGATGCAATGGCGCGGGCTTCGGCCTCCGCGTCACCGATATCTTCACTGTTGTAAAGCATGGGAAGCATCACATTGGAAAGCGCGCTCAAGCGGGGCAGCAGGTTGAATGATTGAAAAATAAAACCCAATTTCTCATTGCGGATCTCCGCCAGTTCATCCCTGCCCATCCCGCCCACGTCGCTCCCATCGAGAATGTATCTGCCTTCGGTGGGACGGTCCAGGCAGCCAAGGATGTTCATCAAAGTCGATTTGCCAGAACCCGAATGTCCCATGATGGCGACGAACTCGCCTTTGGATACATCCACATCCACCCCTGCCAGTGCAGAGACAGCGGCTTCATCCATGCCGTATATTTTTGTCATCCCGGTAATTTCGATCAATCTGTTATTCATCAAATGCCTCCAGCCTGAACCCTGTTCACTATTTCGTTTCCACAGTGCCGGTGCTGACCACGTCGCCAACTTTGACACCGCTCAGGATCTCGGCATTGGCAAAATCGCGCATGCCCACAGTGACGGGGGTCATTACCAATTGTCCACCCGCATCCACGATGAATACAGCGTACGAACCCGGGGCCAATTCACGCAGCGCCTGAACAGGCACAATCAGGGTCTTGAGTGACTCGCCCGAGATCACTTCCGCGTCCACGGTCATGCCTGACATCAGGCTTAATTTTGTGTCGGCGGGCAGGGAAGCCCAAACAACGATCACGGGCGTGCCATCTACAACCTGCAGGGTCGGTTCCACGATAACCACTTCACCATCCACCGGCTGGTTCTGGTAGGCATCGAACATGAATGTAACGCGGTTTCCGACAGCCACTTTATCGAGGTCGGTTTCATCGAGATAAAAACGAACCAATAATTTTCCGGTCGTGGCAATGGTCATGATCGGGGCCGTGCCCACCGTCTGCCCGGCGACTGCGCTGACGGAGGTCATGGTGCCGTCAAAGGGGGCCGTCAGCCGGGTGCCTTCCACCAACAGACGGGCCTTTTCCAGCTTTGCCATTTCAGTTCCCAGCGCAGCAATGGGTGCGTTCAATGAGTCAGGCCCCTCCTTGACGATATCCAAGGCGGCTTGCGCATCCTGCAGGGCCACCCGCGCAGATTCCAGATTGGCTTGCGCCAGCGTAATATCTGATTCATCAATATAGCGCAGGCTCAGGAAATAATCCAATTTGGTGCGCGCCAGGTCTTTTTCGGCTTGTGTTGCTTCCGGCTTTTCCAATTGCTCCTGCCAATACCAGGCATCGGATCCGACCAGGTAGCTCACATTGCTTTCAGCAATCACCAGTGCATCCTTTGCGCTGACGAGTGCCAATTCGGCTTTTGCTGTGCCTTCAGCGGTGAACAATGCCTGAAAATCCGCCTCGGCCTGAATGTTATCTTCGAGCCTCGCCAGTACCTGGGCGGTTTGCACTGAGTCGCCAACGGCGACATTTAATTCGGTCAGCACGCCTGAAGTACGGAAGCCAAGGTCAAGTTCCGAGGCGGGCACAACCGTGCCTGCTCCGCTGGCGGTTACAACCAGATCACCTGTGCGGACTTTTGCTGTCTGCAGGGCGGGTGTTGCGGCAGCCTCACCTTGGGCAGGGTACATAAAAAATACAACTGCGGCAATAATAGCGATTATTGCAATGAGCGTGATAAAAATGGCTTTGGGTGATTTTTTCTTTAAGAAAGATGGGCGTTCGGTCTTTTGCATAATGATTTCCTTGAATATCTGAGATGTTGACTATGGCGTCAAATTTAATGGATAGTCATAAAGAATATATGACGCCTATATGAAGAACGTGTAAAGAAAAACTCCGGACCCATACAGGCCCGGAGCTCCAATTTCTCTTTAATATCCCTATGATTTGTTACTGAATGCACGTCAGGCTGGCTCCTGACGTGATGCGGGTTGCTGTCCAGATATTATTGACCAGGATTCCGCCAACGCTTACAGCATCACCCGCTTTCAGGTCGGCAAAACTGATCGTGACAGGCACTGCAATTAGACTGGATTTATAAAGGTAACGCGTGCTGGCAGTTGTGGTCATCATCAAATTCTGACCAATATATAATTTAACCAAAGTGTTTCCTTTGATCACAGTGACGGTGACTGCCCCACTGACGGGATCGATAGCTGAGATGGTCGCTACCAGCGAGAACGTTCCACGACCACCACCAGCCGCGAATGCGGGACCAACGGCTGTTAAGGCAATCAACAGGGCTAGCGCAACAACGAACAGTTTTTTCATGAGTTTCTCCTTTTTGGATTTCACCTTTTGAGACGCGGATCCGGGAGGGGAGATACGGCCTGTCAATTATTGATCTGGCGGATCAATTGTTTCAAAATTCACGGCGCGCAGGGATTCCATTCCCTTGAAGATCAGGGTGATCGCGACAGACAATCCGCT
>CAYLOW010000077.1:5586-16182 GCA_964385315.1 uncultured Anaerolinea sp.
CCGAGGGCAATGCTTTCCTTCGTGGTCGGGATGGGAACGTTCGGTGCCGGCAAAATTCCGACAGGCACTTCATCCCAGCGCAGGACCAGGGTCACCATGGCATCAATTTCTTCTGCTGTCAGCACATTACCCCAGCCTGCCATGAGTGTGCCGGCGCTGCCCAAAGTGGCTGTGCGGGTCAATTCATCGGCCGTTTTCTCACGTACCAGCGGGTCATTTAATGCAGGCGCGATGCTTGAACCCAGTCCATCTGCGCCATGACAGGCAACGCACTTGGAGGCGAATATGGTGACAGCGGTCTGTAAAGAGGCTCCATCAGGAAGGTTCGCCACTTCGGCAAACAGGATGGGATCAGGGTCGGTGGTGAATGGGACAAGCGGGGCAAGCCCGAGGTTAATGACGCGGTCCTGGGTCTTGCTCCAATCCCCTGATCGGATCAAACCGGCCAGTTCTGAAATTTGATAATCACTGAGCGGGCCCCCGTCTTCCTCGCTCCAGGCGGGCATCGCGGTATTAAAGCGGCCATGTGCAATGGTTTTCGTGATATCTATGGAAGGAGTCCCCCGCAGCAGAGGATTGTTCAACGGGGGAATTGAACTGATGCCTTCTCCGGCGAGACCGTGACAGACTGAGCAGTTTTGAGCGTAGAGGGTCATGGCCTCATCAAGCTGAACCGCATGGATCTGCGTCTGCGATTCCAAAATACGGCCTTGTTCGTTCAACATATAAAGCCCAAGCGACACAACGATGACCAGAGTTGCGCCAAGGCCGATCATGGCTTCAAATAAATGGGTGCGGGGTTTGTTCATGGATACACCACCTGCGCTGTTTCAAAGGATTGCCGCTGGAGCACGGTGCTGGTATCCACTTTGATCTCGCCATCTTCAATGGTGAGCGGGAACATATCCAGCGGGCGGGGTGCGGGGGGATTTTCGACAAGGCCCTCCCGGCTAAATTGAGAGTTATGGCAGGGACAAATGAACATCTGCGCAGGTTGATCCCAGGGCACGGTACACCCGAGATGGGTACAGCGATGATAAATGGAAATAAATCCGCCGTCCCCAAGGCGGACAATATAAAAGCGGCCGTTCGTGATGTGGGTGACCGAATTAGGCGGGAAATCATCCACCAGGCCGGCGGTGATGCTGGACCCAAACTCACCTTCCGCAATTCGCGGCTGCAGATAGGCGATGAACACGCCCGCTGTTTCCAGCATTGCAACTCCGCCCAGGAAAGCCCAGGCGATCTTGAGAAAGTCACGGCGTGAGAGGTTTGGATCAGGAGAAGTTGTTGGCGTCATAAGATATTCCTAAATATAATTTTTCTAATGAACAATAACGGGCATTGCCCACGGCCAGTACAGGCTCATGCCGGGGCCGCGGAAGAAAATGCCAATGATCGTAAGGACCATAAAAGCGGTGAAGAGGAAGGCGGCAAGAAAGAGCACTCGCTCCTCAACATCAGCATTGAATTTTTTATGAATCCATTCATCAATGAGGATCAAGGGAAACAGAATGATCGCAAGCGGGATCAGACCATTGGAGATGAGCATATCCAAATTCGGAAGCCAGGCATTCCAGTTCAAGACATATTCATCAAGCAGCACCCAGGCGGGGGTGGAGATCAGCGCGAAGCCGATCCCGAGCAGCGTCAGGGAACGTCCGCGCTGCGAACGAAAATAAACACCGACGCTTGAGAAATTGATATCAAAGAACGGCAGCAGGAAGATGGCGAGCACGGCAAGGCCGGGAAGAATGATCGCCCCAACAAGCGGGTGAAAGTGCAGCAAAAGTTCCTGCAGGCCCATGAAGTACCAGGGCGCCTTGGCCGGGTTAGGGGAGATATTCGGGTTTGCAATACCCTCCAGGGGGGCAGGGACGAGCATGGAAAAAACCAGGATGATCGCGATCCACACCACGGCGAAGATAAATTCACGGCGGACAAGATGCGGGATCGTTGTGACACGTTCCGGGTTGACTGCATCCTGTTGTCCAATTTGTCTGGGCAGGGTCAGCCCGCCATCCTTGCGGATCCGCCAGAAGTGGTAGGACATCAATCCAAAGATCATCAGCGGGATGAAGGAAATATGCATGGAATAGAAGTTGAGCAGTGTATTCGCGCCCACTTCCGGCCCGCCGAGTACCAGCCGGCTGAGCCACCCGCCGACCAGCGGGATATAACTGATGATGCTCGTGCCGACAGTGATCGCCCAGTACGCCAGCTGGTCCCATGGCAGGAGATAGCCGGTGAAGTTTGCGCCGATCACCAGCAGCAGCATGACGAACCCGATCAGCCAGTTCAGCTCACGCGGGGGACGATACGCCCCGGTCACAAAGACCCGGACGAGATGAAGCACCGAAACCACGATGAGCAGATTGGCGCTCCAATGATGCAGGTTGCGGATCAGTTCGCCGAACCAGACATTTGAATTGAGTTCAAGCACACCGAGATAGGCTTGCGGTGCGGAAGGGGTGTAATTGTTTAAAAGCACGATCCCGGTCAGGCCAAGAATGGCCATCAACAGGCCAGCCAGCCCCCCGAGCCCCCAGGAGTAGGTCCACTTCAAGGTGGAAACATCCACCTTGGGAGGGTGAAGATGAAGGATCAGGCTGTCTACGACCATGCGCATCCGGCCACGGTCATCGCTGGGCATGCCGTCAGGAACCAGCCTCTCACGCATTCTGTCAAACATCGAAGGATCCGGATCGGATTGTGGCTCTTGTTCAGTCATTGCGACTCCTAAATGATAAAGAATGATCCATTTTTATCATTTCACCTTGTTGAATTGAACAAGAAGACATGAAGATTGGGTAAAGAAGACGGATAACCTTTCTTCGCACAACCTTGCATCAATATTTACATGTTCTTTACATGGGAAAACTATCATGCATTCATCGTTGAACTCTCAACAAAATATTTTTTAGATCCAACCAGGTACTCATAAGGAATAAAAATGTTCAAAAAACCCAACCATATTTTGATCGGTATCATCTCGGCAGTCATCGTGATCGTCATCGGCACAAGTGCATGTACCGCGGCGGTAAACACTCCCGCAGCAAGCACAACCACAACCAGTGAGGGGAATGCAAATAATGACGGCAGCGCTGCCGTTCTGGATACCCCGGCTGCTGTGCTTAGCTCCGATGAATCCGCCAGCCTGTTATTCATGCGGGAGGAGGAAAAGCTTGCCCGTGACGTGTATAACGCGCTTGCCGTAACCTGGGGAGACCAGATATTCACGAACATAGCATCCAGTGAGCAAACCCACATGGATCAGCTAAAAGGCCTGATTGACACCTATGGTTTAACCGACACCGCCCTCACTCCCGGACAATTTACAAACACGGACCTGCAAACCCTGTATGATCAATTGATCGATCAGGGGAACCTCTCCATCGCAGATGCCTATAAAGTCAGCGCAGCCATTGAAGAGATCGATATCCTTGACTTGCAAACCCGCTTTTCGCAGACCGATAAAGGGGATATTCAACTGGTCTACAACCAGCTGATGAATGGCTCATTCAATCACCTCTCCGCCTTCACAAGCAGCCTCGCTCAACAAACCGGAGAGACCTACCAACCCCAGTACCTGTCAGCAGAGGTGTACCAGACCATTCTTGCCACAACGGGTGGAAATGGCAATCAGGCAGCGACCGGCGCCCAGGGATCCAACACCCAGGCAAATGGAACCCAAACCGCCAATGGACAACAGGGAACCACCAGCCAGGGCAGCGGTACCGGAATTCCCCAGGCAAACATCAGCGGCACCACAACCGTGCATGGCGTCATCAACAGCCTTGACCTGACCGGAATGAACATCACCCTCGATGATGGCACGCTCCTGTATGTTCAACTCGGAAAATCAACCTACAATCAATCCATCGGCTTCACCCCGGCGGCCGGTGAAGGACTCACCATCACCGGTTTCCCCGGCGACCAGGGGCTGTACAGCGCCATGACAATCACCGTGGATTCGACCGCCCAAATATATTCCTTCCGTGACGCAACCGGCGCACCGCTCTGGACAACCGGGAATGGGAACGGAAATGGTCAGGGCGGCGGATAAACCCTGGGTGGTATCGACAGGATGCCTATGGAACATTTAGAAGCAGCATTTTTCATCGATCATCATTTTTGACCGATGAAAAATGTAACTTATTCCACGCACCTGCATCAAAAGAACTGGTTAGGTCACTATTTTCCACATGCCCTTTGGAGCTCAAATGAAGCTAAATGACTTATCTTCCATTAAGTACGGCTCAAAAATTGGTTTATAAAACTTTCTGGAGATTTACACATGCCTTTATATGATTATCAATGCAGCGATTGTGGAGAGATCTTCGAATTAATGGTTCGTTTTTCAGAAGCCAACCAGGCACAGATCTGTCCAAAATGCGAAAGCGGGAAAACACAACGGCTGCTTTCCATGGTGGCTTCCTTCAAGGGCGCATCCTCCGGCTCAAGCAGCACGGGCGGCAGTTGCGCATCCACCGGCGGGTTTACCTGATCAGGCTGAGTTTGAACGGCCGTGTGCCGTTCGTGTGACGATACAAGAATATAAATCATAGGAGTCTTATGGGAACAACAACTGTAAAATGGGTCGAGGGAAAACAATTTATCGGGATCGATTCGACCAACCATTCCGTGGTTCTCTCCACGCCAGGCGAGGGAATCGGAATTAAACCTTCCGACCTGCTGCCTATTGCTGTGGCATCATGCACCGCGGTCGATGTTGTCGAAATTCTCGCTAAAAAGCGCACGCCGATCTCATATCTGGAGATCAGGGCAACCGGCGAACAGGAAGCAGAGGCCCCCTGGACCTTTCGAAAGATCCACCTGCACTTCAAGCTCAAGGGCAGGAACCTGACCGATAAAACTGTGGAACAGGCCATTCAGCTTTCGCAGGAGAAGTATTGCTCAGTTGCCGCCACGATCCGGCCAACCGCGCAGATCATCACCGATTTTGAAATTTTGGTTGAGGATGCGGGGCAGGATGACAAATAACAATTGTTGGGTTTAATCATCGGTTGTCTTGAAATAAATTTACGTTGAACAGCAGGATAATTATTTTTCGATCTTCAACCGGGAGGTTCACATGTCTGATTTGGGATTTCAATCCACATTAAACATGCCGTATGAAATGGCGCTGGAAAAGGTAACCGAAGCGCTCAAGGCGGAAGGATTTGGCATCCTGACGAGTATTGACGTCAAGGAAACGATGAAAAAGAAACTGGATGTCGATTTCCGAAAATACACGATCCTGGGAGCCTGCAATCCCCCTTTGGCGAACAGGTCACTGAATGCCCGCCTTGATGTCGGCCTGTTGTTACCCTGCAACGTGATTGTATACGAAGAAGGCGCTGGAACTGTCGTGAACATCATTGACCCGATGTCGATGGTCAATTTCATTCACGACGAAGCGCTGGAAGTGGTGGCCCGGGAAGCAGCCGAACGCCTCAAACGGGTTTCAGCCGCCATTCAGAAACAATAATTTTAAGCCAACTTAACACGAACAAAATAGTATTAAGGCTGCCCATGCCTGTTTAAATCAAAAATGCTTCAGGATTTTTCCTGAGGCATTTTTTGTAATTACGCGGCCATCCTTTTTTATCGGCAATCCGGCACCGATCAAGTATTTCGTCGCGGAACGACTTCGACTGCCCGATGCATACACACAGAAGAGTGTCCTGCCCCTGGGTGATCCATTTTTAACGGGCTACCTTCAGGCTGAAACCGAAGGTGCTGCCCTGTCCCTCCCCGTTGGATTCCACCCAGATGCGCCCGCCATGCGCTTCCACCAAATGCCTGGCGATCGTCAGCCCGATTCCCGAACCGCCTCCTGCATTTCGAGATCGCGATTTATCCACACGATAGAAACGTGTAAATAAATTCTTGATGTGTTCCGGGGGTATGCCAATCCCGCTATCCTTGATGGTAACGACGACTTCATCCACCTGTCTGGCAGCGGAGAGGGTCACATCCCCGCCTTCAGGGGTATATTGAACCGCATTTGCAGTAAGGTTGACCAGCACCTGTGTAATACGATCTTCATCGGCAGATACCAGCGGCAGGCCTTCGGCCATATTTGTATGGAACCTGATCCGTTTGGCTGCAGCCTGGGGGGAAAGGCGTTTAATCGTTGTTTGAATGAGATTGGCCACGACAACAGAATGGACATCCAGGGAGTACGCTTTCGCTTCAACACGGCTTAATTCCTGCAGGTCGTCCACCAATCGCGAGAGTCGATCAGCTTCACGATGGATCTGATCAAATGTTTCAGGCGTGGAGGGAATGACCCCGTCAACGAGCCCTTCCATGTACCCCTTGATGGAAGTAAGCGGCGTCCGTAATTCGTGCGAAACGTCGCCGATCAGTTGCAGCCGCATTGTCTCCACCTGTTCAAGCTGTGCCGTCATTTTATTAAAGTGCGCTGCGAGTTGGGCGATCTCATCCGCCCCGCTGGCATGCACGCGCTCATCATAATGTCCTTCGGTGATATGTTTTGACGCCTCGATCAGCGTACGAATGGGGGCAACAATGCGGCGGCTCAGGATCCAACTGACAACCAGGGCAATAAGAACCGAGGAGGAAACGGCATACCCCAATGCTTCGAACATACTGGCACTAAAGTTGTCAAACAGGGTTTTGCCATATCCCTGGCCTTGGCTCAGGCCTTGCCCTTGTCTTTGCCCCAGCCCGGCCCCCATGCCGCCATTCATCATGGATTGCTCCATACCCAGCATATGGCGGTTGAACACCGCGGGAATTGTGAGCTGAATGGTGATCGCAAGAACAGCCACCCCGACCAGAATGACGGCCAGATTGGCTAAAAACAATTTCGCCCCAAGCCTTTCACGAATATATCTCATAACATTTTTCCTCAGAGCAGCTCATCATCAAAGCGGTATCCAACGCCGCGAACAGTTGTGATGAGCGATTCATCCCCAAGTTTGTGACGCAGGTGCCCAAGGTGGACATCCACAACACGCATTTCGCCAAAATATTCGCCGCCCCAAACTTTCTCAAGCAGATGTTCACGCGAAAGTACCCGGCCCCGGTTTTCAGCCAACGCCTGCAGCAGGCTGAACTCGATGGAAGTCAATTCGATCGGGCTGTCATCCACACTAACGGTATGAGCGCTCTTATCGATCCTGGTATGTTTGAAGGAAAGCACATTCCCCTCCATCTCCTGGCCTGCACCTGTTTTCAATCGGCGCAGGGCCGCCTTGACCCGCGCGACCAATTCGCGCGGGCTAAAAGGCTTGGTGACATAATCATCCGCCCCAACTGATAACCCGACGACCTTGTCCGTCTCCTCGGTGCGGGCGGTCAGCATGATGACATACACATCTGATTCGCGCCGCAGCCTGGAGAGCAGCTCTATGCCATCAATGCCTGGAAGCATGAGGTCCAGAATGATCAGATCGGGTTTGAAAGCCCGGGCAGCTTTGAGCCCGGCATTGCCGTCTGCGGCAGTGTACACTTCAAAGCCCTCAGGTTTGAGATATGCCTGAACAAGGTTGATGATGGAAGGTTCGTCGTCGATTACAAGTATTTTGGCCATGGGATGATTTTACTTTAATTTGGATTTAAGGCTTAACCTTATCCACTTCAGCCTGCAGGACCGGTTTCAAGACTTCAAAATCCAATCCATTTGAAGTGGTAAATTCCTTGATGACCAACGCAGGATCGCCTGGCATAGCCATGCCTAATACAGCTTCAATGCTCTCCTGAGAAACGCCCCAGGTTGTCAGATCACCAAAAGTCGTCTTGCCTTTGATGATGTAATCTTCGCTGGCAGCGGTCTCGGTTCCCGTCGCTTGTTCCTGGGTGGGCACAACAGTTGGAATTGTTTCGCCGGTCGCGGCAGGGGCTTGGGCCGGGACAATGTGTGTTTCAAGGTAGGCACTCTGCTCAGGAGACAGGCTTCTTTCTTTCAATATCGCCGCCGCTGCTTCAGGCAGGTACATATCGGTGCTTAGGTCAATGGGCAGATTGTTATAAAAAGACACGAACAATCTGACCGACGCGGTGCCGACCTCGAACTCGCTGCCCGCGTAAATTTCTTCAAGACTCTTGACGGGGTACGCCGCGGGGTCAGTGCTTTCGACCTGAAAGGCTTGTACGAGAATGGCAGCGGGGATGTCAAAGTTCTTCTCGACATCGCCAAAGGTATACGAACCGCGAATGTCAGCGGGATTTGCTTCGCCCGCGAACTCACCTTCGGTAAACGTGGCGGCCTGTTTGCTGCTTTCAGTTGCCCACCAGCCCATGGCACTGGAGAATGCGATGCCGCCGAAGAGCACAACAATAATGATCACGGCGAGCGGTTTGGATGTCAGATTCATTTCACACCTCCGGCGTTGAATACTACGGTCCTGGCGACCGGGCAAACGGCTTCAGAAGTACATTCAAGACACGAAATGCACTGGTGGTCGCGCACGGTTTTCACCACGTCCACTGGAATGTTCATCGGGCACAGGATCGAGCAGGCACCGTCATTTTTGCAGGTCGATTCGACCCGGCGGATCTGGAAGACACGGAATAAATTCGTGATGCCCAGCACGGCTCCGTACGGACAGGCATACTTGCACCACGGTCGTTCCACAAAGAGCGAGAGCACCAGGGTCACGCCGAGAATGATCAGGCTGGTCAACGCGACTTCAGCCGTCCAAAAATTGAAAAGCGCAAAATAGGGGTCGTATGCAGCGAAAATCAACGTGCCGCTGGTGGCGGTGACATAGATCACCCAGGCCAGCACCAGGTAGCGCATATAACGCAGGACGTTATCAAGTTTGGCAGGCACGAAGTGATTGAACTTGCGCCGGAAGATCTTCTTCCCCAGCCTGCTGACCCATTCCTGCACCGTTCCCATCGGGCAGACCCAGCCGCAGAAGACCGGTCCAAACAGGATGGACAGGATGAAAGCAAGCGCCATTAAAACGAAGGAGGAGTCATGGATCTTCTGAACGAAGGTCCCGACCGTGGCAAATTGATAAATGCTCACCACGCCGCCAAAGGGACACAGCGCGTGCAGTGATGCCGTTGAGAGGAAGGCGAAGCCTCCGCCGTTTTCGACCAGCGTGTGATTGACCGAGATCAACGCGATCAGCAAAAAAAAGAACCACTGCACCACGCGTCGGATCCAGATGCTGCGGGGTCGAAACAGTCGTATTCCAAATATCTTCATAATCATTCTCCTTGTACTTTATATTGAATGTAGTGTAATTATTATTTGTTGACGTTACGCAAAGGAATTATGAAGATTGTGTAAAGGTTTCCTGCATTTCTTTCAAACCAAAGACGCATAAAAATGGTGAAAAAACAGCAGCGAACTCCAATCGCAACAGCCTTCCACCATCATCGAACAAACGTGTTACCTGATACTTAACGGTTTTGTACAATCCGAATTTGATAAAAAGGCTGCTTCTCTTTAAGATATCACCAGGCCTGCATTACCCTGTCCAAAAGGCAAAATTAAACCAATCATGGCGCTGGATTCCACCAACGCCATGATTATTTCTGGAAAATAGAATTATTGAAACACGATCTAGTGGCGGGTACTTTTTTACATAAATCCTGATCTTTATGCAGTGAGAGATTTCAAGACCTGCTGTTCATTAAGATCGAGCACTTTACCAAGTTCCAGCAGGATGATCAGGCGATTCTCAAGCCGCACGATCCCTTTGAGAAACACAGAGTTGACCGAATTGACCATCGGGGGCAGCGGCTCGATCAGCTCGTCGGAAACCCGCAGGACCTCGGAGACCCCATCGACCACCACGCCCACCTTGATGCTGCCCATGGTGACAATGATGATGCGGGTCTGCCGGGTATCTTCCCTTGCATCCAGACCAAACCGGTTGCGCAGGTCGATCACGGGCAGCACACTGCCGCGTAGATTGGTGACCCCCTTTACATAGGCAGGGGTCTGCGGAAGCTGTGTAATGGCCTGCATCTTGATGATGCTTTCCACAACAGCGATGTTGATGCCATAAAATTCGTTTGCCAGTTCAAAGATCACCAGTTGTTGTTCCATATAGTTTGTTCTCCAAATTAACTCATGACATGATCAGAGGTGACCTCCTTCAATTGAAGAGGTCACCTCTTGTCCTTGCTGGCTCTATTTCACGGTAAGTTTGAAGCGGGCAACGATCTGCTGCAGTTTTTGAGCCATCTCCATTAGAGAGGAGGCGGAGGCAGAGACTTCCTCGACCTGAGCCGAGACCTCCTCGGTGGAGGCGGAGACTTCCTCGACAGCGGCGCTGTTCTCTTCGCTGACACTGGCGATGTTCTCAATGGCCTGGGTCAGCTCGGTCGAGTTGGCCGCCATCTGTTCGGTGGCGGCGGTGTTCTCTTCGATCACAGCCGAGACCGAATCAACGGCTTCAACCAATTCTGCTGCGGCGGCGCTGACTTTGGCGGCTGCATTACCGGCATCTTCCGCCTGCTTGTAAACAGCCTCAGCCGCACCGAGGATGTTATCGAGCACTTCTCCAGCGGATTGGGCACGTGTCACACCGGATTCGACCTCGGCCGCGGAAGCCTGCATGGCGGTGACGGCCTCGCTGACGGTCTTCTGGATGCCCTTGATCA
>CAYLOW010000078.1:0-16127 GCA_964385315.1 uncultured Anaerolinea sp.
TTCCATTGTTGGTCCAAAAGAATATCAAAATAACAGATAGAAAATTCCTAAAAGGAGAAGAAAGAAATGAAAAAGTTGTTAGTTCTCGTGCTTGTTTTGATGATGGCGCTTACTGCCTGCCAACCTGCTGCTGCCCCAACCGAGGCTGCCAGCGGAGCAGAATCAGCTCCCGCGGGGGAAGCCCCCGCGGCCACTGAAGCAGCTGCGCCCGTTGCTGCTGAACCGAAAGAGATCACAATCGGCCTGGGACAAGAATCATATCCCCAACGTGGTTGGCAAATTGAAACTGATGACGGGTTCTCCATGGCTTATATCGGTGTTTTGGAGACTTTGGTTAAAGTGGATTTTGACGGAAAGATGGTGCCAAACCTGGCTGAATCATGGTCGCAGGTCGATGACACCACCTGGGAATTCAAACTTCACCAGGGCATTTCTTTCACAAACGGTGAACCTTTCAATGCAGCGGCTGTTGTTAAATCATTGACATACGTCGTAAATTCCCCCACACCTCCCCGTGGGATCTCCCCCAAGACATTCGCGGCAGTTGAAGCCGTTGATGATTACACCGTCCGCATTACCACTTCGGCTTTTGACGCGCTGCTTCCCAACCGCCTCACCAGCCCTGTTACCGGGGTCCTCGCGCCGTCTGCATATACAGCTGAAACCGGCCCGGTCAATCCGTTCAATACCGGCACCGGACCGTTCATTCTGACCGAGGAAGTTCCCCAGCAGAGCCTGACTGTTGTTAAGAACCCCGATTACTGGGGCGGCGCTGTAAATATTGACAAAGCCACCATCTTGTTCGTACCTGATTCCCAGATCCGCGCCGGCATGCTGCAGACCGGTGAGATCGACATTGATGTTCATCTTCCTGTCGAACAGATCGCGGTCCTGGAAGCTGATTCCAACGTATCGGTTCTCAAAATGCAGACACCCCGCACTACAACCCTGCACATGAACTTGAGCCGCCCGCCCTTTGATGACCTTAAGGTGCGCCAGGCCGTATCCTATGCGCTTGATCGACAGGCTATCGTCGATGCGACACTTGAAGGCGTTGCCTCCCCGGCAATTGGCCCCATATCCCCCTCCGAAGTGTGGGTTAATAAAGACCTGAAGGGTTACCCCTATGATCCCGAAAAGGCGATCGCGCTCCTGACTGAAGCCGGATATGAAAAGGGTGCATTAACGGTAAGCCTCTGGACCTACTCCACCCGCGCCAATCTGCCCCTGACCGCCATCGCGATCCAGGATATGCTCGGAAAAGTTGGTATTAATGTGGAAGTCCGTGTTGCCCAATATGATGCCATGGAGCCTGAAGTCCTGGCCGGCAATTACGACATGTTCATTATCTCCCGCAACCATGTTCTGGACAGCTACGATCCCGAGGGTTTCTTTACCTCAGATTATTCCTGCGAAGGATCCTTCAATATGGATCGTTTCTGCGATGAGACCTTCGATGCCAAATTAACCGAAGCACGCGCGCTGACCGATCTGGATGCACGCTATGCCATTTATCGTGAACTCCAGCAGACGCTGGTTGATGACCAGGCCGTCGGCGCTTATCTGAACTACACAGAAATCGTGAACGGTATCAGCACCAAGGTTCTTAATTACCAGATCCACCCGCTTGAACGGTTCGTCATGACCCCTGAATTGGATATTGCCCAATAAAAAGCAGTTCGTAAATATCCATTATATTTTATACTTGAAGATCGGCTGGCACGGAATTGTAATAAACGCGTAGTGGTCATACTGAAATGTAACCAACGCAATTCTGTGCCAGCCTTTTCTTGTCAAGACCTAAATTTGGAGTAGAAATGAAACTTCCCAAGTACATCACTTTTGACTGTTACGGTACCCTGATCGATTTTCAGTTAACCAAGGCGACCACGGAAATTTTAGGCGAGCGCGCCAAAACCACCAACCTGCATGATTTCCTGATCACATTTAGAGACATCCGCTACTTTGAATGTCTCGCCCCTTATCAAAGTTATCCTGATCTGCTGCGCACAAGCTTTAAGAAGGCCATGGATCTATGGGGGCTGCGATATACCAATAAAGACGGCGATGCGCTGGTTGCCGCGGTTCCCACCTGGGGACCTTTCCCGGATACCAAGCCCATTCTTGACCGCCTCGCGAAGCATTGCAAACTTGTGATCATCTCGAACGCACAAGATGACATGATCGCCCATAACGTGAAAAACATCAACACCACATTTTATGATGTCATTACCGCCGAACAAGCACGGGCATATAAACCGACTCCGCCCATTTTTCATTACGCACTGCGCAGATTGGGCTGTGATAAAAGCGATATCCTGCACGTGGCTCAGGGATTTAATTATGACATTATGCCAGCCCACAGTCTGGGATGGGATCGTGTCTGGATCAATCGCAATGGCCGGCCGGGAAACCAGGACGATTACG
Organism: uncultured Anaerolinea sp.; assembly: GCA_964385315.1. Lineage (GTDB taxonomy): Bacteria > Chloroflexota > Anaerolineae > Anaerolineales > Villigracilaceae > Villigracilis. The sequence continues at coordinate 2,428 of CAYLOW010000078.1, forward strand.
GCCCCTATGTTGAATTGCCTGACCTGACCGGTTTACCCGCCCTGCTTGGTATTGACTAAATAAGGTATGATAGCTTCTGGTAGAGGTTCTGGTATGCGATTTACCCCATATGTGTATGATTTTCTGGGGAGTAAATCATCCAGAAGGCATGTTCCACGCCAGAACCTTTAACATCTTCAATCAACCCGGTTCACAGATCTTTGGAAAGCGAAGAGATTAACTTCTATGTACTCTCTCATCATCCGTCGTCTATTAATCCTGCCTGTGCTGCTCGTTCTGGTCTCCCTGATCGCTTTTCTATATCCCTACATCAGTGGAATTGACCCAACAAGCTCCATCCTGCGTTCGAGAATTGGCGAACGCGAGCAAACCCCGCAAATCATCGCCGCGGTGAGGGAAGAGCTTGGACTGGATAAGCCTTTAATGGTCCAATATGTGAAGTGGATTGAACATATGTTTAAAGGTGACCTGGGCATTTCGTTTATCAGCCGGACCCCTGTCAGCACAATACTCTTCCGCGGATTGAAAATCACCCTGGTCCTGTCCCTGGTTTCCCTGGTGGTCGCGATCATTATCTCGATACCCCTGGGAGTATTTTCTGCACTTCGGCCGGGGAAATGGTTGGATAATGTGATCGCGATCCTTACGCAAACCGGGGTGGCGGTTCCAGAGTACTGGTTTGCGCCTGTAATGATCCTCATCTTTGCTTTACAGCTGCGCTGGCTGCCTTCAGCAGGCTGGCGGGGACCCTTATTCATTGTCCTGCCTGCCCTGACACTGGCGTTACGACCCATTGCCTACTTTACCCGTTTGACCCGCGAGACCATGATCGAAGTCATGCAAAAGGATTTCATCCGCGCCGCCCGGGCAAAGGGGTTGTCTGAATTTAACATTATCTGGCGCCACGCTTTGCGCAACTCCTTAATTCCGGTCGTCACCCTGATCACTTTATGGCTGGCTGGTCTGTTGGGCGGGTCGGTGATCGTTGAAGTGATCTTCGCAATTCCAGGCATTGGCCGGGTCATGTATGACGCGGTGCTGGCGCATGACCTGCCGGTTGTTCAGGCGGGTGTTGTGCTCATTACCGGACTGGCGATCGTAATTAACACTGTGACGGACCTGGCTTATATTGTCCTGAACCCCACCATCCGGTTAGGTCAGCAGGGGGGGTAGGTTTCCCCGCCGGATATTCTGGATGTAATTTGGAGACCCATGATGAGCGATATTGCTTCTACGGTTGATCTACCTGCTGCACCCGTGGACCTGCGGCGCAAGCCGAGGTTCCGCTGGCATTCGATGGCAATTTTTGGTTTGGTCACTTTTGGGATCATTGTGTTTATACAGATCTTTGCAGCCCAGTTAACAGCTTATGATCCAACGGATCAGGATTTGTATAACCGATTGAAACCCCCATCTGCTGAGCATCTCCTGGGAACGGACGCCCTGGGCAGGGATGTCTTTTCCAGAATATTATTCGGCGGACGGCAGGCCCTTATCATCTCCTTTGTCTCTGTCTTCATATCGGCAGTCATTGGTACCGTCCTGGGTGCGCTTGCGAGCCGACACGGCGGGAGTCTTCTGGATGAAATCTTGATGCGCGCCATCGATCTTTTTCTATCCTTCCCCAACATCATCATTGCGCTGATGATCGTGGTCATGATGAAACCCGGGTTCTGGCCTCTCGTTCTGGCCTTGACGATCACAGGCTGGACTCCTTACGCCCGCCTTGCCAGGGCCGTAGGGCTGGAAATCGCATCCCAAACTTATATTGAGGCTGCAGCTGCAACCGGAGAATCAGAATTCCTCACGATGTGGAAGCATATCCTTCCCAACACGTTGGGACCCATCCTGGCCCAGGTCTTCCTGCGTTTTGGGCATACCTTGCTGACGATTGCCGGCCTTTCGTATTTGGGCATCGGCATCCAGCCTCCCACCCCTGATTGGGGCTCGATGTTAGCCGAGGCACAGGTGTATATGGTGCGTGTCCCCACCCTGATCCTCGCGCCAGGATCGATCATTTTCATTGCCACGTTGAGCGTTACCATGGCAGGCCAGGGTTTAATGTTAATGTTTGACCCGCAGCAAAGCCGTACCTGGTGAGTCACCCTTAAAAAAATAGACATGCAACGAAGGTTTCTCCATGACTGATATTGCCAGATCTACCAAAGAAAACCTGCTTGAAATTAAGAACCTGAAAACCTACTTCTTCACTAGAGAGGGCGTCGTCAAGGCGGTGGATGGAGTGGACTTTGATGTACGAGCCGGCGAAATTTTTGGCCTGGTCGGCGAGTCTGGCTGCGGGAAGAGTGTCACCTCCCTATCCATACTTCGCCTGCTAAACCGGCCGGGAAAGATCGTTGACGGATCGATAAATTTTCATGGAGAGAACCTCCTTGATAAAACAGAAACTGAGATGAAGCGGGTGCGCGGCAACAGTATCTCGATGATCTTTCAGCAGCCGCTACCTTCCCTTGACCCGGTGTATAAGGTCGGAGATCAGATCGTCGAAGCGATCCTTGTCCATTCAAAAATGAACAAGCAGCTGGCTTGGCAGAAGGCAGTGGATTTACTCAAACTGGTTGGCATCCCCGATGCCGAGCGCCGGGCATCCTGCTATCCATATGAATTTTCCGGCGGTATGGCCCAACGGGTGATGATCGCCATGGCTTTAACTTGTGAGCCTGACCTGTTGATCGCGGATGAACCGACAACCGCCCTGGACGTGACCATTCAGGCACAAATATTGGATCTGATGAGCGAACTGCGCACGAGGCTGGGGATGGCGGTCATCCTGATCACCCACGATCTCGGCGTGGTCGCTGAAATGGCGGACCGCGTGGCGGTCATGTACGCCGGGCGGATCGTGGAGCAGGCCACAGTAGGTTCATTATTTAAACAACCGCTGCACCCTTACACGAACGGCTTGATCGAATCCATACCGATCCTGGACCAAACCAAGGAAAGGCTTAACATCATCCCGGGGGTGGTTTGTGATTGTATCAACCTGCCGGATGGATGCAAATTTGCCCCGCGCTGCAAAGCGCGGATCGAGAATAACCTAACCATCTGTGTGGAAAGCGAGCCGCACCTGATCGAGGTTAGTCCCGAGCATAAAGTGCGATGTTGGTTGTATGAAAAATCCGACCGACTTCCCCGCGCCACCCCTTCACTTTCAGACGTTTCGATCTGATCGCAGGGAATTTTTACTTTCCTAGAGGAACTCCAAGTTATGGGATCATTAAAGGGCAGTACCAATCACCTGAATAAAGGTTCAACCAACGGCGAACATCTGGTTGAAGTTCGTAACCTTGTGAAATATTATCCGGTGCGCGGTGGTCTATTTTTAAAGACGAAGAACCATGTTAAAGCTGTGGATGGTGTTTCTTTCAAAATAAAGACCGGTGAGACTCTGGGGTTGGTGGGAGAATCCGGCTGCGGGAAGACTACGGTCGGCCGTACCATTCTCAGACTTACTTCATCCACTTCAGGCGAGGTTCTTTATAATGGCAGGGACGTATTAAAGGCCAACTCGCGTGAACTACATGCCATGCGCCGCAATATGCAGATCATTTTTCAGGATCCATGCTCCTCCCTGGATCCACGCTTGCAAATTGCCGAAAGTGTGGGGCTGCCGCTGTATGTGCACGGGATGACAGATAAAAAACAACGGGAAAAGATCGTTGTTGAAATGCTCCAGCGGGTCGGGCTGGAATCCTACCACCTCAAACACTATCCGCATGAATTCTCAGGCGGTCAGCTTCAGCGCATCGGTATTGCCCGGGCGCTGACCCTCAACCCCAAGTTCATTGTATGCGACGAGCCGGTTTCGGCGCTGGATGTTTCGATTGAAGCCCAGATCCTGAACCTGCTGTCAGACCTGCAGGATGAGTTTGGATTGACTTACCTTTTTATCGCCCATAACCTGAGTGTTGTTAAGCATTTCTCGGATCGGGTGGCTGTTATGTACTTGGGTCGAATTGTCGAAATGGCCGACCGCAATGAGATCTATCAAAATCATCTACACCCATACACCCAGGCACTGATGTCGGCGATTCCCGTACCCGACCCAAGCCGGAAACGGAACCGGGTCATCCTTACCGGGGATGTGCCCAGCCCGGTAAATCCACCTTCAGGCTGCCGATTCCACACCCGCTGCCCTCTGGCCATGGAGAAATGCAGTGTCCAGGAGCCCGAGTACAAGGAAGTCAAACCCGGTCATTGGGTCGCGTGTTTGAAAGTGGCTTAGGCAATAATTGTAACAAAACCCATCCGGTGAATTTATAAGAATTATAGACAATAGGAGGACGTTTTGGAAAAAACGTCAGTTACTTTGCAGGATATACGGGAAGCTGCGGAACGCATCGGGCCGCATATTCGACGCACGCCCCTGCTGCGGGAAAAGTCCATGGATAAGGTGCTGGGGTGTCAGGTTTATCTCAAGCCCGAGATGCTCCAGATCACCGGGGCTTTTAAGCTGAGAGGAGCGCTGAGTAAGATCCTATCTTTAACTCCAGAAGAACTGAAGAAAGGCATCATCACCAGTTCATCTGGAAATCACGCACAAGCCTGCGCGTATGCCGGACAGATGCTGGGCATCCATGTGACGGTGGTCATCCCGGAGGACGCCCCGGCCATCAAAATCGAAAATGCCAAAGCCATGGGAGCCGAGGTGATCGTGTGGGACCGGAAATATGACGAGCGCTGGAAGAAAGTTCGTGAAGAGGTGGCGGCGCACGGGTATAACATTGTCCATGCCTATGAAGATTATACGGTTATGGCAGGCCAGGGTACGATTGCCCTGGAGATCATGGAGGATCTCCCCGATGTAAGCACCGTGCTGGTGCCCATCGGCGGCGGAGGGCTGATCTCGGGTATATCCACAGCCATAAAAGAGTCAAAACCGAATGTGCGCGTGATCGGTGTGCAGGCCGCTGCCTGCTGTGCGTATTATGTCAGCCGCCAGAATGGACGTCCATCCACGTCGACGTGGACTCAGCCCACGGTGGCAGACGGTCTGACCTGCACGCGGACGGGCGAGAAACCTTATCCCATCATTGAGAAGTACGTGGATGAGATCGTTGTTGCAGAAGAAGAAGATATCAAGGAAGCTGTTAGATTGATGGCGCGCGATGCCAAGCTGGTGGCGGAGCCTTCGGCCTGTGTGGGCATTGCTGCTCTGTTATCCGGCAGAGTGAATACAATGCCAGATGAGAAAGTCTGCACGGTTTTGACCTCCGGCAATTGGGACATTGATATGATCGGGAAGATCCTAAAAGGGGAGCAGGTGGAAGGCATTTTATAAGAAAATCAGAATGGCTGTCAACTCGCTTGCTTGAGCGAGTTTATTTTATCGAACCTCATGCTTTGCACGAGGAAAACTTCCAAAGGAGAATATTATGATTTCCCTGAATGAGGATATGGTCTTAACCGAAATTCGTCCTGGCGTTAGCGTTCGCCGGCCCATTCACGATCCGTCTCACCTGAAAGTGTCGGAATGGATCATCGAACCCGGATCCACGTTCCCTGCCCATGCCCATGAAACAGACCAGATGACCTATATTGTCAAAGGCAAGATAAAATTGCAATTGGGCGATCAGGAATACACGCTTGGCGCCGGTTCCTATTACTATACCCCTGCCGGCCAGGTTACCCAGACCAAAGAGATCGTTGAAACGACCACCATGATCGTGACCGCCGAGGTAAGGAAGTAAAGCAGACCAGTCATATCGCTGCCTCTCCCTGTAACTGGTAGGGAGAGGCAGCGATATCAAGATCGGCATTCGGTTTTGCTGACCAGCAGAAAAAGCAAATTGCTTGTCTTGGTGCAGTTTTGTTTTCAAGGCTGCTGACGTTTGGGTTGCCTGGGTACTCCACCTGCCAGAAAAAGTTCATATACCATGTATTCTTAAATCCCTATTCATAGCCCATTACCTGAGTGTTATAAAGCATTTCCCGAATTGTGTGGGGGCGTGTACCTGGACCGGATCGTTGAAATGACCAACCGCAAGGAGATCTATCTGAATCCATAGACCCAGACACTGGTGTCAGCGTTCCCGTACCCAACCCAGGCTGGAAATTGAATCGGATTATCCTTTCCGGGGATGTGCCCAGCCGGTTAATTTGCGTGCAGGCTGCCGGTTCCACACCAGATGTGCTCAGGCTGTGATGAAATGAAGGTTTTAGGAGCCTGGGTACAAGGAAGTCAAACCAGGTCACAAGGATTATTGTCGAGAATTTTCTGCTCATCGTTAAATTTCGAAAAAGGGAAAAAATTTTTATGGAAACATTATTGCTGAACAAGGAAGAAGTAGGCAGCCTGATTGACCTGGATGCGGTTCTCGCGGCTGTAGAAGATGGCTATCGGTCCTACAACAACAACCTGGTGGTTTTGCCGAAGATCATGGATGTGGTATTGCCCGGAACACACACAGGTGTCGACTTCAAAGGGGGGCTGGACATGGGCAGCGGGTACATCACTTTGAAGGCATCCTCCGGCGGGTATGATAACAATCCGAAATTAGGTTTACCCACGGGTATGAACACCGTGATGCTATTTGAGGCGAATACCTGCGCACTGAAGTGCATTATGGACGGCACCTTTATTACCGGCTGCCGCACTGGCGCTGCCGGGGCCATCTCAGTGAAGTACCTGGCACGTGCCGATGCAGAAAAACTATGCATTATCGGAGCTGGCAGCCAGGCACGGAGACAATTGAGTGCGATCATGCGAGTGCGGAAGTTGACAGAGGTGAGGGTGTGGGATGCCCTGCCGGAGTTTCTGGATGCTTATGTGACGGAGATGGCCGGGGAGACGGGACTGAAGATCCGCAGATGCGCAACGGCCGAGGAAGCGGTACGGGGCGCGGATATTGTGGTGACCACCACCCGTGCCCGCAGCGGTCCCATCGTGAAAAAAGAATGGATACAGCCCGGTACGCATATCGCGGCGATCGGTGCGGATTCATCAGACAAGCAGGAACTGGATGCCGATGTTTTTGCCGGTGCCAAGGTCGTTAATGACTCGATTCGCCTGTGCGTGGAAAGGGGAGAGACTCACAATGCTATAAAGGCCGGTATTATTCGGCCGGAGGATATTCATGCCGAGATTGGTGAAATTATCTTAGGCAGAAAGCCTGGCCGCGAGAACTCAGACGAGGTGACAATTTTTGATACCGTCGGTATGGCCATTCAGGATATTGTGACCGCTGCGATGCTCTATAAAGGCGCGCTGGAAAAAGGCCTTGGGACACGGTATGAATTTTTCAAATAAACAGCAGGAGCCTAAAGTAAAAACCGGCAGTCATATAAGGCGCCATCCCTGATGATAAATCTCCCACCCGTGACGGAAGAGGCTGTCCATAAGAAAAAGACCCGTCGCATGATCGTGGTGATCGCAATTTTTGCTCTCATCACGGAATCGCTGGTTGTGCGTTCGCTAAGCCTGCTGGCGCCGTTCATTCGCACGGAGCTGCACCTGAATGAGCGCCAATTTGGGTTTATGGTAGGGGCTATGGTAGCCGGGACCTTGCTGGCTATTTTGCCGGTCGGACGCCTGGTGGATCGTTTGGATGCGAGGTGGGCTTTCCCGATTTTATTAACCAGCACAGGACTGGCTTTCCTGCTGGTTTCTTTGCAGCATTCTTATACGGGACTGATCGCAGCCTTGTTTGTCTTAGGCTTGGTGCGTTCGGGTATTATTCCACTTGTTAACCGGGTGGTTACCGCCACCTTTGACCGGGAAGAAAGAGGGGTATTCATGGGGGTCATCTACGCCGCAGTCCCTTTGGGAGGCTTTTTTGGGGCGGTCATTTTGCCCTTATTGGGCGAGTATTTTGATTGGAATTCCGGCTATAGTATTTTAGCTTTATTGGCCTTGTCCGGCGGTTTTCTCAGTTTCAGGCAGATCCCGAAGGCTAATTCTGCGCGCCCTGCAAGCGGGCCGCTCCTTGACCTGAGCATCCTTCGATCAAAGACCTTTCTTTTTCTTGCTGTGATCTATGGAGTTTACGTGTTCGGCTTGACCGTTGATGTATTCATAACGCTGTTCCTTGTGGATGTGGTAAAAACCTCAGCCAGGGTTGCCGGAATTTTCTTTGGATTGATCCAATTGACAGGAGTTGGCGGCAGGGTCTTATGGGGCATCCTGGCCGACCGTGGATTTCAAAAAAATCGCTGGTGGTTATTGGCAATCGTCAATTGGTTGACGGTGATCGCCTATGTGCTGCTCTCCGGACTCAATTCAGGCAGCACCTGGTGGATGGTCGGCGGCGTGATGGTGCTGATAGGAATGAGCGCAGCATCCTCCTGGGGGGTTTTATCCACGATCCTGGGCGACGTGGTGGGGTTGAACTCGATCGCGATCGCCACATCAACGATATTCCTGATCGCAAGCATCTCCGAGATGGTGGGACCGATCCTGTTCGGCACCGCGTTGGATGTGACAAGTTCCTACCAGAAAACCATTGGTTTTTTTATGCTGATAGCCGTTTTTACTGCACTCGCGCTAAGCTGGATGGCCTGGCGTGTCTCGAATAAACGTCCCCCCGAATCAATTAAGTTAAAAGGCTGATCAAACCAGTACCAGCCGGTGTGTATATTTATTTACGCACCGGCTGGTTGTTTAATTCGTATAGTGATCTTAAGGCTTGGGTCTAAAATCCATCAGCGTGTACACTTGCCAAGCGCTTTGGTAAAAATTTTCACCGCGCGATCGATCTCCTGCGGCGTGACAACCAACGGGGGAATCCAACGGATCACGTTATCAAACGTACCGCAGCCTAATAGGATCAAACCACTTTCCAAGGCGGCAGCCATGACTGCTTTGGAGGTTTCCGGGGCAGGCTGCCCATCGCGGGTGAACTCGACAGCATCCATCAAACCCAGACCGCGTACATCACCCATGACCGGGAATTTGGCCTGCAGGCTTTTCAGCTCCGTGCGCAATTGCATGCCGCGCTCTTCCGAATTTTTTACCAGGCCCTCCTCTTTGATGACTTTAATAGTTGCTATTGCGGCAGCGCAAGCCAGCGCATTTCCGCCATAGGTACCCCCATGCGATCCCGGGAGCCATTTTGCAGCCAGCTCCGGGCGGGTGATCACCCCTGATATCGGCACACCGGAAGCGATCCCCTTGGCTACTGCCATTACATCAGGTACGATCCCAAAGTGTTCCACCGCAAAATATTTGCCGGTCCGTCCGAACCCGCTTTGCACCTCATCGGCGACCAGCAGGATCCCATAATGTGTGCAAAGCTCGCGTAACTCCTGCATAAAGCGCAAAGGCGGTACCACGTATCCTCCTTCGCCAAGCACTGGTTCGATCACCATGCAGGCAGTCTCATCGGGAGCGGTTTGCCCCTTGAGGATTTTCATCAATTCGCGCAGGCAGAAATCCGTTGTGGCCTCCTCATCCATGCCATAATAATAGGGATATGGATAGGGCGCCACAAACACCCCTGGCACCAGGGGTTGATAATGTTTCCGCAAGGTGATCTTACTGGTGGACATGGTCATGGTCAAATGTGTACGCCCATGGAAACCGCCATTGAACACGATCACATTGGTGCGTCCGGTTGCATGTTTCGCCAGTTTTACAGAAGCCTCGATGCACTCCGCACCGCTGTTGGAAAAGTAAAAACTCTCCAGGCCGTGGGGCATGATCGGTTGTAAAGACTCGATCAGATCCAGCAGTGGTTTGTGAAAATAAATATTGAATTGACCATGCAGTAATTTAGCCGCTTGTTCCTGGATCGCAGCAACAACCTTTGGATGACAATGACCGGTACTGGTCACGCCGATTCCGCTGGTAAAATCAAGGTACTCATCCCCTTTGATGTCGTAGATATAGGCCCCTTTGGCATGATCGATCACGATGTCGGTATATCGATTCCAAACGGGGGAGACGTGTGTTAATGTTTTTTCATACATGGTAATCTTTATCTCCAGGGTGTAAAATTGATCTTGCGGTTTTCTTATAGTAAAATAATAATTTACAATGTGTAAATTATTATAAATAACCGGGAATTCATTGTCAATGTTGACACTAGAGTAAAAATGAGGTATTATATTCACATTATGAAGTTTATTTTTATGATGTGAATGTGAATAGTCTGAATTTGAGAAATCACCTTAGAACTTCCTGTAGAATCAATTTGAATACCCCAACCTTTTTTTGTAACGGAGGAAAATATGTCAGACCGCAAGAAAGTTACTTTACCGTATCTGTTCAATAAGGCCGCCAACAAGGAACCGATCTCCTGGCTCACTTGTTATGATTATCCAACTGCCTATTTGCAGGAACAGGCAGGCATGGATATGATCCTGGTTGGCGACAGCCTGGCAATGACCATGCTGGGTTTTGATAGTACTTTGCCCGCGACAATGGAAGACATGATCCGCCATGCTTCCGCAGTCCGCCGTGGGGCACCGAATGTCTTTATTGTGGGGGACATGCCGTATATGAGTTATCAGGCCAGTGTTGAATCGGCAATTCGTAATGCCGGGCGTTTTATGGCCGAGGCAGGCTGCGATTCGATCAAGCTCGAGGGCGGTGTGGAAATGGCTGACCGCATTCATGGAGTCGTCAGCGCAGGTATTCCCGCCATGGGACACCTTGGGTTGACACCGCAAAGCGCTGCCGCCATTGGCGGTTATAAGGTGCAAGGACGCGGCGCCCGTGCCGCGAAGAAGATCATCGATGCCGCCAAAGCGCTTGAGCAGGCTGGCGCCTTCGCGGTGCTGCTTGAAATGGTCCCGGACCGGGTTTGCAAGATCATTACCGAACGGGCTGAAAACTGCATCATCATGAGCCTGGGCTCAGGGCCGGATGCCCATGGGCAACTGCTCATTTACCATGACATGTTTGGGCTATACCCCAAGTTCAAGCCGCGCATGGCCAAAGTGTATGGAAATGCAGGAGAGGTCATTCTGAAGGGACTCTCACAGTATGTCAATGAAGTCTCAGATAAATCCTTCCCGCAGCCGGAACATTGGTTCACGATGAAAGACGAAGAATATGATGAGTTAATGGGAATGCTATGAACTATGCGAAGAGGACGAGTCATTTAAAACCTGAGGGGGCCTATCAGGTATTGGCGCGGGCGCAGGAGCTGGAAGCCAAAGGGCGGAAGATCATCCACCTGGAAATTGGCCAGCCGGACTTTGATACTTTTGACAATATCAGTCTCGCAGGAATTCGCGCCATCTCTGAAGGGCAAACACGTTATACACCTCCCATTGGAATGAAATCTTTGCGTGAGGTGATCGCAAAGGACGCCGGTATGCGTCATGGTTTGGAGATTCACCCGGATCAAGTGGTTGTCAGCCCGGGAGCCAAACCCAACCTGTTCTTTCCGGCTTTGGCTGTGATCGAACCCGGTGATGAGGTGATCTATCCCAATCCCGGCTTTCCGACATACGATGCCATGATCCGTCTGGCCGGCGGCACCCCGGTTCCTGTGCCGCTCAAGGAAGAAAGCGGATTTTCCTTTGATCTGGATGCTTTTCGCAAGCTGGTTAACAAACATACCAAGCTGGTTATCATCAATTCACCCAGCAACCCCACAGGCGGGGTCATGCCCATGACCGACCTGAAGGAGATCGCTGCAGCCGCACAGAAATTTGATTTCTGGGTGATGTCAGACGAAATCTACTCACGGGTTGCGTATGATAATGCCGTTGTTCCCTCGATCGCTTCCCTGCCCAGTATGATGGAGAGGACGATCATTGTGGATGGCTTCTCCAAGACCTATGCCATGACAGGCTGGCGCCTGGGTTACGGTATCATGCCCAAGGATCTTGCCCAGGTGGTGCAGTTGTTGTTAACACACTCCGTGGGCTGTACCGCGAACTTTGTCCAGATCGCCGGCATCGAGGCATTGACCGGCCCGCAAGACCAGGTTGAAGCTGTGGTCGAGGAATATCAGAAACGCCGGGATGCGATCGTGGACGGTTTGAATGCCATCCCGGGTGTCACCTGCCAGCGGCCCCAGGGAGCGTTTTATGTCTTCCCGAACATCAAATCCTTCGGTATTTCCTCCTCTGAAATGGCTGACCTTATATTGGAAAAGGCCGGCGTGGCAGTGCTGCCGGGGTCTTCCTTCGGTGAATACGGTGAGGGATACCTGCGGTTGACATATTCGAACTCCATTGAGAATATCTTGAAGGCGATCCAACAGATCAGTGAGGTTATGAAGGGCGTGCATTCAAAGGTCGAGAAATAGAAAAATATAATTATCTGTTGGTTTGGAAAAGGTACATGATCTGCCGCAACGTGGATTTCAAAGGGCCGCACAGAGATCAGGAGCGATCCTCTCTGTGCGGCTTGTTGGTTCTGTAGCGCGGGATTCTTGGTTTTTTGAAAACTAAGATAGCTTTGAACAAATATGCAGGATTTGTCCGGTTTTACACCACAAGTGATAAAAAAAGTATAATATAATTTCACATAGTGAAAAAAAATATAAGATATCCTTATTGAGGTGAAAATGGAAGATTCTGATCGGGACAACATAACAGGGAGCATCATGAATGAAGAAGTAAAAGAGAATTACATAGTTTCTTCCCTCGTCAAAGGGATGCAAATATTATCCACCTTTACAGTAAAAAAGCCGGCATTAAAAGCCTCTGAGATCGCTGAGGAGACCGGGTTCGATCAGGCCACGGTATTCCGTTTTCTTTATACGTTGGAGAAGCAAGGGTATCTGGTGCGCGATGAAGAGACAAAACGCTACCGTCAGGGGGTACGCATGCTTACCCTGAGCCTGCCTGCCCGCCAGGGAATTGCTGTTCGTGAAGTTGCCCTGCCTACCATGTTTGAGCTATCCAAGACGGTCAACGAGGTGGTTACACTGTCGTTGTTGGATGGCGTCGATGTTGTCACAGTTGGTATCGCGGACATTCCGGAGAAAACAATTTATGGTACTCCAATTGGCCATCGCTCACCGGGGTATTGCACCGCCGCAGGGAAGGTTTTGTTGGCAAACCAGCCAATGGAGAATTTGGACCGCCTGATCTCCCGAATTGAATTTTATCCCTATACGCAGCAAACCATTGTTGACCCGAAGGTTTTTCGAGAGGAGTTATTAAGGATCCGCCAACAAGGTTATGCAATCCAGGATGGTGAACTTATTCCCGATCTTGGGTCATTGGCCGCACCGTTACTTAACTTTCACAAGGATGTGAATACAGCCATCAAAATATCCGGACTCTCAATGCATTTATTTCATGAAGAAAAGACCGATTTTTATGTCAAAGAATTAATCAAGAGCGCTCAAATAATTTCCACAAAATTAGGCCACAGTCATTAAACCTTCAAATGATTGAATCAAAAGGGGCTGCTCAATTTTTGGGCAGCACTTATCACCACTGGCCATTCAATATATCCTTGTTCTTCATGGGTCTCTTTACACCTCGAAAACCATTTGTGGGGGGGATCGAGACCAACAGATTCTTTTACTTCTTCAAAAGTTTCAGCGCCGTTTCTGCCAGCATTGCCGTGCCGATGGAAAGTGCGCTTTCATCCAGATCCATCCTGGGGTGGTGCAAACGATACCCTTCATGCCCCTTCTTCTGAACGCCGAGAAAGAACATTGCGCCGGGCGTCTTTCTTATTAGCGTACTAAAATCTTCCGAGCCCAGGGACTTATTTGGTTTTGTGACATTTTCCCTGCCGAGCATTTTTACGCCAATCTCCTCGATTTCAG
>CAYLOW010000079.1:0-16112 GCA_964385315.1 uncultured Anaerolinea sp.
CTCCCATCGTTGAAATGCTTGCGCGCTTCGATGAAGTCAACGCCAAATTCGCCGAGCCCGATGCTGATTTTGATGCGCTCGTTGCAGAGCAGGCCAAGCTGCAGGATCAATTGGACAAGCATGATGCCTGGAATCTTGATTCGCATCTTGAAGTGGCGATGGATGCGCTGCGTTGTCCGCCGGGCGATACACCGATCAAGATCCTGTCAGGCGGAGAACGCCGCCGTGTCGCGCTTACCCGGCTGCTGCTTAGCGAACCGGATATTCTGCTGCTCGATGAGCCCACCAATCACCTTGACGCCGAATCTGTGGCATGGCTTGAACATCACCTGCGCGAATATAAAGGCACTGTGATCGCCGTAACGCATGATCGTTACTTCCTCGATAACGTGGCAGGCTGGATCCTTGAACTTGACCGCGGCTATGGAATTCCATGGAAGGGAAATTACTCTTCGTGGCTCGAACAAAAGGAAGCCCGGCTCGCGAAGGAAGAGAAAGCCGAAAGCCAGCGTCAAAAAACCCTGTCGCGCGAGCTTGAATGGATCCGCATGTCGCCCAAGGCGCGCCAATCCAAGGGCAAGGCGCGCGTTACCTCCTATGAACAATTGCTCGGACAGGAAGCTGAGAAGCGCCGTGAAGACCTGGAGATCTATATCCCGCCCGGTCCGCGCCTCGGCGACCTCGTTTTTGAATTTGAAGGTGTGACCAAGTCTTTCGATGACCGCCTCATTCTTGAAGGGTTTTCTGCATCCATTCTACCGGGGTGCATTGTCGGTATCATCGGCCCCAACGGCGCCGGCAAGACCACGCTGTTGAAGATGATCACAGGCAAGGAGAAACCCGACAGCGGTACGATCAAGATCGGCGAAACGGTGAAGCTGGCATACGCCGACCAAACCCGCACCCTTGACCCCGAGAAAAGCGTCTATGAAGAGATCTCGGGCGGCGCGGACTTTTTGGAACTCGGCAAACGCAAAGTCAATTCGCGCGGGTATTGTTCCTCATTCAACTTTGCAGGTGCAGACCAGCAAAAGAAAGTCGGCGTGCTTTCCGGCGGTGAACGCAACCGTGTCCATCTCGCCAAGACCCTGACCGAAGGCGCGAACGTCCTGCTGCTGGATGAACCGACAAACGATCTGGATGTCAATACCCTGCGCGCTTTGGAGGAAGCCCTCGAAGAATTCGCGGGCGTCGCCGTTGTCGTCAGCCATGACCGCTGGTTCCTTGACCGCATCTGCACCCATATCATTGCTTTTGAAGGTGAGTCGATTGCCAAAATGTATATTGGCAACTGGTCTGATTACGAGGAAATGATGATGGAGAAATTTGGCAAGGACCTGCAGCCGCATCGGGTGAAGTATCGCCAGTTGAAAAGATAGTCTGTACCAGACAGGTCTGGTTTCCTGCTGATCAAGGGAGAGTCTCTGTGAAGCGCATTTTATTTGTCACATTGGTTTGTGCTGTCCTGCCTTTGGCTTGCGGGCGCGCTCCCGCATTGAAGGTCACCGACCCGCAACGAACAACGTCGTTCACTGTTATAGTAAAATAAATAAAAAGCGACCGAAATGGGTCGCTTTTTATTTGCAAGGAGAAAAGATGAAGCGTCGCGTCCTGTTTACAGGACTTCTTACTGTTTTTCTGTCAGCTTGTGTCGCAGCAACACCTGTTCCCACTGCATTGCCCACCGTGACTTTGCTGCCGACATCCGTGCCCACATTTACCCCCACGGCTGAGCCCGCGACTGTGGATTTGCGCGTGGCGGGTACAGTGGTTAATTGCCGGTATGGACCTGGCGTCGTGTACGAATTGATAAATGAATTACACGCGGGTCAGTCTGCGCGTGTGGCCGGCAGGAACGATGCCTCAACCTGGTGGTTTATCCGTGACCCTGGCAACCCGAACGGTTTTTGCTGGGTCTCTGCCAGCATGACTGAGGTCATTGGAGATGCAGAGTCCCTTCCGCTGGTGCGTCCTCCTGTGGTAACGGTCATCAAAGCCGCCTTGCGCGGGGAACCTGATCGCATTGTTGTGGGGTGTACCCAATTTCCGCAAACAGTATTTCTGGAAGCTGAAATCACCACGAATGGGCCAACTTTTGTTGTCTGGAAGTGGGAAGCCAGCACGGGGGTCACGTCTGAGCAGGCCATCCTTGTCTTTGAAGAAGCGGGGACTCAGGTCATCAATGATTATTATCAAATTGGCGCGCCGGGTGACTACTGGATCAAACTTCATATTTTTTCGCCCAATGAGATCATCAAGCAGGTGAATTTCCCTGTCACCTGTACACCCTGAAGTCGTCTTACACAGTCCCATGCATATCGGAAAATATTCCGGCGCATTGCAGCGAATACCTTTCGTCCATTCCGTCTTCGATGCTCCACCATGCAGATAAGACTGCGTGCGCGGCGGCCCATTTGAGGATCAAGTCCCGCCTCCAGCCCAATCTTTCCGCGAGGATGCTGGCCCGCCGCTCCGCCCTGCGCTGAAAACTGATCTTGTCCGGGAGGGTGTTCCATGGGTTGATCATGAGCGGGCCTGTTTCGTATCCCGCGGGACCGATGACTCCCTTGGGGTCGATCACCAGCCAGCCGCGCGCCGATGAAAGAATATTAAAGTGGTGAAAGTCCCCGTGCATAAGTTTAATGTTTTTGTCCGCGAATAATTCAGGAAGAAATGCTTCAACACGTTCCAAAAGTTCTTTTGGAAATGGTCCCGTCCCGCCGTTGAAATGCGGACGGATTTTCTTTAAACCATTGAACCAATTTGATAATTGAATAAAAATGCCCGGTAAACTGCCGGATTCCAAAGGGTGCCAGATATTTTGCATCACGTCGGCGGCAATGGCTGTGCGCTCATCATCGTTCTCAAGTTCGGCTAGCATCCGGCCCGGTTTGAGTCTTTCGAGCAAAAGAAACCCGCGTTCCTCGTCTGACTCCAATAATTGACATGCGCCGCTGCCGTTGAATAATTTCAGCGCGGTTATTTCACTGATCAATTCGGGGTTTGGAATGCCTATTTTGAGAACGACATCTTCATAGCTGCGTTTTGCGAAAGCCACAAAATGAAAGGAAAGGTTGGGGACAGGTTCAATATCTGATATCCCCCAGCGTCCGGAGACTTCCTCTATTAAATCAGGGAGGACAGCGAGAAATTTCCCGCCGTCCTCTTTATGGACTTTCTTAATGGTCTCCTTGAATGAATCAGGAAGCTGCAACTTACTTCACCCACCCCAGTCCAATTCGTCCGCGCTCGGCTTCTATCTTTTGGATCTCCACATCAATGATGTCGCCGACCTTAAGCACGGTGCCATGCGGGATCTGACTCTTGTGCAGCAGGCCGTCACCTTTGAGACCTATGTCCACGAAGGCGCCGAAATCAACCACGTTGCGGACAGTGCCTTTAAGCTGCATCCCTGTCATCAGGTCTTCGGCTTTCAGCACGTCCGAGCGCAGGATGGGCACGGGGGTATCGGCGCGCGGGTCACGGCCCGGGCGGACAAGTTGTTCGAGGATGTCCTTCAGGGTGGGAATGCCGCAGTTCATTTCAGCGGCCAATGTTTCGAGCGGGGTTTGCGCGGCGAGCAGTTCCAGAGCGGGGATCCTGTCGCTTAATGGTGATCTGGCTGTCAGCCCCGCGCGGGCGAGAATGGCCTCCGCGGTAGCGTAGGATTCTGGATGGATCGCTGATTCATCCAGTGGGTTCGTCCCATCGCGGATACGCATAAAGCCTGCCGCCTGCTCAAAAGCTTTTGGTCCAAGCCCCGTCACCTTCTTCAGCGCGGTTCGGGATTTGAACGGGCCATTTGTATCACGGTGCGTGACGATGTTGGTCGCGAGTTTGGGACCGATGCCCGCGATATGGGTGAGCAGTGCGGAACTGGCAGTGTTGACATCCACACCCACGCTGTTAACCACACTCTCGACCACGCCGTCGAGGGCGTGCGTCAGGGCGGTTTGATCCACATCATGCTGGTACATGCCCACACCGATGGACTTGGGGTCGATCTTGACCAGCTCGGCCAGCGGGTCCTGTGCGCGGCGGGCAATGGATACCGCGCCGCGGATGGTGACATCAAGCTCAGGAAATTCGGCGCGGGCAAGTGCTGAGGCCGAGTAAACCGAGGCTCCCGCTTCGCTGACGATCAGGTACCTGGTTGCAGGTTGGGAAGTGCTGCGACTCCCTCCAACGACCTCGGCGGCGAGTTTTTCGGTTTCACGCGAGGCGGTACCGTTGCCGATGGTGATCAGCGTGACATGGTGGCGATTGATCATATCCTGCAGGGTATTGATCGCGCGCTTCCAGTCGTTCTTCGGTTCGTGCGGATAGATCGTGCCGGTGTCGAGCAATTTGCCGGTTGGGTCCACGACGGCGACCTTGCAGCCTGTGCGGAAACCGGGGTCAAGACCGAGAACGGTGTGACCTGCCAGAGGAGCCTGCCCAAGCAGGGCGCGCAGATTGGTGGCAAAGACTTGAATGGCGTGATTGTCGGCGCCCTCCCCTTTTTCGCGCCGGACGTCACGTTCAATGGCGGGTAGCAGCATTCTTTCAGCGGAGTCTTGAATTGCAAGCGCGAGCTGGTCGGCAAAGGGACTGATGATGTCCTGCTCAAATTCAGCTTGAATGGCATCAAGCCAGTCGCGTTCGGGGACATCCACATGCACGCGCAATACGCTTTCCTTTTCGCCGCGTGTGATGGCAAGGATCTGGTGCGGTTGGAGGCGGTCAACACGGCATTCAAATTCATAATAGGATTCGTACACGGCTTTTTCATCTGCGGCGCTGGCGATCTTTTCCACGCGGACTTTGCCGAACTTGAGCGCCTTCTCGCGGGTCGCCGCGCGGACGTTTGCATTGTCGCTGATCATTTCAGCCACAATGTCACGCGCGCCCTGCAGGGCTTCTTCGATATCGGGCACCTGCTCATTAAGAAACTTCCCTGCAAGTTCTTCCGGGGAACCAAAATCCTGTTTCAATATCAACTCGGCCAAAGGTTCCAATCCCTTTTCGCGGGCGGCCATGGCGCGGGTGCGGCGTTTCTTTTTGTACGGCGCGTATAGATCTTCGAGCGCGGTCATGGTGACGGCGGTGGTGATCGCGCCGCGCAGTTCATCGGTCAGCTTGCCCTGTTCTTCGATGGAGGCCAGGATGGAGGCGCGGCGTTCGTCCAGTGCGCGCAGACGGACGAGTTCATCGGCAATGATGCGGATCTGCTCATCGTCGAGGGACCCTGTCATTTCCTTGCGATAGCGGGCGATAAATGGGACGGTGTTGCCTTCGTCCAAAAGGTTGATGACTGCCGTGACTTGCGACGGTTTGACATTGAGTTGGGATGCGATCTGTTCTGCGTGAGTCATGGGATGGATTTTATCATGAGCAACTTCATCCCAGGCCGGGATGCATATTCCCACTTTTTGATTCTTTATTGCTGATCAGGATTTCCGGCTGGTGACAGGCACCTCGGTCGTTTGTTTGCCCCTTCCATTTCTTTTCGTGCCTGCCGCTTATCCCCCCCATCCTTTCCTGGTGTTAAATAAAAATAGCGTACAGAGGGCAAACTCCATGCGCTATTTTAAATTTCTATGCTGGGAAGATCTTATCGAATACTTCAGGACAATATTTCTGCACCATCTCAGAGGATAGCCCGTTTTCTTTGCAGATTTCAGCGTAGAAATCCACGCTTGGTCGGCGGATGCGTTTTTGGGTGTCGAGGTCCAGTCCCCACAGGCCAAAGCGTTGTGTCCAACCGCGTTCCCATTCAAAGTTGTCCACCAGCGACCAGTGGAAATAGCCCTTCACAGGAAGATTGAAGTTGACTGCGCGCCAGACTTGATGGATATGCCGGGCCAGATAACGCGGGCGCATTTGGTCGCTTGCATCCTCAACGCCGTTTTCAGTGATGATGATCGGCAGGTTGGGATAGGTGCGTGCCGCCCATTTGAGCGAGGTAAAAAGCCCTTCGGGGATGTTGGCGAGAAAGTTCGTAGCGCTCATGTCCGCGTTTTTGGGGTATCCGCTGTTCGAGAACAGTTCGCCTGGCCTGGTGATGTCAAACCAGACGGTATCCACCGAATAATAATTTAAGCCGAGATAATCCTGTGTGTCTTTGGCTTCGGAAATGTTTTGACTGCCGACAGGTGATTGCATGACGCCCGTTGAAATTGCGGAAGGGAATGCCATGTTAATTCCCGAGTAGCGTATATTTCGCATCAAACGATCCAAGGGCGACCACCCGGTGCGCGGAACCATCGGGCGATAATGCAGGGCATAGCCCACCCGCGCTTCGGGTTGCAGTTCGTGAATGGCACGATAGGCGGCGGCATGTCCACGCAGCATGTTCGCCAGCACGCGCATGGATAATTTGATATCCTTTTTTCCCGGGGGGAATGCGCCGACTACATAGCCGCTCAAGGCATAGACGTTCGGTTCGTTGATCGTCACCCACAGGTTGACATATTCCTTTAATGCATTGACCATTTTACGGGTGTATTTTTCAAACAGAGCAGCGATCTCGGGGTTTTCCCATCCGGCTTTTTCTGTCACCCACAGCGGATCGGTGAAATGGTGCAGGCTGACCAGCGCGGTCATGTTGCGCTCTTTTAGCCCGCGCAGCATGGCGCGGTATTTTTCAATGGCTTCCTCATCCCATGTATCAGGTGTCGGCTGGATGCGGCTCCACTCCAGCGAGAGGCGGTGCGCGTTTTGGCCCGTTTCGGCGGCGCGGTCGAAATCTTCGCGCCAGCGTCCGCCCCACCAATCGGCGGCTACGGCAGCCGATCCGTTCGTGTGGCCTTCCTGTTCCCACTTCCACCAATTGTTATTGGTGTTGTTGCCTTCGACCTGGTGCGCGGCGGTTGCGGTTCCCCATAGAAATCCTTTTGGAAAATGATAAGTTGCTTGAGGCATGAGTTCTCCGTGAAACACAAAACCCCTTGGGGAATTTAAGACCCCCGGGATTTTCTTGACAAATAAGCCAGGTACAGCGCGACAGATCCTGCGACGGCCGCATTGAGTGATTCGATCCTGCCCTTCATCGGAAGTTTCAGGACGATATCACATTTTTTGCGGGTGAGTTCATGCAGACCTTCCCCTTCGGATCCGACGACAAGCGCCAGCGCGCCTTTCAGGTGACGCGACCCTGATTCGATCTCTGCGCCGTCCTGGTCCAATCCGACGACCCACACATCGTTTTCCTTGAACGCGTCGATCGTCTGCGATAAATTCGCCTGGGCGATGAGCATGTGTTCGCTGGCGCCTGACGAAGCGTTGACCACGGCGGGGGTCATATCCACCGAGCGTGCCAGCGGAATGACGATGCCGTGCACGCCAACTGCCTCTGCAGTGCGGATGAGGGTGCCGAAGTTCTGAGGGTCTTGCAGGGAGTCGAGGACCAGCACAAAAGGCGGTTCATCCCCGGCATGTTCCAAAATATCGACCACATCCGAATACGGGTATCCGCTGACCTCGGCGACGATGCCCTGGTTGTTCTGGTGTATCTTGTCCAGCTTGGGACGCGGGACGCGGGTGACCTTTATTTTTTGTCCCTGTGCCAGCTTGAGAATTTCAGCCAGTTTGCCTTTTTCCTGCACCCCTTCGGCGATCTCGATCGAAAAAACCTGTCTGCGCTTTGCGCTCAGGACTTCATAGACAGCATTGCGGGAATAGATGAATTCTTTCATATGGGCTGATTTTACTTGATTAAGAAGGGAGCGATCATAATTGGAAATGACCGGTCTTGATAATCTATCCCCGGGGGTCTCCTTAAGGCTGGGAATCTTCCAAAATCCATGCCGCGACCAATATTTGGAGAATGCCGCTATTATCCGCAGTACGTAGTACAATGAAATCTAGTTGTGAGAAGGTAAATTGCCTATATGCGGGGGATATGGATCATCGTTTGTAAGCAGCGCTACGCTACCTTTTATGATTCCAACTTTTGGGAAGGCCCGCCTTGATGCGGGACGTTATGTTATTTAACTAATAAGAGGAGATCGTTGTGAACAAAAATATGTTCGAAGAAAAATGGTCCGTGATCCGCAGTCTGATCACCGACAAGTGGAGCCTGATGGTCGAATACGACCTGAACAAAGTGGACAAGGCAGAAGTGAAGTTTGACAAGTTCGTCACCATGCTTCAAGTCAAGTATGGATATACCCGTCAGGAAGCAAGAGACAAAATTGGCGTACTCTGGTCGGAATATCTGGCCAGTGACAAAGTTAAAGCATAACAACAAAAGGAGTAATACAATTGGAATCAACAACACCCAAAACAAAAGCCAAGCGCCCCTCCAAAGGGCAGGCAAAACACAATCGTTTGGTCAAACAGGAAGCCCGCAGGGTCAGCGTCCCCGGCAGTGAAGTGGTCAAGAAAAAGAAGCGTGTCGTAAAGGCATAAAAATAATTGTGTTAAACAAAAAATCGGAATGCAATATTCCGATTTTTTGTTTAAACTCCCTGCTATTTACTTTTGCCCGGCATCTCCATACAGCTTGCGATGCACCACGCTCAGGGCGCGGACTTGTTCAGCGGCGTGATATGAAGACCTCACCAACGGGTTTGACTCGACCCATTTGAAGCCGATCTCCTTCCCGAAGTCGCGCAGTTCCGCGAATTCCTCCATCGTGTAGTAACGCTCCATGGCCAGGTGCTTCTTGCTCGGCTGCAGATATTGCCCGATGGTCAGGATGTCCACACCCCAACTGCGCTGGTCGCGCATCACTTGTTTCACTTCATCCATTGTCTCGCCCAGGCCGAGCATGATGCCTGATTTGGTCAGAACTTCCGGGTCGAGTTTCTTGGCGTTGGATAGCGTCGCCGCCGCCCATTCGTAATTATCCTGCGGCTGGACCGACTTGAACAGGCGCGGTACGGTTTCCACATTGTGATTTAAGATCTCGGGGCGTGCCTCCATCACGATCTTCAAGGCTTCGATGCTGCCTTTGAAGTCGGGGATCAAGACTTCGATGGAACAGCCTGGCAGAACTTCACGAATTCTGCGGATGACCATTGCAAAGATCGGCGCGCCGCCATCACGCCGTTCATCGCGGTTGACCGATGTGATCACCGCGTGTTTCAACTCCATTGATTTTACAGCCTGTGCTACACGTTCGGCTTCGCCCCAATCCAAAACCCCGGGCCTGCCGTGTTTAATGTCGCAAAAAGCACAGGTGCGTGTGCAAACATCGCCAAGCATTAAAAATGTGGCGGTCCCGCTGCCCCAGCACTCGCCCAGGTTTGGGCACATTGCTTCTTCGCAGACGGTATGCAGTTCTTTCGAGCGCATTAATACCTGTAATTGTTCAAAGGTCTCACCCGAAGGCGCGCGCACTTTGATCCAATCAGGGCGGCGCAGGGGTTGTATTTCTGCCGGGGCGGAGACTCTGTCTCTTGTGGGGGTAACAGCCATGTGGTTTCCTCTTAATTCGCGGCGTGATCGTCACGCCGTCTATTTCTTCTTTACGATCAATTTCAATCCGCGGACTTCGACAACCTGGATAAGGTCGCCCTTACTGATTGATTCTGATTCCGGCGATTTTTCGGCGCTCCATAATTCGCTAGCCACCTGTACCTGCCCGTCACGGCCCGTGTCCATCGGCGTTTGGGCTGTCCCGGTTTTTCCGGGCAGGGCCTCACTCCCGGTCTGGATCGGGCGGTGCTGCACGCGCAGCGCGATCAGCAGGATCCCAAAGAACAGCAGGCCAAGGAAGATGCCCATGCTGATCACAAGCGGGACCGATACACGCTGGAACTGCGGTGTGCCCGGAGAGTTGAACAAAACCAGCGCGCCCACAATAAAGGATGCCACGCCCGCCGTCGTCAGCGCGCCGTGTGTTGGCGCTTTGATATCCAGGATGAACAGCACGAATGCGATCAGCAGAAATACAATGCCGAACCAGTTGACGGTCAGCACGCCCATGCCGTAAACAGCCAGTGTCAGACAGACCGCGCCGATGAATCCCGCGAACCATCCGCCGGGACTGGATATCTCGATCAGAATGCCCTGCACGCCGATGGCGAGCAAAAGGAAAGCAATGTTGGGGTCTGTCAACATCATCAGGAGCTGCTCAATGAAACTGATGTCCACATTTTCCGTGCGCACGTTTTCTGTGTTGAGTGTGCGCTTGCCATTCTCCATTTGAACGCTGAACCCGTTAAGTGATTGCAGTAGGTCCTCTGTGTCATCAGAAATGAAGTCGATCAGCTTTGCATTCAGGGCCTCGTTGGCCGTCACGGCTGTCGCATCATCGATCATCGCCTCTGCAAGTGTGACGGCTTTTGCTCCGCGCTCCTCCACCAGGGTGCGCGCTTTGGCTTTCATGGTCTCTTTTACTTTTTTCTCCAGCGTGGAGTCAATGTTCGAGCCGGACCCATTGATCGGGCTTGACGCGCCGATGACGGTCTTGGGTGCCATGGCGGAGGCATGGCCCGCCATGGTGATCAACGCGCCTGCGCTGCCCGCGATGGCATTCTTGGGTGAAACATACACCACCACAGGCACGCTGCTGGCGCGTACCGCTTGAATGATCTCCAGCATGGTCTCAATGCTTCCGCCGGGGGTGTTTAATTGAATGACCAGCACCTCGGCGCTGCGCTGTTCTGCGATCTTAATGCCGCGCTCAAAATATTCCAGCATCGGCGGCATGATGGTGCCATCGGCGGTCATGATGATTGCCAGGGGTTCGCCGCTTTGCGCATGAACCAGCGGGGAGAAAGCCAGCGCGGTCATCAGGGTGAGCAGGATAATACGAATAAGTTTCATGTTTGTGTCCATTGTCTTTGGTCATTATAATGGTTAAGGATGAAATCATGCCCGGCGGAACGAGCCCGTTATCTGTCGTGCTTGCGTTTTGCCGATGATCAACCACCTTATTGTAGCGCGAATACACCCGGCCATCATAAAAAGACAGGCTTGTTTTATGCCGGCAAAATGATCAACCGGAAACGGCGGCGCGGGCAGTGAATCGATTAACTCAGAATCAAAGGAACCTAACCCATGCAATTGATCAGTATCAATATCGGAAAAAAAGAAACCCTGCAAAATGGCCGTCAATTGGAGGACACGGGGATTTATAAGCTTCCCGTTCACGAGGCGGTGCAGGTCACCTCACTCGGGATCAAGGAGGATTTCATCGGCAATGCAAAACATCATGGCGGTCCCGACCAGGCGATCTATGTTTATGGGCTGAAGGACTACGCCTGGTGGGAGGCGGAACTGGGGCACTCAATTGATGCGGGTACTTTCGGTGAAAACCTGACCATTTCAGAATTGGAGAGCGCGAAATTCAACATCGGGGATTATTTGCATATCGGCGCCGTCACGCTGCAGGTCACGGCGCCGCGCATTCCATGCGGAACATTTGCAAAGCGCATGGACGACCCGAAATTTGTAAAACGTTTTCGCTCCGCGGAACGTCCCGGCTTGTACTGCCGGGTCACCAGCGGAGGGACCATTAAGGCGGGGGATGAAGTTCGCGTGGAGGAATATGCCGGCGAAACGATCCCGCTGATCCAAATGTATCGTGATTATTACGAGAAGGATAAAAGCAGGGAGACATTGCAGCGACATCTGGCCGCGCCGATCTCCATCCGCGCGCGCCTTGATCTGGAAGCGGAGTTGCAAAAACTATCAAGCTCATAACGATGATGGCGTGGGATGAAACCAAATATGACCGCTGAGATCATTGACCTGACAAAACCGCTCGATGGGAATTTACACATTTATTCAGAGGGAACCTATTCCGATCCGCCCCTGCAGATCGAGCCCTGGTGTACAGTGCGGGGCCAGGGATATAAGGTGTCACGTGTTTCGCTGGGAACGCAATGCGGCACGCACATCGATGCCCCATCTCATTTTCTGGAAGGCGGCGCGGACCTTGGCGAGCTTCCAGTGGATGCGTTGATCGGGAAATATTTGCTTTACGACCTCGATGAAATTGCGCGTAACGCCGAATTAAACGGCCGCGAAGAGTCAATTCTTTTCCTCAGATCCAGCGGTCACGTTGAAATTCCAGAGGATGCCTTCAACTCCCTGCTGGCGCTTCCCTGCCGCGTGTGGGTCATCATTCATGAGATCAGCATTTCCGGGCGAGATGGGTTTTACTTTAACCGCGCGCTGGCGGAAGCGGGAAAATATCTGGTGGAGGATGTTAACGAAACCGCCGCCATGCGCGTCAATCAAGGCGGCGAGATCTTTGCCCTGCCGCTCAGCCTGGCTGCCGCCTCAGGCGCGCCCTGCCGTGTTGTTGTCAGGCAGTCGATCGGGATTTAATGTGAATTATTTTTAAGATCGATGGTTTTGATTTCTTATCGGGATGCCTGGCCAGGGACAAGCGCGCCGGTCGTTCGTTTACACCGCACAAACTTTTTGTTTCGTGCCTTCCGGTTATCCCTTATCCATTGACGCAATTACACGGGAAAACTGCCCTGCTGGTTAAATGTTCCTGCTGTTCAACCAACCCAATATTCGTTCGGCAACCGATCTCCAATCTTTTTCCAGCATCATGTCATGCGCCATGTTAGGGAACAACTCCGCCTGCACGCCGTACGCGCGGGCGGTGGCCTGCACCTGGGCCGGTGTGATGGCGTTGTCATTTTCCGCGCCGAGGATCAGCACGGGAGTTTTGACCTTCTTTGGATTTGCGAGATTCAATCCCAACAGGTCAACGAACATGCGGAAAGATTCATCATCCAGCTTTTTGTAATATTTCAACAGCTGTTTTTTGGGCATATCATCCGAGAACAAGGCCCAGCGCGCGGCATCGGGTGTTTCCACTACGGGGCGCATTCGCAACTGGGTCAGCGCCTTCCATACAATGCCCGGACGCTGCCTGGCCAGACGGAAAAATGTGGGCCACAACCCGAAATGCGGGTTTGACCCCAGCAGTACCGCGGCGGGCGCTTCGTTTCTTTCCAAATATTTCTGGGTCAGAAATCCGCCCATCGAATGACCGACCACCGCGGGCGGCGTGTCGAGGGTCTTTGCGGCCTGCTCCACATCACTGACGTAATTCGCGATCGTGTTCCCTCGGATTTTTCCTTCGCTGCCCGCGTGTCCGCGCAGACTTAAGGCGGTGGCCTGATAGCCGTGTTCCGCAAAGAAAGGCAGAAAGAACTCGTCCCAGCACCACGCGCCGTGCCACATTCCGTGGATGAAAAGCAGGGGTGTCTTGTGTGTTCGGGTCTTAGGCGCGCGGGTGATAATCTCGAGTCGCATGAATTCTCCTTGGGAATTTATTGTTCGTCTCCATGTGTAACGGACTCCTGGCTTGTCATCCGTGAAGATCCCTCCTCGAAGAACACTCATCGAGATGACAAAAAACGCCGTATAGCATTTCCTGGAGATCATCAGACAGTGCCCGGTAGACAGCGGTTAATAAAACACCACAGTGTGATCTCTAAACCCATCCCCCTCGTAATTGAACTTCGCTGAGAAGAATCGTTCCTGTTCCAGCCATGGCAAAAAGACCTGGTCGCTGTCCCACAGTGGCAGTTGAAGAATTTCGTCATCGGGGATCCAGTCAAGCTTGCCTTCAGGGATATCCTGTGTCAGGGTCCCTTCGAAATCGTGCGCGGTAAAAACAAAGACATACCAATCGCTGCCCTTGAAATTGATGAAGGTCAGCAGCCCATGCAGACGTGGAGTCCGGATCGTCAGTCCCGATTCCTCGCGCACCTCGCGCAGGATACAATCTTCAGGTGATTCGCCCGCCTCGAACTTCCCGCCGAGACCGTTCCATTTGCCCGCGTGAATGTCGTTTGGGCGTTTGTTGCGGTGGATCATCAGCGTTTTGCCGTTTTGTTTGAGATAACACAGGGTTGCAAGGATCATGGGACAGTTCTTCAGTTATGGGATGATGGCGTAAGTTATGTGTTTATGGGTTGTGAGATTGAGATTGTACCGGGCTTATGAGAATGAACACGTTGCAATTCAGGATTTGTGAAGTTAAACCTGAGATAAAGGCTCAGAGTTTTGAATGGAATCCTGATTTGAACGAAAAAAGCCTGGACAGTTTAAGTTTAGATTACCTTGAAACCAATTTCTTGCAAGTATTCAAAAGTTGGGTCGTAAAAAGCACTATTTCGTGTATGGTCTTTGTCATCGCCTGCTGGAACAACAATTACCATTCCTTGCCGGGCCCGTGTTAAAAGAACACGATAAGCGTTCTTAAGATAAACCTGCCGTTCTTGTTTCCTAATATGATTCCAATGGCT
Source organism: uncultured Anaerolinea sp. (assembly GCA_964385315.1). Classification (GTDB taxonomy): domain Bacteria; phylum Chloroflexota; class Anaerolineae; order Anaerolineales; family Villigracilaceae; genus Villigracilis. Next base: position 14,208 of record CAYLOW010000079.1, read on the forward strand.
GCCTATAAAAGAGAAATGTTCCCAGCCATTTTTGGCGTAACGGAAGTCAGCATCCCAGGTAACGCATGCCCAATCGAGCTCAAGCCCTTGTACTTGAAACTCTGTAACAACATGTTCAAGAAAATATGATGAACGGACATCTTCTTTACCGTCGAGAAACCAATGAATTGGATCGACTGGTGATTTCACATCTATTGCATGTGGTTTCAATCGTTCTGCCTGCGATGAAACCACAATGCCATACCGTTCAGAACCGCGTGCCTGATCTTTCAGCCATTGTTTTGCCTTGTTTAGGTCACGGGTTATAACGATTGGGTATTTACCTTCCACATTTGCCAGTGTCTTACGTGCGTCTGATGGTTTTAAATCAAGCAATTGTTTGACCAGTAAAGATACATGCTCTGCGCGGAATGAACGCATTGAAACCGAAAGGTGTAATTCATCTTTATTGATGACGTTTGAATGTGCTTTGATTTTCTCTAAAACTTTTTCTGCACCATACTCACTGTCAGTAAGACGGGAGGATATGTAAATGTGCCAATCTGGATATGAACGATTCAAGGATTCGATCCATTCACTAATGCCAGCCTCTCCTGTATTGATTTCCTGCCCTCCACCAACCAGACATACAACGACAGCCCAATTTGGGTGACGGTCAAGGCATGAAATTAAGAACTCGGGCTCGGATTTGTTGAAATTGGTTGTGTTCTTTTTTCGTAACATGAAGTTCGCTGTTTGCTGTAAATCCCATGCCCGTTGTGCCTCATCAAATAAAGCGACATGTTCAATGGGTGGTTTGTTGGCATCTATAAGACATTCATCGCGAAAGTTATGAACATTCTGAATGAACATCTTGACATCGCTCATTACTTCACCTTTTTTGAACTTACGCCCAAGCTCTTTTTCGTGCCTAACTTTATCTCGCGCTAATGCCTCGCGAAGGATGGCGACAAGAGGACCATTGCCGGAAAGAAAGACGCTATAAAGATCATTATCTTTATCTATATGCTTTGTCGCGATATTAAGACCAACCAATGTTTTGCCTGCGCCAGGCACACCCGTGACAAAGCATATGGATTTATGCGAATTCGCTTTCGATAGACGAATGATTTCAGAGACTGCGTCAGATGTGTCGCTGAGATTGATTGCGCTTGCATCACTTCTGGAAATTTCGCTGACCGAATGGCCATTGTACAAGGCCATGGCAGCCTCAATAATGGTTGGGGTTGGTTGATACCTGCCTGCTTCCCATTCAGCCGGGTCAATTACATTTCCTTCAGTAAATCGTAAAACATCCGCAATCACCTGGTTGAGCATTTCGCTGCCGCATTTTATGGGGGAAAGCAATTTATCATTGTGCGGGGTCGTGAAGATCGTCGCCGAAACATTTATTGCTTTGGTGGCAATTAAGATGGGGATAATAAAATGTTCGTGGCTTGTTTCGTGAAAATTTTTCAAATCAAGGGCATAGTCCCAAACTTGGTCGATTGCGTATGATGGGAATTCATTTTCGCCCACCTTGAATTCAAGAATAAAAATAGCTGAGCCCGTTATCAGGACAACGTCAATCCGTTTGCCCATGCGTGGAATGGAATATTCAAAATATATTGAGCCTTTATGTGGCTTCAGTGTCATTCTGAGAATGTTGATTTCTTCCAACCATGCGTCTCTTTGCGTTTGCTCCAAAGCAAAGTCATTGTTTTTTACAAGTTCTCCAAGAATCTCATTGGGTGTAGCTCGTAAAAATTTTGTAATTGTGTTTGAGTAATATTCTCTTCTCACTTGTCCCTCTAGTGTTTAATAGAGATGAATTTGCTTAAGCTGAATAAGGATACATCCGAATCTTAATTCAGACAAGGAAATGATACTCATATTAATTAAAAGGCTCTAAAGTCATATCTAATA
>CAYLOW010000080.1:0-16074 GCA_964385315.1 uncultured Anaerolinea sp.
TGTACAGCGTCAAATGTCTCTTTTTGAAAGAGTCCGTGCAGCTGGGCAGGTTTTGGTCAATCCCGCATCGATTACGCCACAGCAGTACCAAGCGAATATGCACATGCCAATCAATCCAATTCAGCAAGTGAATCCGCTGCCAAGTACGCCACCCCTTGATCACTCATCGGCTTCAACAATCCCAAGTGAACTGGAGCAAAAAGGCACAGCAGCCGCTAATGCAAAAGAAAGCGAGGAAGCAGAATTGCAAACCGTCCCTTTAGTGGGATTCAGCGGGAACGGGAACGGACACAAAAGTCAGTGAAGCTGTGTCAGATATGCGGAAAGCCCTCCTCGCCTGGATATTCGACTTGCAGCCCTCGATGCAGGAAACGCAAACAACGGCTGCTTGCCAAATTTCTCACCGATGAGGCGGAAAAATATCGTGTCACTTAAGTGACATTAAAACGCAACAGGAATCCCCAGGAGCGACGCACCGTGAATTTCCGATGAATGATATGGTGCGTCGTTTTTTGTTGCTGAAAACTGTCTGTTGTCTGGTACTCCGTAGCCCCTCCGTTGGTACTCCGCTGGTACTCCTTTGGCGGCAGAAAAAAACATAGTTTCCAAATGATCTGCGGCTGGTACTCCGCTGGTACTCCGCCGCACCTCCGCCGGTGCTCCGTCAGAGGCAGTTCAAAAAACAAAGCGGACTACCTATCAAAATGATAGGTGTGACTCAATCCTTACATCACCACCCATAACATTCACATCAAACAAGCGAGGAAAGGTTATCGCTGTCATTTGGTATTCCGCCGGACTTCCGTCGCTCTTCCGCTGGTGTTCCGTCGGTGGTATGCAAAAATGGATCGGGAAAAGCGAGCGCCACCTGGTGTTCCGTCGGACTTCCGCCGTGCTTCCGCTGGTACGCCGTCGAGATCAATCTGAAAAATGAAGCCAACTACCTATCCTTTGGATAGGTATGACTCAAAATCACCACCTACCCCATTCATTATTCGTCATCTAACGAGGTTAGAAAAATCATCGGTGTTATGGGGGCTCTGGGGAGGCGTTGGTGGATTGTCTGTAGGGTGCTGGTGGGTCGCTGGTGATGGGCAAAAACCGGCCTATCATTTGGCAGCATCACTGGTGGGTCGTTGGAGAGGCACTGAGGAGGCACAGGTAGATCGTCGGTGGTAGCCCGAAAAACAAAGCTAACTACTTATCCAAAGGATAGGTAAGACTCAAAGTTAATTCCCACCAGTGTATACTGATCACTGAAAGAGGCAACACTGACATGTCAGAGACAAGACAAGCTCTGATAGTGGAAATGTTTCCCTTAGGTTGGTCTACATTTATTTCAGTGCTGGCATGAATTGAAAGTTGTTTTTGATAGCTTAGGATCGAAATTGATTTAGCGTTAAAGCAGTTGCTCTATCTTTTCAAGTAATTCCTTGAGGATGACCGGCTTGCTAATATAGTCGTTTGCGCCTGCCTCAAGACAACTATCGCGGTCCCCGTCCATGGCCAACGCAGTCAGGGAAATGATGGGGGTGGAGACAAAGCGTGGATCAGCTCGTAGGCGGCGCGTGGCTTCCAAACCATTCATCACAGGCATTTGAATGTCCATCAGGATCAGATCCGGATTACTTTCTTCGGATTTTATTAATGCATCCACGCCGTTGGTGGCAATCACCAGAGTATAGCCATTGAACTGTAAATAGTCGCCAATGACTTCGATATTGGTGGGATTATCTTCTACTAAAAGCACCACACCACGGGAATTGGGCGCAACCCCTTCAGGTGCTCGAATATGAACTTTTTCGTTGGGGGTTTCGGTCAGTGTGATAGATTGTGGCTGCCAGGGCAAAGACACAGTAAAACAGCTGCCCTTGCCTACTTCACTTTCCACTTGTACATTGCCTCCATGCATTTCCGCCAGACGCAAGACCAGGACCAAACCCAGCCCGGTGCCTTCATATTGTCGATTGAGGCGACCGTCCACTTGCGTGAAGGGCGTGAATAGGCGCTCCAGATCTTCCGGCGCAATACCAATGCCGGTGTCGGTTACCGAAAAGTGAATCTGTCCCTTTTCAGAATCAACGCGGACAGCAAGAGTCACCGTGCCATTTTCAGGAGTGAACTTGACCGCATTGCTCAACAGGTTAACCAGCATCTGCTTCATGCGGCGCGGATCGGCAAAAACCAAGCGGATATTCTCTACTGGTCGATATTCCAGCTGCATCGATTTTTTCTGCGCCTGCTCTTTGACGAACATCATGCTGCCACGGCAGACATCTTCAAGGCTGGTCATTTCCGGGTAGATATCGAACTTGCCCGCTTCGATCTTCGACAAATCAAGAATATCGTTGATTAGTTCCAATAGATGGCGCCCGCTGGCTTCGATGTTTTGCAGGGCCTTGACCTGTCTCTCGTTCGGTTCGCCATAAGTGTTCGACTGCAACGATTCTGTCAACCCCAATATAGCCGTCAGCGGGGTGCGCAGTTCATGACTCATGTTTGCCAGAAATTCATCTTTGGTGCGGTTGGCATAGTCGAGCTCGGCGTTTACGTGTAACAGAGCAGTGGTGCGATCTTTCACGCGCTGTTCGAGATCGGCATTGAGTTGGCGGATCTCCGCCTCCGCCTGTTGGCGCTCCAGTTCGCCCGCCGCGCGCACCGCCACCAGTTTTATAAGCGACTCTGCCAGATGATGGTTTTCCAACGGCTTTCTCCCGATGATGGCGATCAAGCCGATGGGCTTTCCTTGCGAACTCCACAGGGTTGTGCCCACATAACTCTCTGCTGTCATCTCCTGCAGAACCACATCCTTCGGGAATAAATGGCGCACATTGCTGGGGAAGACGCAAATTTGTTTGCCGACCACATCGCCGCAGGGGGTATCTTTCAGAGTGTACGTCACATCATCATCGAACTTGCCGTCGTAGTAGATGGCGACAGTCTGGGCGCTCAACAGATCGCCTGCCAGCCGGTCAATGCAGACGTAGTCCATGTTCAGGCTGTTGGATAAATAACGCGCCAGCGAATGAAAGAAATCCTCATCCTGATAACCGCTCTGCAGCAGGAATCTCATCGTATCTTCGATTTGCTTGCGCTCTGTGATATCCTGTGCGATGCCCGTCAGAGAGGTCGGGTTGCCTGCGCTATCCATGATGGACTCGCCGGACTTCGCCCAAATATGCCGTATGGATTGATCCGGCAGGATGATGCGATATTCGACGGGTTCATTGGCGATGGCTGCCGCATTGGCGGGCAGTACGATATGTAAGTCGTCGGGATGGATCACCTTTGCGATCACATCCCCAAGTCTGCCGGTATAGGAATTTTTATCAATTCCGAATATCTCATACAACTCATCCGACCAGATAACTTCCCCGCTTTTGACGTCCCATTTCCAACTGCCAACGCGGGCAACCGTCTGAGCTGCCTGTAATTCCAATTCTGTAAGACGCAGTTCTTCTTCCATACGCTTGCGTTCGGTGATGTCTATATTTAGACCTATATATCGAACAATTTTTCCCGAAGTATCTCTTTGGGGGGTTGCCAACCCGTAAACCCAGGTGACTTTACCTTCCGGTGTCATGAAGCGATATTCAACTCCCCAAGTGCCTTCAGATTTGACCATTTTTTCCCAATTCGAGAAAACGGTTTCGCGATCCTCTGAATGCAAGCCATTAGCCCAACCTTTTCCAAGCGCTGCTTGAGAACTAAGACCAGCAATTTCATTCCAGCGGGGATTGGTATATAGGCAATTTCCTTCCGGGTCGGTCAGGTAAATTCCCGCTGGTGCCAGCGTGTTCAAAATACGGAATTTCTCTTCGCTCTCGCGCAGCGCCGCTTCCCCCAGTTTGCGCGCACTGATGTCGCTCACGGCGGCGAGGCAAGTTTCACCGTTCTTCTCCCTGATCGCATCGACACGCGCCCAAAGCGTTGCGGTTTTGTCCTTCAGCAATTCGACTTCGCAGGTTTCTTTTTCGTCGCTTGCAAATACTCTTTCAAGAAAAGCATTGAAGTCAGGGCGCGACTTGGGAGATATTAGTAGCCCAAAGCGCCGCTTGATGAGTTTGCCACGCTCCATTCCCAACAGACTCACGCCGGTCAGGTTGGCTTGCATAATCGCGCCATCATTTGTTAGCGTAAAATAACCCACTGGCGCGAAGTCATACAGGTCAGTATATTGACCCAGAAGCATCTCCGCCTCGTCGCGCGCCTGCATCAGTTCTTCGTTCTGCATCTCCAATTCGATCTGGTGCACTTGCAATTCATGGACAAGGCGCAGGGTATCCAATTTTTTAAGGGGCAAGGTCTTATCTTTCTGCTTGCTCAACCTCGCTTCTGCCTGCTTGCGTAACCCTGTTTCTGGTGAGGCGCTGGTTTTCTTGTTCATGGCTTGCTCCTTGTTGTCATGTCACACCTGCACTGCATCCGCAGCGCGGTGCAAGTACGGGTGTGACATGAACACCGCTCACTGCTCATCGCTCTTCAACCTCAACTCCGCTTCCAACTTCTTCATGACGGTAATATCCATAAACGTGATCACCACGCCGTCAATCATATTTTCATACGTGCGATACGGCAGGACGCGCACCGCGAACCAGTCTCCATCGGGGAGGGGAATCTGCCGCTCCACTTTGATCAGCGTGCGCAGGGCTTCATGCGCGTCATTCGCCAGTTTGGGATACAGCAGGGCGGATGCGATATCGGTGATGGGTCGTCCCACATCGGCGGAAATCAACTGGGTCAGTTTGCCCGTCCGTGCGGTGAAGTGCCGCACGCGCAGGTCGTTATCCAAGAACAGAGTGGCGATATCGGTACTGTCGAGTAGGTTCTTCATATCGTTGTTCGTGCGCGAAAATTCATCCAGCCGTGCTTGCTGTTCTTGATTGACCGTGTGCATTTCCTCGTTCATGGATTGCAGTTCCTCTTTTGAGGTGGTCAACTCTTCATTGGTAGACTGTAATTCCTCGTTGGTGGATTGCATCTCCTCGTTGGTGGATTTGAGCTCCTCCTGCGAGGTCTGCATTTCTTCATGGAGGCTTTGAATTTCCTGTTGGGCGTATTCGAGTTGCTCTTCCAGTTCCGCCGTACGCACCGTTGACTTATGCGGCTTGCCGGATGTTTTTGTTTTGGGCATCGCGACGACGTCGGTGAAGACGATCATCACCATGCCTTCCATTTGGCTCGGCGCGCGCACAGGCTCGACGGTGACATTCACGATCTGCTTGCCGCCGTTCGTGCCAACGGACAGATTCTTGAGCGTGACCGCTTCTTTTGTCCGCACCGCTTTTTGGAAAGCCGCCGTTAATTCATAGCGAATCTCTTCACGTGCCATGACGAAGATATTCCAGTTGGCTCTACCCGCCGCCAGTTCGAGATATTTGCCCGTGCGCCCGCTGATGTAGAGGATGTCACCTTTGGAGTTGGTCAGCGCCGCGACCGGGGAATACTTTTGCAAGAGGAGTTGATCTGCCAACGTTTGCAGGTCGCCGATTGGCTTTTGCGGTTTGGGCGTCACATCCGACTTGGCGGGGACAAAGGCAGATGGGAACTCAACCATCTCCGCCGTCAAGGGCGCATCCAGCCGTCGGTACAGGCGCGATTTTCCATCCAGCGGCGCGAACAACCGGGTAAAGCTGCCAACGGTTTCCGAGTTTCCCAAAAATAAATAGCCGCCCGGGTTCAGACTGTAGTGAAAGAGCGGCAAAATTTTCTTTTGCAGTTCCGGCGTGAAATAGATGAGCAGGTTGCGACAGCTCACAAAATTAAGTTTGGTAAAGGGCGGATCCATGATGATATTCTGCGGCGCGAAGATAACCATCTCGCGGATGGGTTTCGTCACGCGGTAGCCGCCATCCGCCTTGGTGAAGAATCGTTCCAGCCGCTGCGCGGAAACATCCGCGGCGATATTGGCGGGAAAGACGCCCGCGCGCGCCTTCTCGATGGCGTATGTATCCAGGTCGGTGGCAAAGACCTGCAGGGCGATATTTTTCGCGGGCGCGAATTCATCCAGCGCTTCCTTGAAGAGCATCGCTAGCGAATACGCCTCCTCGCCGGTGGAACAGGCAGGCACCCACGCACGCAGCATCTGTCCCGAATCAATCCCATCCAGCAGCGCGGGCAGGACTTCGCTCTTCAACTGCTCCCAGGCTTGCGGGTCGCGAAAAAAATTCGTCACGCCAATCAACAACTCGTGGAAGAGCAGTTCCACTTCTTGTGGATTTTCGCGCAGGTAGCGTACATAGTTGGCGATCTTATCGATCTGGTGCAGTCCCATGCGCCGCTCGATGCGGCGATAGATGGTGGTGTTTTTGTACAGCGAGAAATCATGTCCCGTTTGCGCACGCAGCAGGATGACCACTTTTTCCAGTGCGCTCTGGGATACGGATGGGTCAACCTGTTTGGCAATCAGCGGAATATGCTGAAGGTAATCGCTGATCTTCTCGGGCAAAGCTTCCGCCGCGGCGATCACGTCGGCAAGACCCGCGTCAATGGCGCTGCGCGGCATACTGTCGAACTTGGCAGAGGTCAGTTCCTGCGCAAAGACCACGCCCGCTTTTTCCTTGATGGCGCGCGCGCCGAGCATCCCATCCGAGCCCATGCCCGAAAGGATTACGCCGACGCTGTGTTCCTGCTGGTCTTCCGCCAGCGAGCGGAAGAAGAAATCAATCGGCAGGCGCAGTCCGCGTGGCGCGAGTGGATCGAGCAGGTGTAGGACACCGTGCAGGATGGACATATCTTTGTTGGGTGGGATGATATAAACGCAGTCCGGTTTGACGCGCATCCGATCTTTGACTTGAAAAACACGCATGGATGTTCCACGCTGGAGCAGTTCCACCAGAATGCCCTTATGCGTCGGGTCCAGGTGCTGGATGATGACAAAGGCCATGCCGCTGTCTTTGGGGACATTGGCAAGAAATAGTTCCAACGCCTCGAGTCCACCCGCCGATGCGCCAATGCCCACGATGGGAAAACTGGATCGCGCGGCGGCGATTTTTTTCGGCTGCGTGTTCTTTGACTTTACAACAGCTTTCTTTTTAGCGGTCATTGGTTTTCTCCTGCCGGTTGTCAATGGTCAGTTACTGACCACTAATTCCTGTTCACTATCTCTGCATTGGCAGCGTATTGCCTTTGCCAAGTGATTCTCGTCACTAAAAATAATAAAAAACGCCCACGCATCAATTTGCGCAGGCGGTAGGATTTATGCTATTATTTCCCTAATGCTATGCGCCGAAATCGCGTAGTTCAACAAGAAGCCTCGTGGTTGACGCCGCGGGGCTTCGTTCGTTAAGTATAACTTCGATGGGGGGTTAATAACAGGGAAAAAGCAAATCACATCCGCTATAATTACCGCAGATTCAGAATCAAGAAGCCCTGTTTCAGCAGGGCTTCAACTTAGACCGACACGGGAATGCGGTCAACGAATGTACTCAAAAGATAGCATAAGCCGCGCTCCGTGTCAAATCATTGGAGGCGCGTTTTCTATGTCATTACAATCAAGGATAACCGGAGTAATAGCAATATTATTTATTTTTGGCCCAACAGTTGTGGGCATTTGGTTAATCCAACATGGGAATGAAATCGCAGGATTAATGATGGCATTATTTTCTTTAATTTTTGGAGCCATCGCTCTGTCAATGAAGATTATTCAAAGACACACTGACAAAATAGCCCATGAAAAAAATAAACTAATCACAGACAAGGAACTACGCAATCCTGAAATCCCTTTTGGCTTGCCTCCGGACAAGGAATATTTCAACAGAAGGAAGGATGTTTATTCTGTTATCAAGCCGTTGCGTGAACAGAAACACCAGTGGAAAGAAGTTATTCTAACTATCCAAAATAATTATCCTGACTGGCCACATGACGAAAAGACCCTGCGTAAAATACTAAAAGCAGGAGATGCAGAATTCCTTGATATTTATCCACCCAACATTGAAGAATGCCTTAAAAAGGAGCAGGCATTAAAACAACAAAATGAATAACGGGAATTCCCGTTATTAAAGCGGGAATTCCCGCCAATACACAAGTAAAAGTCGTACACTGCGCAAGAGTGTACGACTTTTTTGTTTGGAGAAACCAAAATGCTAAACGACCCAATTATTTACCTGGCAATCACACACGGCAAAAATCGGCTGGTCATTAGTGGTTCATTTGACCTTTACTGCAAATTCATACAAGCCTCGCTGCCTAAGATTCAAGCCACCCCAGGACTCACCATATTCAACCCTGCTCCCGAAACCTCAACCGAAAATTCATCAAACAAAAAAGGATAAACCATGACAACAAATTCAACCACCCCTGACAAACAGAATGCCCCCGCGCAAACGGAGGCACCAGAAGGGAAAAACTTCCCTGACAACAAACAAAAAGATTATATACCCACATCTGCCGAAGGACAAGAACATTTAGCCCAATGGCTAAATTCTTTACCTGCTGAACTACGCCGAAAGTTTGAGCGGAATACCTTGAAAATGATCGAGGATGAACTTCGCGCTAAAAAGTCGCTTGAAAAGGCAAGCGGGAAAATGCTCACCAAAAGAATGATGATTCAACTTTTGGCACGTCGCGTAAATGGCGAGATGTTTGAAATAGATCCCCTGCTTTTTACAGAACCATATAACCGATATTGGCAGGCATTAGAAAATGCCGCCCCAGGCAAAGAGATAGACGCACTCAAGGCAATTGCAGATGAGGCACATCTAAAACGGATCCTTTCCGCCAAGGTACAAACCCCGACTTACCCACCCTTCGCTGAATTTCAAGAAAAGATCAAGGATGTGTCCTGGTACTGGGACTATCGAATACCAAACGGAAAAATGACTGTAGTTGGTGGAGAAGGTGGAGTTAGTAAATCCATGCTCGCGCTAGACATTTGCCGTATGCAAATTCACGACACGACATTCCCAGACGGCGCACCAATTCACAACCCAGAGTTGCCCGTTCTGTATGTCGATTGTGAAGGTTTCGCAGCTGGGATCAAATCCCGCGCCTTAGCCTGGGGCATGGATACAACAAAGTTATACCTTTGGAGTGTGGACCTTGAAAAGGATGGTTTTATTGATTTTTCAAATCCCACTTTTCGTGATGAATTGATTGAACGCATTAATGCGATCGATCCCTCACCCGCGCTTGTGGTCATTGATTCATTTGGCAACGCAAGTGCAGGAGGCCAGGACAAAGTTGAAGATGTAAGGGACCTGCTTAATTTCTTCAATCAGATTGCCTACAATTTCGACCTGGCACTCATTCTGGTAGCGCACACACGCAAGCCGCCCGCCATGTTTACGGGCAAGGGAGAGGTCACGCAGGATGATATTCGAGGCAGTGGACATTTAATAAATATGGCTCGCTCTGTCATAGGAGTCTGGCTGGTACAAACGGAAGCCGAACCAGATCCGAACGGACCGCGAATCATGGCGGTAATCAAATCCAACTATGGCAGGAAACCAAAGCCTATCGGTTATGAAGTTCTAAGTGACGCAAACGGCAATCCGAAGATTTTCTATAGAGATGCACCGATGCCATACAAGGAACCAACAAAAGTTGAATTATGCGCGGAGTGGATTATTGACACTTTAGAAACAGAAGGAAAGCCAATGCAACCAAAGGAACTTGAATCAATGGCTGCAAAAGAAGGTTTCAAGAGAGACTGCTTTTACACCGCACATAAGTTGCTTGAAAAAGACCGGCAAGTCGTGGACACACACGGTCAAAAGACACCCGAAAACAAATGGAAACTAACCACAAAACTTCCATAGAACAAGTTTTCGAGAGTCTGACAGTATGACAGTATGTTCTGAATTTCGTGTTTTTGTATACCCCGCATTCAAAAGTAAACATACTGTCAGACTGCCATACTGTGACAAGAAGAGAGTCGAGTTTTATATTCAAATCGTACCTATTTTGGTACTTCTGAGGCAAGAAAATGAACGCAAATTCTGACATGGATTTGGTCGCTTTGATCGAAAATGACCTGGGACAAGGCAAAAAATCAGGCCGCTGGCTTTTATTTCACTGCCCGTTTGGGCACAAACGCGGCGATAAAAAACCATCCTTGACCGTGACAAATGGCGATCACACTCGCCCACCCTTTTGGAAGTGCTGGTCTTGTGGCAAGCAAGGCGGCGCAGTCAAATGGATGATGGAAAAACACGAATTGTCTTATGCCGATGCACTGCAAGCCCTAAATATAAAACCAGATCCGAATCGCCCGCGCCAAGAACCACCCGTACCACAGCCAGACACGCCACCGGGTCCAAAATGGCAGGTGCGTGCCTGGGAGCTGATCGAACGGGCTGAGGTTGCGCTTTGGGACAAGCGCGGCGAAGATGCTTTAGCCTGGCTTCTTATGCGCGGATTGAAAGAAACAACAATATGTGCTGCTCATATTGGTTACATTCCCAAAGATTTCACAGACAAGCCGGAAATATGGGGAACACCTGGAGATGACGACCGCCCGCTTTACTTCTTCGAGGGCATTTTGATACCAGGCATTATTGGCTCAACAGTTTGGTATTTGAAGATGCGTCCATCACATCCGCGCGATGGGCAAAAATATAAACATGCGCGCGGCGGCAAGCAGGCTCTTTACCTTGCCGATACTCTTGCGCCCGATCAGCCTGCGATATTTTGCGAGGGTGAGCTTGACGCGCGTTTGTTATTGCAAGAAGTCCGCGACATTGCAAGCGTCATCACATTGGCAAGCGCGACAACAGATATAAACCTTGCGACATGGGGAATCTATTTACTGCGCCCAACAAGTTTTATTCTTGCTCACGACATGGATAAAGCCGGTGATGATGGCGCGGCAAAACTATCCTGGCTCCATGACGCACAACGGTTACACATTCCTGCATTACGCGAAGGTGATAAGGACATAACTGACTATTACCTGAGTGGCGGCGATTTGCACGCCTTAATTCAAGAGACGGTCAAAGAGCTGTCCCACGCAGAAAGCAGGTAGACCAATGGTAAGAACATCACCACAAATCAAACTTGAGGAAATCAGCGGTGATCAATTCATGGACATTCGCGCAAGGCAACAATCCGCGCGTGACCCACCAATCTCTGCCTTCGTCAATGAGAAACGGTAGGTGATCGAATCAAATTTTCTTGAAACCAAAGATGGACTTATACAAAAAGGAAAAAAACATGAATAAAAAATCTTTTGTCCCCCCACCCGCAACCCTTCCACCTGGCTCTATGGTTGTCGCATACGTGCGCGATAGCGGCAGACCTGACCAAATAAATAATAGAGACCAACAACAGTGGATCATCACAAACTATTGTAAACAACATGGCCTGGTTTTAAGTAAAGTCTACTCTGAAACCGTATGTGGAAAATCAAAGGAGCGGGTTCAATTTTCAGAGATGGTTAACATGTTACTGACGAGCTCTAAGGATACGCGCCCGCTCGGGTTACTTCTGTGGAATTTTTCCCGATTTTCCCGTAATCCCACTCATTTTTTTTACCTATATGTCTTGCAGCTAAAAGGACTGACAGTTCATTCATTGACAGAGAAAGTCCCCGAATTAGTTGACAGTCAAATCTTGTCGCCCATAGATGTGATCGCGTATCTTCGCGATAACGGCGGGTCTGACCCGAAGACTAGAGACCAACAGCAACAGATCATCGCAGACATTTGCAAACACTTCGGCTTAGTTTTAAGCAAAGGCTATTCTGAAGCTGCAAGTGAAAGGCAATAAAAAATAAGCTGACTGCGGGTGGACGTTGAGGTTTTTGGAACTGAGTTCGAAAATATCCGTAAACCACAACAAATGGGAATTCTCCAAAAATCCGACGCCCACCCGTGAAATACCCCGATTATGTCGTCCGATCCAAGACATAGACACAAAAAGAAAATAAAGCAATCCTCACATATAAGGCAGGTAGACCAATGGCAAAAACATCACATCTCAAACTTGAAGAAATCAGTGGTAATCATCACCCCTGTCTCGAAGCGGCCCAGAATGACGCGAAGCCTCACATTGCCCGCGCTCTGGTCGTGTCCGTACGCGGGATGCTGGCCAATGGTCTGCTTGTCATTCGTGATGGAAAGATCATACCCAATGAAAAATAAAAGGAAGGTTTATCAATGACTTACACAACTCCACCAACAACCCTGCCACCTGGGTCAACTGTCTGGGCCTACTTGCGCGATAGCGGCGGCGCAAGTCAAGAAAAGTCGGTGCCGCAACAAGAGAGTCAGATCAAAGAATTTTGCAAAGACAATGACCTGCACCTTGCGCGAATATTTGCGGATATTGGCAAATCTGGTGGAAGCGTGGAAAGCCGAGATCAATTCCTGCTGATGATCGATCTCACGAAGGAAGAAGAAAATCGACCAGCCGGGATTATCGTCTGGAACCTCGCGCGCTTTTCGCGTGATGTGGATGATGCAGATTTTTATAAATCAACTGTGAGGCGGCGCGGCATTATGATCCATTCGCTCACAGACGCGATCCCCGAAGGTCAATTCGGCGGCGTGATCGAAAAGCTGATAGACACCGCCAATGCTGAATACAGGCGGCAAAATTCACTTGCTGTAAAAAGGTCAATCCAGGAATTAATAAAACAAGGCTATATGACAGGCACGCCCGCACGTGGATATCTTGCCCTAACTGAAATCATCGGCAAAAAACGTGACAACACACCACGCACTGTCTCACGCTGGATACCGGACCCTGAAGTATTCGACCTGGTAAAACTTGCATGGAAGATGCGCGCCGAAGGAAAATCCTACAATGACATCATGCGGGCAACCGAAGGGAAATTATATAAATCAGTCACTTGCCTGCCAACTTTCTTTGGAAACAAATCATATCTGGGTATTGGTAAATGGGGAGAGCTCGAAGTAGAGAATCATCACGAAGCTGCCATTGATCTTGCCACTTGGGAAACCGTGCAAGAAATTCAAAAACTGGATCCGCGCACAGGTTTACGAAATCCCAGGCGTATCGCTTATCCCTCGCTTCTTTCAGGCTTGGCATATTGCTCATTTTGCGGCGCGGCATTGGTCTATCACAATACATGTTACCGAAGGAATCATAATAGAACTCCTTGGGAATATTATTTCTGTGGAAAACGTGAACGATCAAAAGGCTTGAAGTTATGCGAAGCCAAGAGAATGAGTGCAAAGAAAATAAATGCAATCATCCTGGACAATGTTTTAAATCGTATCCTAACGCCATCTTATTTTGACGCTCTGCTTGCTGAGACAAAAAAGCAATATGTGGATACTGAAACCATTGACGCAAAGATCAAACAAAAGCGAAATGACCTTTCATATGCAGAGCGGGCAATCTCGAATCTGTTGGAACTGATTGAGTCCTTTGGCGTGAACGAGTCTGCTACAAAGCGGCTGAGGGAAAAAGAACTTGAGCGCATGAACACAAAGCAGGAAATTAGAGACATCGAATCGCAACGTGAAACGCTCACGCTGGATATCACTCCCGAAGCCCTCGCGTTAGTCCTAACCTATTGGAGAGATCAGATCATTCAAGCAACCCAAAGCAACGACATTGCATCGGCAAGAGTCCTGGTGTCCTATTTCGTTGAACGGATTGAAATCGATCATGCAAATGTTACAATCAAATATAAATATCCAATTCAGACGTTGATGCACACCTCGTCCGTTTCGACACACGTGGGGGCACCTCAATATAGGCACAGTATATCCTTAGAATATACTGTTGTAAAAAAAGTACAAAACCGCAAGCCCCGCTGAGAAATCAGCGGGGCTTGCGGTTTAATATCGGTTTTCAAAGTCTCGGTACAGTCATAATCAGAAGTTGGTAACTGAAAGGGAGGGAAAAGATTAGTAGGATGTATTTTTACTATACACCCCAGACAAAGACATCCCCTCTCTTCAATAAACAGTCTTCATGTATATTGGTCCTGATCGTGTTAATACTTCTTTTGGAATTTCCGCGCCTGAAAGCATTGTTGAAGTCGCTCGTCAAGAGAATGTCATCATCAAAACCTGCCAAATCGCACATCCTAAAACCAAAATCTGAAAAAGATTGCCCTCATTGTGAGAAAGGACATGTGCAAACACCGGAGTTGCCAACAACAACATTTGTTCCTTATTATCAAACCAAGGGCAAAGGCGGAAAAAAAGAAGAGCGGAAAGGGTCAACTTATAAAAGGCATGCACCAGCCCATTATCAGCGAAGAGCTGTTTGCGCAATGTCTAAAAGTTCGTTCCAAAAGGCGACACACGAAAAATACTCATCAGAATACCCGGCATGTCTATATTCTTAGCAGTATCATCATCTGTAATTGCTGCAAACGGAATTTGCGCGCTCAAAGCGCCAGGTATGGAAGATATTACCGCGATGCCTCCCGCTTCTTGGGAGTTGATTGTTCGTTTTCCACTTCGAGTGTGCGTGCCGATCTGGTTGAGGAGCAAATCGGATTATTGATGGAAAGCATTGTCCTGCCCGATAACTGGCAAGTATCACTGCAGGACGCTCTCAAAACTCCAACGGAAGGTCCCGATCCGCAAAAGGAGAAGGCGCGCATCAAAGGGGAAATTCGCCGCATGCGAGAATCTTATAATCGCGGACTTTATGAAAGCGATGTACATTCATTCTGGCGGGATATTGAAGCGCTTCAAATGCAATTAGAGGCGATCGAGCAGATCACTCCGCATGAGGTGCGCCAGGCTGCCGTGACTTTGCTTGGGCTGCGTGAAGCCTGGGGCATTGCGACGCTGGATGAGCGTAAGGTACTGTGTAAGATGCTGCTCAAAGACATTGTTTTTGATTTTGAAAAGAAACTGATCGTTTCCATTCGCCCAAGATCGGAGTATGCGGTGTTGTTCCAGATGGTGCCATCTTTACAGGCCATTGGGGATGGGTCGTATAGTTATCATTTTGGATGAGGATAGATGATATTGAGTCTGAATATTTGGATGTTTTACTTGACAAATACGGGCGGATGGGCGAAGCAGCCAGCACAGGGCGAATGATCTTATTAATGAGGTAACACAAATCTAAAATCTCCAAAATCACATCCACCAACCTGCGCTGGATTCGTATTCTGATGATCGCTATTCAACATTCCTGTAGTGCTCTCTGCCGCAGTGATTACACCTTTCCTTTACATGAGGTTTTCGGAAATCAACGCTTGAGGTCTTTACGCTCTTATTGCATGAAAAACAGAGTGTTTGTAAATTCTCAATATCGCTATTGCCATCACGGCTGATTGGGATGATATGACCAACCGTCAAATTATCTTTGCTGCCGCACAGCAGGCATTTGTTGCCATCTCTCAAGATCACGGTCTGGCGCGCTTGGTCGGAAATACGTCCGCGCACCGCACGATCGCTTCTTTGTTGTTTGTCAAACGCATTCACTTGCTCAGACGATATCAATCCGTGTTTGAGCGCATGAAATATTACTCCGCGAGCAGTGGTCATTTGTGTAAAGCGATGCTCTTTCGCCCGATTATTATCGCTGTGCCATTCGTTTACGGCTGCGGCAATTTCAGCTGGACTGCTGTGCCCCCATAGTTCAAGAAATATTTTGTCTGTTTCTTTCGTCCAAGTAGTCATTTTATTGGGTGTCCAAAATATTCTTCGAATTCATCTCGTTTTCAACAAATGTTCTGAGTTTCCACGCGGGCTAATTGAAAAACTGTTCATTCCCAATCCACATTATCCTCGTACCCCCGATTGTTTTGCCATAGTTCGATCTTTAGCTGCTCGTATACATTGAATACGATTGGACAGATTTCATAATTTGCAATACATCCCAATAGCCTGGATGTAAAACCTTTTTTGTGCAAATGGGGATATGATCGACAATCCTTTGGGCGACAATCGTAATGGGAGCATTGATCATTCTTTAGAAAAGGACAAGGCAGTTCGTTGAAGATGTATTTCGTTTTATTCTCCTCGTCCTGGCTTAAGTATCGTTCTTGAAATTCAGGTACGCCAACTTTGAGACCAAGTGCGAACTTTGAAATATCATCTTGATCCAGGACGGGCCTGCTTTGTTTGCAGCAGTTTGCGCACCTAGTACAATCGATCTGCGATGTCACTTGATCGGTAATTGTCTGGACCGTGGCGT
>CAYLOW010000081.1:0-16020 GCA_964385315.1 uncultured Anaerolinea sp.
CTATTGAATTGTTTTGCGATAATACCATAGGGTTGTTAATGAGTAAAGTTAATTAACGCTTGCGCATCTGAAACCGATCTTGACCGAACTACGCCCGTAATATGCGCTGTTGTTTTGAGGCTTGGAGGGGTCCGGACCCACTTCATAGCCGCGGTTTGATGTTCGCAGGTCGAAAAGGCTATCCTGAAAAGACCCGCCGCGAATGACACGCAGGTGATTCATTCCCCCGTCTTCCGGGCCTGTTGGATTCACAGTTTGGGATTCTTCGTAATATTTGGCTTTGTAATAATCTGCGACCCATTCCCACACATTGCCAGCCATATCCAGTGCTCCGAAAGGACTCGCACCCCCGGCGTACGTTCCCACCCGGGTGACATCTCCGACGATATTATTGGCATTTGAGTTTTGCTCATTGGGCGGTTCATTGCCCCAGGGGTAATTTCGCATGTCGGAGCCGCGTGCGGCGCGCTCCCATTCCGCCTCGGTGGGAAGTCTGCGCCCAGCCCATTGGCAATAGGCATTGGCGTCGTACCAGGTGATTTGGAGCACAGGATAATCCTGAAATTCAGGGTTGCCGAAATATTCACTCCGATTATCCGAGCTAACCTTTGCCGGGGGGCGGCAAATTCCGGCTTGTACACACAGTGCATACATGCCATTGGTTACTTCCACCTGGTCCACCCAGAAAGCATCGAGAGTGACATCATGCGCGGGGAGTTCATCGTTCTCCATTAGGATATCCATTCCACCCATCTTGAACAATCCCGCAGGGACAAAAAGTTGGGTCATGCCGTCTTTGGGTGAGATTTTTTTTGTCTCAGGCGTGGATGTAATTTCCAGCTCAGCCGAGGGTTGAATCTGCGTCGGCGTGATTGTTGGCTCAGCAACTGAAGCTTGTGTGGCTGTCAGCGCGGGAGGTGCGGCTGCTCCCTGGCAACCTGCAAGGAAAAAGATAAATAGAAGCGAGGTGATATTTTTCATATAGGTCAGTTTGTCATTTCGAGGGCACTCCCGGTTTTCCTGGTGTGCTCCACTTATATACTTATTGAACCAGCTGCATTGCCTTTTTCGCCTGGTCTTCATAGAAATTGGGATTCACTTTATCCGCCTTTTGCCAGGCTTTGAGCGCGCCGTTGTAATCGCCTTTGCGGTACAGACCAAATCCATACCACAACCAGGTTTCTTCGGACATTTCTGTGATGCCCCTGGCGTAATCAGTTAAGACAAGCAGGTCCTCATTGCGGTTGGAATGGAAGTAGGCAAGGAAGGGACCAAATTGATAGCGGAACATTCGCAAAGGTAAACCGATCTCCCGTGCTTTGTCGTAGGCGAGCGCGGCTTCTTCATAACGGTCAAAGTAGACGAGATTGCTGCCGAGGTTGAACCAGGCAAAGGTGTCAGTCGGGTTTTTGACAGTATCGGTTTGGGAAGCATCCAATGCCATTTGCCGATTCAGATTTGGGTCCCAGTCTGTACCCAGGAGGTTTTTCATCTCTTCTTCAAATTGTGGAAAATAGATCACAAGGTATAAATTATTGAATGGCTTCCATTCCTTTTCCAATTGCACGTAGGGCATTGTCAGGTTTGCGCCATGATAGGAATCTTGAATTGTGAAGGCTTGTGCGCCATCGTCGTAGCCTGTGAGTAAAAGATAATGCGCCGCCCACAAGTCATCGGTAGGGCCGAGCGCGTCATTCGGGTCAAGCGATGTGACACTTTCCACGATGACAGGGTAGTTGGCTGCAATTAATCGTTTCAGAGTTTGAATATTTCCACCAACTCGATATTCCATATTAAGCCAGCCTGCCTGTGTGCGGACATAGTAGCGTAACTCTTCAGGATTGACATTCCGATCCTGCAAAACTGGTTTGATAATATTTGCAATATCGCTTTGACTACCCTCCCAGCCGTAAATGTGTAAAGCCATCGAGAGAACTGCAGGGCCACAGTTATTGGGTGTTTGCTGCACAAATGGCGGGGATGTGATGGATGCCTGCGCAGGCAATGGGACGAAGGTTGGCGGAGGCGTGGAGGATGGGGTGAGATCGACCATGGGCGCAGATGATGTGGCCGTTGCCATGAGGGTAGGTGTGGCAGGCTGAGGTGTGACAGGCAGTGCTGTTGGCACGGGACCCGCAGGGTCAACCACGTTCCTGGCATAAATCATGAATTTTTCAACACGCCACGACACAACGGATTTTATGTATGGGATTTGGTAGATCAAAACGGCAAGCAGGATGAGTCCCGCCAGCCCAATTAGAATAATCCTAATAAGCTTGGACATACCGCGAGTATAGCACGCGTTTATGAAAGGGAATTAAGGGTTCAGGGTCCCCTAAATATAACTGTTGAGATGGGTGAATATTGTCTTGACTTTGCCCTACCTGACCATTATCATGAAATTATATGAAACCAACCCTTGAATCTGAAAAATTGCGTGCCGCTATGCGCTCCTGGTCTGCCGGTGTAACCGTTGTAACGGCAGTCCATGGGGGCAGTAAACACGGCGCAACGGTGAACTCTTTTACATCGATCGCGCTTGATCCCGCCATGATCACGATCTCTTTACAAAAATCTGCTCGTACACATGAATTGATATCCAAATCCCGCGCATTTGGGCTGACCATGCTTGCGGCTCAGCAATCAAAAATCGCAGACCTGTTTGCGGGGAAAATACCCGGTGTGGAAGATCGTTTTGCCGGCTTGGAAACCCAAACCCTGGTCACGGGTTCACCTTTGATCGCCGGCGGGCTGGGTTGGCTCGATTGCCGCGTGGTGGAAACTTTTGACGCAGTAAATAGTACTTTATTCATTGCAGAGGTACTCTCGGCACAGACCACAGGCCATGGGCAGCCGTTGATTTATCACGATCGCGTATATTGGAGTTTATCCCAGCTGGAATAGTATCAAGAGGCCCATCGATACGAATGTGCACAAGGGAAAACAGAGAAAGGAAGTACTTCCCTTTTTATTAAGTCCATCCGTCTTTTTATATAAGGAACCTGATTTTCGGGAGGTAACGTTATGATAGATCAATTGACCGATAGGGAGAAGCAGATACTTTTGTGTCTTGCTCGCGAGACTATGGAAAGCGCTGTGCGAGGAAAGAAGCTGCCGCCTTTGGATGCAACATCCCTGACGCCACGTTTGCGTGAGCAGGGGGCTTCCTTTGTGACTCTCACCATTGATGGTGAGTTGCGCGGATGCATCGGAGCATTGGAGGCTTACCAGCCGCTGGCCGAGGATGTGCGCGAACATGCCGTTGCGGCCGCGTTGGAGGATCCTCGATTCCGTCCCGTAGATCAAACTGAATTGAGCAGGATCAAGCTTGAGGTATCGCGTTTAAGTAAGCCCCAGTCGCTTGAGTATTCCTCCAGCGAGGACCTGCCTGCCAAACTTCATCCACATGTAGATGGGGTCATACTCAAAAGTGATTTCCGCCGCGCAACATTCCTGCCGCAGGTTTGGGAAAAGATCCCCGACCCTGATGATTTCCTTGACCATTTGTGCGCCAAGATGGGTGCGAAGCCAAATTTGTGGCGCAATACAAAATTGCAAGTCTATGTATATCAGGTCGAAGAATTCCATGAAATGGATTAGAATCTTATTATGACTGAAGATATGCCCAATGAAGCAGCGTCCCAGACGATGTTTCAGGATGCTCTGGACGCCCTGAGACGCGGGGATAAACCGCGTGCCCGGGAATTGTTCACGCGTTTGCTTAAGACGGATCAAAATAATGTAACCTATTGGGTTTGGTTGAGTGCCGCTGTGGATAATACCAAAGAGCGGATTTACTGCCTGCAAACTGCGTATAAGCTTGACCCTGAAAACAATACGGCAAAACGGGGATTGGTCCTGCTTGGAGCTTTGTCGCCTGATGAAAGCGTCCAGCCATTCCCAATGAATCGTCCGCGAGCGTGGGAGGAAAAACTCCTGTTGGCTAGTGAAAAGCCCAAGGAGAAAGGGTTTAAGGCGATCGTAAAGAGCCCTGTCACGCGGTTAGCGGGTGTGGTCCTGGTCGGTGCGGTTTTATTTTCGGCAGTGATATTTGGCTTTGTGCTTCCGCGCCAGGTAAACATCATCCCCACCGAGTCATTCACGCCGGGACCTTCACCAACTTTTACGACCACACCCACTGTATTCGGTGCAACAGCGGCTCCGACCAAACCCTTTGTTGGTCCTACGCCGTTGTGGATGCTGCTACCCCAGACCTATACGCCCACTGCTGTTTATGTGAATACACCGCGGGCGGCGCAATCGATTGATCAGTACCGCGCCGCAAAAATGGCTTATGAAAATGGCGATTGGGATTCGTACATCACCAGCATGGAGTTAATTGCAGGACTTGAACCTAAAGCTGCGGATGTTCATTATTTGATCGGCGAAGCCTATCGGTTTAAAGGTGATTCAAAAAACGCATTGAAATCCTATAACATTGCGCTGGAAATTGACCCAAAATTCGGTACAGCCTATCTCGGCCTCGCGCGTGCCCGTTTATTGGAAGACTCAAATTTGAATGTTGAATACCTGTTTGATGAAGCCATAAAGCTTGACCCGGCGTTTGGCGAAATCTATGTTGAACGCGCGCGTTATTATCTTTATCACAACGATCCAAAGGCCGCCATTGTTGACCTCAACCAGGCAGATAAACTCATGCCTGATTCCCCAATGGTATATATGGCATATGCTGATGCCTACCTGGCGCTCGAAGATAAAAAGAATGCACTGGCATCCGCTGAGAAGGCTTATGCGCTGGATGCTACGGATCCGCTGGTTTATAAAATGCTGGGGACATTGTATATTGAGAACGGGCAATACGAACGCGCACTTGAATATTTGAATATCTATGTTATTTACGCAAGTGAAAATGACCGCGCATTTGCCCTGTTGGGACAGGCTTATTATCAGTTGAAGGATTATAAAACCGCGGTCGATAATTTCGACAAGGCAGAGGCGCTCAACCCCAATGGGATGAGGAAGTATTACGTTTACAGGGGGCTTGCCAACCTTGAATTGGATAATATTGACCTGGCTGTGAGCGATCTTGAAAAAGCATCGAGCATAGATGACACATCCTTTGAGATCAATCTTGGACTTGCGCGCGCATATTATAGTCAGGAAAAATTTGGCAGCGCATTTGTAAAGGCAGAGGTGCTCAAATCCCTGGCAGATACGGATCAAGAAACCGCTCTGGCTCTTTATTGGCACGCACTCAGCATGGAAAAACGTGGTGAGATAAAGGGCGCGATTAAGGACTGGCAGGACCTTCTCGCCCTGGATGAAAATGTGATGATCGCTGACATGCGTGCGGAAGCAGAAAAACACCTAAAGACAATGGTGACGCCCACAAATACCTCCAAGCCTGGAACAGCGACCAAAACCAAAAAGAGCGGAACAGCGACGCCCACAATAAAGACAGGTACTGCAACACCCACCGTAAAAGCAGGTAACTCTGCAACAGTCACCATCACTCCGGCAACCAGACTGCCAGTTGCAACTCTAACGCGCACACCTTCGCCCTAACCGGCTTTAAGTCTTGTAAACAGAGAAAGATGTAAAAAAATGGAGACTGTCAAAAAAACAGTCTCCATTTTTATGTTCAGACAAAAACTCCCTGTCTATTGAGTCCCTTGTCTCTGTGCACTTTCCCTGCGACAGTCATTACATGGACATAGGGCGCGCAGAAAATGCCAGTTGTAAATTCCATAATCGTGACCGTCTTCCCAAACAATGGTCAACGCATAGGAACCAACAGCAACCACGTTTACCAGGCGCGTTGAAGGAGAGTCTTCCATCTGACGGGTGAACACTTCTGCGTCTGGTTCCGATTTCATGTTCTCATGTCCGCCGCGACAGGATGCACAGGGACATGCTGCGCGTAATAACCCGAAGGAATATACGCTTGTGTGTCCATCGCCCCAGGTGACTGTGAATTCTTTTTTGCTTTTATTGGCATTTACGCTTGTCGGTTTATCGGACATTGATTTCTCCTAAATCTGGAATTCAACAGATCATTGAGTTGCTGTTGTTGAATTTGCAGGTTCAATCTCCTGCTCTACAGGCTAATTTATGGTGAAGGTACAACCGCAAGAAAATCTGCGGCAGCCCAGCCGGCGCGGGCTTCGTCATATGGTGCAACCAGATACCACCAGGTATATCCGTCTGCCTCTTGAGAGCCGTCACGCACAATAAAAACTTCCGATTCTCCGCCAAAAAAGACGGTGTCGCCATTCAGACCAGGTGTAGAACGGATGCGTAATCCCTCGCCTTCGGTGCCGCTGATCTGAACATAGCCGCCGATGCTAATTGTGTCCGGGGCAGGCGTGGGTGTGATCAGGCTGGGGTCAATGGTTGGTACAGCCGTCACATTGGGGGTGTGGGTCGGGGCTGGAATCACGGTCAGGTCGGCGGGTGCAAAACCAACGTCAGGCGAGAGGCGGGGAGATGTAACACCGATAACGATCAGCGTGATGATGATAAAACCGACCGCAAATCCAATTGCGCCAAAGGCTACCGAGCGGTTAAGGTATGGTTTTATGTTCATTTGTCTATTTCTTGTTTCTTAATAAGTATAAAGCGTCGTTTGGCATGAGAATTTTTAATCCGCGATGTTTGATTGTAATGTCTGCGTGATGACCACCGAGCGCGGGATCACCGTCAACTTGAACGGAAAAGGATGCATCTGATTCTACCCGCGCATGTTGAAATGGTAAACAGCGTGCGAGGTCGGATGTGAGGTGTCGCCCTGCAACGAGATCGAAGAAATGGCGCAATGTGTCTGCAAGACTGTCACCGTTGAGAAGCCACATATCCATTTCATTATCATCGAGAATGGCGTTTGGCGAAAGAAGCGACATACCACCTGCATAATGCCGGATATTGGTTGCCACCGCAATCAGATAATGACCCTCCACCAATTTATCATTTGCCCACACCCGCAAGTCAAGTCCGTGCCAAAATGTTGCCTGCCAGACTGTTGTTGCAAAAAAATGCGGGACCGAGATGTGCTTGAAGAAACGGTGGCGGGGTTCCATTTTGTGAATGGCTTGTGCATCCAGACCAATGCCTGCCCATAACAAAAACGGCTGGTCGTTGCACATACCCACATCCACCCATTGCGGTTTAACATTTGCCAGCAGAGCGGCATTTTCTCGCAAAGCCCACCAGTGCGTCCAACTAAAAGGCTTTTGTCCCTGTTCCAACGCCCAAACATTGGTTGTGCCTGCAGGCAGCACCGCCAGAGCCGTTTCTGAATTTAATAGCCCGCTGGCGACTTGTCCCACCGTTCCGTCGCCGCCAATGGCAAAGACTGCGTCATATTTTTCAGCAGCAGCCTGGTGAGCAGTTTGCGTGGCGTGCGTTCCGCTCAAAGTCTCTGCAATTTCCATGCTCCAGCCCGCAGCCGTTAGCGGGTGAGTGATCCCATGTACGAATCGTCTCACGGGGAAACGTCCCGCCGCCGGATTATAGAGTAAAAGTCCCTTCCGCATGAAAGTTATTATACCTGAGGGAAAATCTTATAAGTCGAAAGAAGAAACAAGGTAAATAATTCTCCATTTATTAATTTGAATTTTCTCAAATTCCCACCCCGGTTCCTTGAGTTTGCATGGGAAAAAGATTCTACGAGAGAAGTATAAATTGTGTCTCAACCCGGTTACGATTTCTTCCGAGAAGAAAATTCTTAACAAAACCCCGCCTTAATGAGGCGGGGTTTGTTTACGGAGATCACACTGATGGTTGATTACCTGGTTTTTCGCGGCGCGAGCCGGTTTCTTCCATAACTCTTTGGAGTTGGGGCGGGGCGGGGCGGGCGGCGTGAGTCTTCTCGCGGGGCGCCTCTGCCTCGGGTTCCTCCAGCAGGCTTGGGTGGGGCGGCTGCCGTGTAGTCAAAGCCTTCCAAAACCTCCCGTTTGATCGATCCACCCATAATACGTTCGAGAATCCGGATCATATCGTTATCTTCCTGCGTGACCAATGTAAACGCATCACCGGTGCGCTGGGCCCGGCCGGTTCTGCCAATTCGATGAATGTATGCATCGGCAGTATCTGGCATATCATAGTTGATGACGTGCGAAATACTTTCGACATCCAAACCACGCGCGGCAATATCGGTCGCGACCATGATCTGATGCGTACCATCCTTGAAGCCCTTGAGTGCAGATTGGCGTTGTCCCTGCGAACGGTCGCCATGCAGGCTTGTGACCTTGTGTCCGGCACGCTCAATTTGTTGCGCTACTTTTTGTGCGCGATATTTCGTGCGCGCAAAAATCAACACAGAATTGGTATCAGTACGTTTGAGCAATTCGATCAATAATTGGGATTTCAGGTGCGCTGGCACGGGATACAGCGCGTGAGACACTGTATACGCGGGACGGCTAAGGCCCATGGTGATCTTTTGTGGATTTCGAAGTGAACTCGATGCGAGCAGTTCCACTTCCGATGGGAAAGTAGCCGAGAACAGCATTGTCTGCCGCTGTGTTGGTAAAGCCTTGATAATACGCTTCACATCGGGCAGAAAGCCCATATCAAACATACGGTCGGCTTCATCCAGGACGAGGGTTTCGATCTTTCCCAGGTGTGCGTGACCTTGGTTGACGAGGTCCAGAAAACGACCGGGGCAAACGATGAGGATTTCCGCACCGTCACGCAGTGCCTTGACTTGGGGGGCGGGTCCAACCCCGCCATAAATGGTAGCACTGCGTAGTCGGGTCCCAGCGGAAAGCGCCTTCACGACATCGTGAATTTGCTCAGCCAGCTCGCGCGTGGGTGTGACGATCAGCACTCGTGTAACATTGCGTGGACCTTCAAGGAGCCTGTGTAAAATTGGGAGTACGAATGCGGCAGTCTTTCCTGTGCCGGTTTGGGCAGTGCCGATAATGTCGCGTCCACGAAGAGCCGCGGGAATTGCCGCTTCCTGAATGGGCGTGGCAGTGTCATAGCCGGCCTTTTTAATTCCCACCATTAGACGCGAATCGAGATTAAATTGTTCGAAGTTCAAAAATATTCCTTTTCTTCAGAAGTCTATCAATGTTGGGAAAATGAGCGAATGCTCAAATAAAAACAGCGCGGACTGCTGATATAAGTGAGTCAGCGGATTTGTAAATCAGGGACTCGGTAACTTGATTATTAACGGATTATAGCACTGAAAGGGCTCAGAACTGCATTAAACAGCGGTGGTTTTCTTAAAAAGCAAATAACGGGTGTATGGGAAAGGGTAACCTTAAACCCGGAAATTTCCATCGTTTGCCCTTCATTCTTGGAAGTATAATCAATCAATGGCCATTTTTTCTGATAGACATATTTTACTCGGTGTGACGGGGTCTATAGCGGGTTATAAAGCCGCTGACCTGGCATCGAAGCTGGCGCAGGCAGGCGCAAAGGTGGATGTGATCTTGACCGGCGCGGGGCAAAAATTTATTACACCCCTTACATTTCAATCGGTCACAGGCCGCCGTGCCTACACCGACCAGGATTTATGGGGCAATGAAGCCCATGTGCTGCATGTATATTTTGGAAAAACAGCAGATTTACTGCTCATCGCCCCCTGTACTGCCGACACGATGGCAAAACTTGCACACGGCATTGCTGATAATTTGCTGACAGTAACGGCATTGGCAGCCCAATGTCCTTTGGTAATTGCGCCTGCCATGGATGGCGGTATGTTCTCGAATGCTGTCACACAGAAAAACCTTGAAATTCTCAAAAAACGCGGTGCAGTTATCGTTGGCCCTGCCGAAGGTCACCTCGCTTCGGGTCTGACTGGCACAGGACGAATGGTGGAACCTGCTGAAATTTTCGGCCAGCTGCGTGTTGTGCTTGGAAAAAACGGGAATCTTGCCGGCAAAAAAATCATCATTACGGCAGGCGGGACTCAGGAATCGATAGACCCAGTGCGGGTGATTACCAATCATTCTTCCGGAAAACAGGGTTATGCCGTTGCCCAAGCCGCACTCGATAATGGCGCGGATGTCTGCCTGATCACTGCTCCGACGGCTTTAACTCCGCCTGTGGGTGCGCGCGTGATCAACGTGAATAGTGCGCGGGACATGCTCGATTCGGTTCTGGCGGAACCAGCTGATGTGTTGATCATGGCTGCAGCGGTGGCGGATTTTACACCGAAGACTGTTGCCAGGGATAAAATGAAAAAACGTGACGGCATACCGCAGATCGAACTTGTTGCGACGGCAGATATCCTCGGAGCAGTATCAAGCCAACAGCCGGGTCTATTTCAAGTGGTAGTCGGCTTTGCAGCGGAAAGCCAATCCCTGTTTGAAAATGCCGCCGAGAAATTAAAATCCAAAAAACTTGATTTGATCGTGGCGAATGACATTTCAGCCCCCGATGCAGGCTTTGCTGTGGACACGAACCGCGTCATATTTTTATTTGCAAATGGAACGAGTGAGCTTTTGCCGCTTATGAGTAAAATGGACGTGGCAGAAAGGATTGTCGAACATATATCAAGGTTGTTGAGGTAGCTATGCGCGTTTTGGTAATCTCGGATATCCATTCAAATTACATCGCACTCAAAGAAGTATTGAAAGATGCCGGTCAGGTGGACCAAACCTGGTGTCTGGGCGACCTCGTTGGCTATGGCCCTGATCCGAATGCAACGGTCGAGGAAATCCGCGATATTCCAAATCTCACATGTATTCTTGGAAACCATGATATGGCGGCAATCGGCAAGATGCCGCTTGAAGCTTTCAACGGCGAGGCCCGCCGTTCGCTGGCCTATCACTCAAAAGTCATTACTGCAGATAATATGGATTTTATGCGTTCGCTTTCGGCAAATGTAAAGGTGCGCGGAGATGCCACATTAGCGCACGGCAGCCCGCGTGACCCGTTGTGGGAATATATTCTGAATGCCCTCACAGCACGTTTAAATTTTGATTGTTTTGATACACCCTGGTGCTTGGTCGGACATTCCCATATTCAGTGCATGTTTGTGCTGAATGACAAAAATGATCGTGTGATTCTTGACCAGACCAAACCGGATGCGGCAATTTCGATGTCTCCGAAATTGATCCTGAACCCGGGTTCGGTCGGACAGCCGCGAGACCGTGACCCCCGTGCTGCGTATGCCATTTACGATACTGAAGACCTCACGTGGACACCGCGCCGTGTTATTTATGACATCCCCAAAGTACAAGAGGGCATTCGTGCGGCGGGATTACCTGAAAAGCATGCGGCGCGCATTGCAGAAGGGTGGTAGCACATCGGGATAAATAGGGGACGGAACTATTTCCCTGTGTTATACGTCCTGTTGACAGAGAAATCACAACAGGTAAAAGGAGTATTCCATGAAAAAGATTTTGTCCTTAAGCGTCATTCTTATTGCACTATTGATTCTGACTGCGTGTGCCAGTTCCGCAAATAAGTCGATTCAGTCGCCGGCTTTTGGCGGCGCTGCCCCACAAGCGGACTCCTTTGAAGCCGCGCCTGCTGCAGCACCGGTAGCCGCTAATGACCAATCTGTTGTATCAAACGGGTCAACCAGCACGACGGGCGTCACTGCCACCAGTGTTGACCGGATCGTCATTCAAAATGCCGACCTTGTAATTGTAGTTTCCAATGTTAAGGAACGAATGAAAACCATCCAAGTCATGGCCCAGCAAATGGGAGGCTTTGTTGTTTCATCCAACTTGTATCAGAGTTATACCAGCGACAATGTTGAAGTGCCGGAAGCGCAGATCGTAATCCGTGTACCTGCTGAACAGCTGGACAAGGCGCTGGAGCAGATCAAAAAAAATGTGGTTGATGTTCAAAATGAAAACCGTTCAGGTCAGGATGTGACCGCCGAGTACGTGGACTTGCAATCGCGCCTGAAGAATTACGAAGCCGCTGAAGCGCAGTTGGAGAAAATCCTTGAACAAGCCACTGCGACTGAAGACGTTGTCAGTATCTTCAATCAGCTTGTTTATTACCGCGAGCAGATTGAGCTGGTCAAGGGACAGATTAAGTATTATGACGAAGCCGCAGCGCTTTCCGCGATAAGCGTTCGCATTGTTGCCGAGGAAACCATCCAGCCTATCGTGATCGGAAAATGGGAGCCCCAGGGTGTGGCGCTTGAAGCAGTGCAGGATCTGATCAACTTCCTGAAAGGCTTTGTAAATTTCCTCATCAGGTTTGTGATCTACATCCTGCCTGTCCTGATATTCATCTTTGTTCCCATATACCTGGTGTTCATTGGTTTGCGCGCCATCTTCCGAAAGATGCGTGGCAGTAAAAGGAAAGTACAACCGCAGGAAGTGCCAGTGGAGAAGGGTGTGAAGTAAACAGGTGTCAGGTTTTAGCGAATGGTAAAGAGAGAGTCTGCATGTCAGCAGGCTCTCTCTTTTTTGCTATAATCACCCCATGGAAAATTTAGCCCGCGAAGCGCTCTCTCTTTTCAATATCCACCTGACGGGAAGACAAATTATGGCGCTTGTTACTTATGAGCGTGAATTGCTTGATTGGAATCAAAAATTTAACCTGACCGCCATTCGGGATGTGGAATCCATCCGTATCAAGCATTTTTTGGATTCCTTTTCTTGTGTGCAGGCGTGGAAATCTAACCCGCCGCTTCGTCTCGTGGATGTGGGTACGGGTGCCGGGTTCCCGGGCATTCCCCTGAAAATTATTTACCCTGCCATGCAGTTGACGCTGGTTGAATCAGTCGGCAAGAAGGCAAAATTCTGTCAGCATATCGTGGATGTACTTGGGATGGAGAATGTAACTGTGATTCACTCGCGTGCCGAGGACCTTGGTCAAAAAGCAGGATACCGAGAAGCATATGATTGGGCTGTGGCGCGGGCCGTCGCGAATCTTAATGTGTTAAGCGAATACCTGCTGCCACTGGTTAAAGTTGGCGGGTCAGTCCTTGCTCAAAAAGGCGAAAGCGGACCCGCCGAAGCGCAGTCCGCTGAAGGATCGATGAAATTATTAGGTGGAAAATTAAAGAAGTTAATCCCAGTTAATCTGCCGGGTGTTGCTGATGACCGCTACCTGGTGCTGGTGGATAAAGTTGCTGCCACGCCGCCCAAGTACCCACGCAGCGCAGGGATGGCGGCAAAAATGCCGTTGGTTTGACGGGTTATCAGCGAAAAGTTATCATTAACAACTCACATCATTCACGATTGTGATCTTATCTTCCTTGTTTGGGATGATACACAAAAACTCGAACGGTTCCACACCGATGTTTTCGTAAAAATGAACTTCACCAGCGGGGATAAAAACGACATCGCCGGCTTTTACTTCATACAAATTATCGCCGATTCCAATCTTTGCATTTCCACATAGGACGTATTGCTCATGTTCCACGGTGTTGGTATGAAGCGGCATCCCGCCGCCCGGGAGTATGGAGAATTTTCTCAGGGCAAAATTTGGTCCTTCCTGTGATGAGATCAATACTTGAATGGTTGTGTCTTTTCCAGCAGCGACATTTTTTGTTTCGACTTCGTTTGAATGTTTGACGGTCATTTTTGCCTCCGTATCGATATTATACTGCCGTGATCGATGTAACATGAATACCTAATGGGTGGTGTTGGTTATCCTTTTTTATCAGAGCGGAACTATGCATTCCGATTACTTGGGATGACGCTGGTATAAAGCACCGTGAACTTTAAAGAGGGAAGTGTCTTTGAAAATTTGCAGGGCGCCAGATTGTTTTATAAACGGGAATAAGGAGTATTGAATCCTGACTGACTTGGTATAATTTGCAGACTATGGAAAAGAAATACCACATTTGGACCGAAGGATGTCAAATGAATGTAGCCGATTCACAGCGGGTCGGTTCTTCGCTTGAACATCTTGGTTACACTCTTACTGAAAAACCGGAAGATGCGGACGTAATTGTTTTGAACACCTGTGTTGTTCGCCAGTCTGCTGAAGATAAAGCCTATGGACGCGTGACTTCACTGACGCCACTGAAAAAGAAAAACCCGAAACTCGTCATTAACTTGATGGGGTGCATGGTCGGTGTGCGCGGCGCAGAAAAATTGCGCGAGAAACTTCCGTTTGTGGATGTCTTTTCGCCGCCTTCTGATCCTGGCCCCTTAATCTCGTATCTCACCCAGGGTGAGGTGCACTCGCTCGAAAACGCCGAAACGGCACGCCGATTCCTGTTGATGGACGATGAATTGATCCTTCCGGTTGCCGAACAGGGCAAACTAGTCAGCGCACATGTGCCGATCGTGTACGGTTGTTCCCATGCCTGTACGTTCTGTATCATTCCCTCCAAACGCGGTGGCGAACGCTCACGTCCCGTCGGAGATATTGTCTCAGAAGTCCGCTCGCTTGCGCGGCAGGGTGTGAAGGAAATTACATTGCTTGGGCAAATTGTTGATCGTTATGGCAAGGATATCCCCGATGGCCCGAACCTCGCGGCGTTGCTGCGCCTTCTTCATGAAGTCGAAGGTATTGAGCGTATCCGCTTTTTAACTTCGCATCCCAATTATTTTGGCGATGACTTAATCGAGGCCATGGCTGAACTTCCCCGTATCATGCCGCACATCGAACTACCGATTCAGGCAGGTGACGACAAGGTACTGGCAGATATGAAGCGTGGATACACCCAGCAGGACTATCGTGACATTGTGGCAAAGATTCGCGAGCGAATTCCAGATTGTTCGATTGCGACTGACATCATTGTGGGTTTCCCCGGTGAGACTGAAGAGGAATTCATGGAAACCTACCGCGTCCTTGATGATCTGAAACTGGATGTCGCGCATCTGGCTCGATACTCCTTAAGAGAGGGGACCGTTGCCACCCGCAGAATGGATGATAACATCAGCGACGAAGAGAAAATGCGCCGTTTCCGTTTGCTGGAAGAATTGCAGGAAAATTTGGTGGCTGAGATCAACCAGAAATATTTGGGGCAAACGGTGGATGTATTGTTTGAAGAAAAGGTCAAAAACCGCTGGAAGGGACGCACTCCCACCAATAAAATTATCTTTGTTGAGGCGGAGGAAGATCTACGCGGCAAGGTGATTCCCGTCACGGTCACATGGACAGGCCCATGGTCAATGCAGGCGGTATTGAAATAATCATCTTACAGGTCACGCTTCAAGCGTGACCTGTATATTTTGTGGCATAATCATCCCATGACTTATTCGGTGATAGTGATCGGCGGAGGCCCCGCAGGACTTATATCTGCGGAAGTTTTAATCCAGCACGGGCTGAAGGTAGACGTTTATGATTCCATGCCCTCTTTGGGACGTAAGTTTTTAATGGCAGGCAGGGGTGGATTAAACCTGACACACTCGGAGCCGTTCGAGCTATTTGTTTCCCGTTATGGAGATCGTCGAGACAGAGTTGAACCTTTGCTAAGATCATTTGGCCCGGATGAATTACGCGAATGGGCGCTAGGGCTTGGAATCGAGACTTTTGTCGGCTCATCGGGGCGTGTGTTTCCTGTTGAAATGAAGTCCAGCCCGTTGTTGCGGGTGTGGTTGAAACGCCTGAATAATGCGGGAGTCAAATTTCATCCGGGTCATAAATGGATGGGTTGGAATTCAGATAAATCACTAAAGTTTGATACGTCCGAAGGCGAGAAATTCGTCAATGCGGATGCAGTGGTTCTTGCGCTTGGGGGGGGGAGCTGGGCAAAGCTCGGTTCAGACGGCGCGTGGGTCAAATGGCTGGATCAAGCTGGGGCGAAAGTTAACCCGTTGAAGCCATCCAATTGCGGATTTGATGTGGTATGGAGTCCGCATTTTCGCGAACGATTCAATGGCCAGCCGCTTAAATCTGTAGTCCTGTCGTTTGGGGATTTTCGTCAGCAGGGTGAATTCATTGTTACGAAGGAAGGGGTGCAGGGCAGTTTGGTGTACGCGGCTTCAGCTTCCATCCGCAATGAGATCGAGGCACAGGGCAAAGCCATTATCGCGTTGGATATGTCACCTGACAGGTCACATCAATGGCTGGTTGAAAAATTGTCAAGGCCGCGCGGCTCGCGTTCGACGGCAAGTCATTTGGAGAAAACGGTTGGATTGAAAGGGGTGAAGGTGGGGCTTCTGCATGAGTTCATGCCGAAGGAAGATT
>CAYLOW010000082.1:0-15883 GCA_964385315.1 uncultured Anaerolinea sp.
AATATTTTTACAATTTTATTAGGAGAGTTCATTTTGATAAATAAACCCGCCCGAACACGTGTTGCGCCTTCTCCAACGGGGCACATGCATCTCGCCACAGCGCGTGTTGCGCTCTATAATTATTTGTTAGCTAAGAAAACCGGCGGCCAATTCATTCTGCGAATTGAAGATACTGATGTTTCCCGGACCGTGCCAGGCGCGGAACAGGAAATAATGGATGGCTTACGCTGGTTGAAATTAAGCTATGATGAAGGCCCTGACGTGGGCGGATCCTATGGGCCATATCGACAAACAGACCGCCGTGAGATATATCAAGCATACGCAGCAACTCTGGTAAACGGTGGGTATGCGTATCCATGTTTTTGTACACCCGACAGGCTGGAGAAAACACGGCAGGAGCAAATGAAGCGCAAGGAAAATCCGCATTACGATGGAACCTGCCGCGATCTTGATCCTGATGAAGCCGCCCGCCGGATAGCGGGTGGCGAAAATTACATCATTCGTTTCAAGATGCCAAGGGAAGGCACAACGACCGCACATGATCACCTGCGCGGGGATATCATTACGGAAAATAAACAATTAAACGATTATGTTTTATTGAAGACAGACGGTTTACCCACCTATCACCTGGCTGTTGTTGTTGACGACCATGAAATGAACATAACACATGTGCTCCGTGGATCGGAGTGGCTGGGCACGTTCCCACTTCACGTGAACATTGTCCGTGCCTTTGGCTGGCAGGAACCGACGTGGGTTCATCTTTCCGTTTTTCTTAAGCCCAGTGGCAAAGGCAAGTTGAGCAAACGGGACACAAGCCTTGCGATGAAGGACGGGCATTCTGTTTTTATTAAAGATATGAGTGACCTGGGATTCACTCCGGAAGGCGTGAATAATTGGGTGGCATTGATGGGGTGGGGCGTTGCCGAGGATGACGTGATGACGGTAGACGAAATGGTCGACCGTTTTACGATTGACTCCTTAACCCCATCTCCCGCAGCGATCAATTTCCAGAAACTGGATCATTTTAACGCGACGCATATTCGTCTCCTGGCGACTGAAGATCTGGCCGCCCGCATCAAGCCATATTTTATCCGTGAGGGATTGAGTGTAAACGACGATATCCTTTTGAAGATCATACCGATTATCCGCGAGAGACTGGTGACGCTGGATGACTGTATTGCATTCGGCGGATTCTTTTTCAAGGACGTGGTAACTCCACAGCCCGAGGAATTGATAGCCAAAGATCTGGATGCGAAACAATCAATGCAAATCGCTCAAAGGGTGTATCAAATCCTTGGTGAGCGATCAATGATCAATCATGAAAGTTGTGAACCTCCGCTGCGGGCATATGTCGAAGAAAGTGGATTGAATGTCAATCAAGTGTTTGGGATTATGCGTGTAGCAATTACAGGACAGAAAGTCAGTCCACCGCTGTTCGAGAGCATGGAGATCATCGGCAGGGAGAAATGCCTGCAGAGGATCCAAAACTCGATAGAGATCCTGCAGAAAATCTAAAACCAGAAGGTCACGCCAAAAACGTGACCTTCTTGTTTTAGACGCGAAAGGTGCAGTAAATGCTTACGCTTTGCGATACTCGACCGCATATGCGTCGATATTTAAACCTGAAATGGATACATTGAATTCGCGCAGCTTGAAATCCAGGTCGGATGTAAGGTCCCCAATCGCGTTTTTTGTAACAAGGATTTCGCCCGCAGCCGCGACATCTTCGCCCAATTTACAGGCGCGATTAACAGGATCGCCAAAACAATCTTCATGCCCGATCAGCAGAATATTTCCCTGATCAATTCCGCAGGAAATATGAACGTCAAAATCGTCAGAGGTTAGCAGGTTCGAGGCTTCGAATGCAAGCTGCATGGCAATTGCGGCATTGATGGCTGAAAGTGTATTCGGGAATGTCGCAAAACAATTATCCGCTTCATATTTAACCAGGGTCCCACCATAGGTTTTGATAATCGGCTCCGTCGTCAACTGCATCCGGCGCACCATTGATAAGTAATGAATGATGCCGTATTTGCGTGTGAGTAGGGAGAACCCCGCCATGTCCAGGACAAACACCACCCGTTCCGCGCCGTAGTTGAGCCATAATTCAGCCTCAATTTCATTCCGACGCTCTTTATTGGTTTCCTTTGAAAAGAGCAGTAGTTTGCTTTGGAATTTTTTCTCGTGCGATTTACCCATCTTAAGATTTCCTGTTCTTGAGTCTGTTTATGATCCCGTATTTAGAAATCAAACAACTTTATAAAAGCAGCCAATAGTTGAGAATGCAATTTTTTAAAAGGGAACCGACTTCAGGTGCATTATATTATTAAATAGAGTCTGATGACGTTAATGCCCGGGAAAAATTTAACTTTCCCCGGGCTCATCCGCCATGCGGACAATGCGAGGTGTGAACCTGCCCAGGATGGTCACGAGCTCCGCCTGTGCTTTGATGATCTCCTCGATCGGTTTATAAGCCTGGGGAGATTCATCCAGTCCACCACCGAGTAGAGTGACTCCATTCCGCTTAAGGTATTCATCCCTTGCAGGTTTGCTGACTTTTTCCAACGCTGCCTTTCGACTTAATAACCTGCCTGCCCCGTGTGAGGCTGACTCAAGCGAGGATGCAACGCCCTTGCCGCGCACCAGATATCCCGCATCTCCCATAGATCCTGGAATGATCCCCAGTACATCCCTGCCGGCCGGGGTGGCACCCTTGCGGTGGACAATGACATGCCTACCGTCGGGAAGCGTTTCATGCCATGCGAAATTGTGGTGGTTTTCAATCGCCGCAGCCTCCTTCAATCCAATAGACGTTGCGATCCGGTGGTGAATGATATGATGATTTGCAGAGGCGAACCTGCCTGCGAGTTCCATTGACAGCCAATATTCCTGGCCGTCTTCTGAATCAAGCGGGAGCCAGGCCAGGTGACGGACACGCTTATCAAGGCCGGGGTGTTTTTCCATCGCCAGTTTGCTAAAGCGATCTGCGATCTTTGCACCGACTCCGCGTGAGCCGCTGTGGGATAGCAGGGCAAGGTACATTCCGGGTTCGAGATCAAACATGGGTTCCTTCAGATCAAAGGAGCCAAATTCAACAAAATGATTCCCGGTGCCGCTGGTTCCCAATTGGTTCATTGCCGTGTCTTTTAATACTTTCAATTGGCGGGTGGCATGCCAGGCATCATCATCCAGGACTGGATGCTGTGCCTTCCTGCTGCCTGTCCATTTAGCGCCTATACCAAATGCTGTCTGTTTCCAAAGCACATCTTCAAATACCCCCTGTTTTTGACCCAGCAGATACGGTGAGACTTCGTACAGCGAGAGACGCATGCGACAGGCAATATCAACACCGACAGCATAAGGGATAACAGCATTCTCTGTCGCGAGCACGCCGCCGATAGGAAGTCCATATCCGACGTGAGCATCGGGCATCAATGCGCCAGCCACCGTGATCGGCAGACGCATTGCATTTTCCATCTGCCGGACTGCTTCGGGGTCGATCAGTTCACTTCCCCAAATTGGGAAAGGAAGCGGGCTGTCGAGCAATTCATCTTTGGAAGGCTCATCTTTTATTGTGATGCGGATGCATTCGCGTGCCAGGTCGGCTTTTAATTTATCAGCCAGGAATTTCCCAGGGTTCTGCCGGATCTCATCCAACGCTGAAAGAATTGCTTCGCGGTTTGCTCCTTGTTCAGCAAGCTGCGATGCCACGATTTTCGCCAATCCTATGATCCTGCCATCAGGCCAGTTTTCATTTTTTAAAATCCTACCAGTGATAATGTCCATTTAATTATCCTCGATTAAAAGCCTTCGACCCTTGCTAAAGAAAAACGGGATGATGTCTGCCAGACACGGGGGATGACATTCCATCCACCCGGATATTTTTAAAATTTGCCTTTGTTCAGGAGGAAGGAATATTTTTCCCTTCCAGCTTCCAAAGTTCGCGCATTTCAGCGCTCGTTTCGAGCAATTCTTCCAACGTGCCTTCGGATTCAATACGTCCGTTCTTGAGGACAATGACGTGGTCTGCCCGCCGCAGGAGCGGACGACGGTGTGAGACAACCAGGCAGGTCGTGTTCCCTGTTTCGAAAATCTGATCCCAGAGCTGAGCTTCAGTTTCCACGTCCAGCGCGCTCGAGAGGTCATCAAAGACTATAAGTTCAGCGTTACGGACAAACATGCGAGCCGCTGCAGACCGTTGGACTTGTCCGCCTGAGAGTTTTACACCACGGGCTCCGACCATCGTTTCGAGCTTGCCGTCCATTTGTTCCAGGTCACGTGCCATGACAGCCATTTTTGTTGCTGCATAAATTTCTTCGTCCGGGCGGTTTAAACCGAGCAGGATGTTATTTCGGAGAGTGTTGCTAAAGAGGCGCGGAACCTGGGCAGTGTAGGAGCAGCGCGGTGGAATGAGGTAGTCTCCGGGGGATGTAAGCGGGATGCCGTTCCAATAGGTGGTACCCGATTCAGATGGGAGCAAGCCGAGTAAGGTCCGCAGTAGTGTTGTCTTTCCGGAGCCGATCCGTCCTGTGATGACTGTCAGGGACCCGCGTTTGACTCTCAAATTAATATCATCAATGCCGTTCGTTGAATCAGGGTAGTGGTATGTTAAATTGGATACAGACAGGTCATTTAACCGGTCTGATTCGTTTTTCTCCGGGTAGGTTACTACGGGCAAAAGCCCCTCAAGATCCACTCTTCCAAGCTCAACGAGTGCCGCCAATGGCGCATTTTCCATCAGGCGGTACATGCGCTGGACGGAGACATCGAGTTGTTTATAACGGGCCCATAACATGCCGCCAAAGGTGGTTAGATCGCCCATACTTTGCAGCAGGTATACAAAAAGGGAAAAATCACCCAGCGTGAAACTGCCTGAGCGCATCGATTGTCCAATCAGGACGAGAATTATGCCCGTGCCGAGTGTGGACGTGTTGCGGTAGATCGAGCTGAGGACTTCGTCAAACAACTTTTCCCTGATAGTCAGGATACGACGCCGGTTGTTAAGGCCGTTGAAATGGCTGATGATGTTCTTTTCGGCTGTAGCCACCTTCACAGCCTGTACTGCACCGAAGAATTCACCAATAAAACCAGTTACTTTTCCGCCAGCCTGACGTGATGCACGCCGATATTTTCCAATGCGGGCTGCGGCAAGATTGGCGATCACGCCTACAATGATCAATGGAATTAGGGCCATGCCTGTCACCGACGGGTTAATTTTTGTCATCAAAACGATGGATACCGCAATGATGATCAGGCCAACCATGACATCGTTAACCAAAATTACAAAAAGCGGAATTTCATTTACATCCGTTTTGAAGCGACTGACGGCTTCACCGGCAGAGTCGGGCAGAGGCGAAGCACCTGGACGATGGAGAATGTGTTTAAGTAAATTCCTGCGAAGCAGGGTGGACATGTCTGCGAAAATGGGTACATCGGCATAATAAAAGCCATAGCTCGCGATGACCCGCCCCACCCAGGTGGCTGCAAAAAATGCAATGATCGCCCAAATACCAAAAGTTAATTGGGCTTCGCCTGTGACCATGTCAAAGAAGGCCTTTATGATAAGTGCAGGCGCGACCTGCCAGCAAAAGCGAATGAGGGCAACACTGAGAAGATCCACAAGCCATAATCCTGTGCGGAAGCGGATCATCTCAATGATTACTTTCCATGCTGGCAGGGAGGGGGTCTTTTTTGTAAAAGTTGTTTCCATGATAATTTCCAGTTTGTTCTTCAGGCAAGGAAGTCTTTGCCAGTTAAATAGGGGATAAACGTTTTTAAGATACGCACTGAGGTAGTACCTGTGCCGGGCAGTTGCTAGGCGAGTAATTCTTCCATGCCAGTTTGAAGCAGTTTGTGGAAGTGTGATGCAGGGTCTGCCGCCAGCTGCCTGCGACCACCATATTCGCTGATCGTGCCTTTGTCGAGGATCATCACCTGATCAGCACGCTGAATGGTCTCAAGCCGATGCGCAATGATGATCGCAGTACGGTTTTTTAATAGTTTGTCAATCGCGCGCTCGAGTTTTTGCTCGGTGGCGGGGTCAAGACGCGATGAGGCTTCATCAAGGATCACCAATCCGGGATTTCGTAAAAAGACACGTGTAAAAGCCAATAACTGCGCCTCACCTGCAGACAGGGATCGGGAGCCTGTGTCCAGTTCAGTATCCAAGCCTTTTGGCTGGCTTTTCAGCCAGTCGCCAAGTTCGAGTTCCTGTAAAGTCGAGATGATCTGATCATCGGAAATTGAGCGATCAAAGAAGGTTAGATTGTCGCGGATACTTGCGCGGAAAAGTTGAACATCCTGTGTGACAATTGCGATGCTGCGCCGCAAAGGTTCGAGACACGCTTCACGCAAATCAAAACCATTAATGCAGATTCTGCCAGTTTTCACGTCATATAACCGAAAAATCAAACGTCCGAGGGTGGTCTTGCCGCTGCCAGTACGACCGAGAAGCCCAAGTATGGAGCCGGGTTCCAAATCGAACGAAAGGGTGTTTAAGACGGGATCACTCCCATTGTACGAAAAACTTACATCTTCAAATTTCAAGGCTAGCGGCTGGCTGGAAATTTCAACACCACTCCCATTTACAACATCCGCCTTGAAATTGCGAAACTCAGTCAAGCGTTCAACACACGCGCCAATGGTTTGGAAGCTTTCGATCTCATGTGTCATAGCCCAGAAGGGTTCTTCCAGAAGATTAATATAATGTACGAAAAGATATACAGTACCGATGGTGATCAGCCCGCCAGAGAACAGCCAGTATCCGCTTGCAATGGCGAGCACGTTGCCCATAGTGAGCGCGAATCCCATGGCATTTTCGATGATCCAGCGTTTGAAATGAGACTTGCGGTTGTGGCGGAGGATGGTGCTTTGGTGGCGAAATAATTCCTGTATGGAGAAATCCACAGCGCCGCTGGAGCGAATATCCTCGGTGCCGGCAAGCTGCTCTTCTATGAAGCC
The DNA here is from genome assembly GCA_964385315.1 of uncultured Anaerolinea sp. GTDB lineage: Bacteria > Chloroflexota > Anaerolineae > Anaerolineales > Villigracilaceae > Villigracilis. Next base: position 6,961 of record CAYLOW010000082.1, read on the forward strand.
GTATAACTGCGCTTCGGCTTCTCGCCGCGCCTTTTGATGAGGCACTGCTATGTCCTTAAGACGACCTAGAATAATGATGGTTAGAGCCGAATAGGCAGAAAACATCAGTCCAGCCTGCCAGTTCTCAATGAATAAAGCGGCGAGAATGCCGATCAGCAGCAATCCATTCGCGATCAGGTTCAGGGCAAATTGAGAGAAGAATGTTGCCAATTCAGTCACGTCCCCATCAATGCGCTCGATTAATTCGCCCGGGGTATGGTTGTTATGGAAGCTCATATCGAGATTTAGCGCGTGCCATGCCAATTCGGCCCGCAGCTCATTTGTGGCAGTCCAGGCGACATTTTCGCCCAGATAAGCCACGCTTACGCCTACGGCTTGTTGTATCAAGGCTACACTAATGAATGAAATCGCGGTCAAAGTTAGGGTTCGCAGGGCTTCACCAGCCATTGCAGAATCGATAAATTTCCGCATAATCTGCGGGGTGAAAATTCGCAATCCGATGCTGCTTAACATCAAAACCGCCAGCAGGATAAATCGGCCCTTTTGCGGGTGGATATGGTCGGAGAGCAGATTCCAATAAGATTTGAGAGACAGATTCATGATGAAGGTCCGTTGGATGTTGAAAAGATGAAATAAAAACACGGCGCATGGTGCGCCGTGTTTGAAATCACAAGTTGTTGATTCTGTTAGAATACGGTCAATAGGCGCATTTCGAGAAGACATGTAATTCGGCTGGTGGTAGGACGTAAAGACATATGAAATGCGCTCCTTTCAGTGAAAATAATTCCAGAATTAGTGTACATTAAACCAGGATGAGTTGTCAAGTATATTTGTACCATACGAATCAAATTTGTAATCGCTTACAATAAAAAAAAACGAGGTTCCAATGAATAATCCATCCTTCCGAGTTTCCCTTTTCATTCCCATCCTGTTTATTTTTTTAATCAGCTGTGGGGTTGTTGGAACACCTGCACCGACACCCGATATGCTCGGCACCGTTGTTGCCGGAACGCTGACATCAATCCCGGTTATTCCAACGCAAGTTGCGGCCACACCTTTTCCCATAACTTTTACGCCGATCGTCATTCCAACGAATTCCACAATGGAAGCGTTTGGGTCGCGAATTGTTCATACTCAAGCACAGAATGTCAATTTGCGGGTGAATCCAGGCAGGCTTTTTAAGGTCAGCCGGGTGCTGGCACAGGGAACCAAACTGCAGGTACTTGGTTCTGCTCCCGGCGGGGAATGGCTTAATGTAGTGAATGAAGAGGGGATCATTGGCTGGGTTGGGGTTGATTTTGTGGCTGGAGGCTTTGGCACTCGACCGCCCGTGATAGACCCTAAGGAAGTTTTGATCGTAACCGGCACGGTATTTGATGTGAACGGAAAGCCCATCAGTGGAATTGGATTTACCATCACCCAGGGAAGTCAGCGTGATGACTTTAGCACTGATGAAACAGGTACATTTTATGGTTTCCTGCCAACCAAACTTTCGGGCACTTGGAATATTGGATTTACTTCGGTCGCTTGTACAAGCAACACCATGGACACAAACTGTAAATGCATAGCCGGGTTGTGCGGAAAACCTGATCCCGGGACCACCACCTTCACTTTACCTCAGTCTGCCCCGCTAAAATTCACATGGAAATAAGTATAAAAATAATCCCGCAATCCGCGGGATTATTTTTATACTTATTTCAAGTTATTCATAATTTGGAGTCTTAAATTATGGGCCAGGTGTCATCGATGGAAAAACCGAAAAATCCATTCTGGGGTCGATTTTCAGGTGAGCGATCTCAATCCAGCAAGGATTATGAAAATATGGATTGCGGATCACGTACCAGCCGGGTGCATCTCCAATGCCGATGACCTCAACATACTTTTTGGGGTCAATATTACTGATCAAGGTATAAGAGGGTCCCGGTCCCGTCCAACAGCCTGTAAACTCGGTTACTCGGGGCCGCTTGGGGGGATCACTGCTGGTGGGCGGGGGGATGGGGGTGTCTGTAAAAATTGGAGTTAGCGTCTCGGTTGGGGGCGGAGGTGTAGGCGAGTACGCTGCGACAGTCTGTGTCTGCATGGATTTTGCCAATTGTGCTGCAGTTCCCATAATGTCCACAGGGGTTGACGTGGCTTTTGGAGCGCACGCCGAACAGGCATAAATGATGCCCAGACCGATTATTGTAACTTGACGTAATTTTAATTTCACTTTTCTCCGATTGAAGAATCCATATGAATAATATTATTTGACCTTCTTTTCCATCTTTGTCCATGTATCTTTCAGATTAACTGTTAAATTGAAAACTGGTTTTCCTGGAGTAGAGTCCGAGTCAGCGCAGAAGTAGCCGAGTCGTTCGAACTGGATGCGCGAACCGATCACGGGAGAGGCCAGGGATGGCTCCACATATCCGGTAAGGATCTCCAATGAGTTGGGATTTAAGCATGAAAGGAATCCTTCCTCACCTTCCTCAGGATCTTCTTTCGTGAAGAGGCGGTCGTACATGCGGACCTCAATCTCTTTTGCATGCGCGGCAGAAACCCAATGAATAGTGGATTTGACTTTGCGTCCATCTGCCGCATCCCCGCCGCGGGTGGTTGGGTCGTAAGTGGCATGAATTTCCACAATTTTCCCCGCATCATCCTTGATCACATGGGTGCATTTGATGAAATACGCATAACGCAAGCGAACTTCATTGCCGGGGAACAGGCGATAATACTTGGGCGGAGGCGTCTCACGGAAATCATCCTGCTCAATGTAAATCACCTTTGAGAATGGGACCTTGCGTGACCCGGCCGATGGGTCTTCGGGATTGTTGACCGCATCCATCTCTTCAGTCAGGTCATCGGTATAATTATCAATGACCACTTTAAGCGGTTTAATGACTGCCATACGACGAAGTGATTTTTTATTGAGATCGTCGCGCACGCAGGCTTCCAACAGGGAGATATCACTGACGCTGTAATTCTTTGCCACCCCTACGCGTTGAATGAAATCGAGAACGGCTTCGGCGGTATATCCCCTACGGCGCATGGCGCGTAAGGTGGGCATACGCGGATCATCCCAACCGTTGACCACTTTTTCTTCCACCAGCCGGCGCAGCTTGCGTTTGCTCATAACGGTGTAGTTCATGTTCAAGCGGGCAAATTCAATTTGCCGCGGTTTGAAGACCCCCAATTGATCTGGGAACCACTCATACAGCGGCCGATGGTTTTCATATTCAAGCGAACACAACGAATGGGTGATGCCTTCCATCGAATCGTTCTGTCCATGAGTCCAATCGTACATGGGATAGATCTTCCATTTTTCACCAGTCCGGTGATGCGGCTGGTGGACGATACGATACATGGCGGGGTCGCGCATATTGATGTTCGGATGCGTCATGTCAATTTTTGCTCGAAGGATCCGCGAGCCGTCGGGGAATTCGCCGTTCTTCATGCGTTCAAGCAGATCCATGTTTTCCTCCACATCACGGTCGCGATATGGAGAATTTTTTCCGGGTGTGGTCAGGGTTCCACGGTTGGCACTCACTTCTTCAGGAGTCTGGTCATCCACATAGGCTTTGCCCATCAGCACAAGCTTTTTCGCCCACTCATAAAGTTCATCAAAATAATCAGAGGCGTAGGTCACCCTGGCCCATTCAATACCAAGCCAGCACGCGTCATCTTCTATGGCCTCCACAAACTCGGTCTCTTCCTTCGCAGGGTTGGTATCATCGAAACGCAGGATCAACTCACCATTATTTTCCTTTGCAATGAGATAGTCGATCATGAACGCCTTCACATGGCCGATGTGTAAATAGCCATTCGGTTCAGGAGGAAGACGCGTGCGAACGTACTTGAAGCGTCCGGTTTTTAGATCTTCCGCAACAGCATCACGGATAAAGTCTGTGGGTTTGGTTTCTTCATTGCTCATGGATGGATTGCCTTCTATTTGGATTTCAGGGTGGCTTTGCCTCTTTTGTTGATCTGCAGCTGTGGTTCTAATGAGGCGAAATCCCCACCCTGATGGTTGTATTATTAATGACATAATTATAACAAACAGCGCCCATGATTTATAATTGACTTTGAACCGGAGGTATCTATGAACGAATCTAAAGAAGGATCAAAAACATATTTTGCAGGTGTGTACTTTGACCGGGACTCTGTTTTACGGGTTGCCCGCCTCGCAGAAATTTTTAGCTGGATCGCTTTGATCTATTATGTGGGGCAAACCGCAGTCGCGTTGACGATATTAATCCTTCAACTTGTGCGCGGTTTAATCGTGTTCCCGGGTTTAACTGATTATATACAGCAGACCTTTTGGACCCTTCAACCCATCATCCCGGGCTTATGGAATTTCATCGGATTGCAAGCAGTTGGGAAATTCCTTCTTATCATAATGGACTTGGAAGATAATACCCGGCGTACTGCGCGTAATAAATAAACTTTGTAACCTTGAATATTATGTTTTGCTGTAATTGCCATGGGAAAATTGCCCACAAAGAAAGAAAACAATGGTAAAATGACCGCCGTCTTGGGGAATCGTACAACGGCAGTACATATCCCTCTGGAGGATAGTATCTTGGTTCGAATCCAGGTTCCCCAGCTAAAGCTCATCAGAAATGATGGGCTTTCTCTTTATACATAGTTCCCCTATGGACAATGGGTTTTTAATGTTCATTTCTCTCGATGAAGCGGGTACATTATAGGCATAGTTTGATGGATATTTCCCGATCCATCATCCATTATATAAATTATTGGAGCTATCCAGGGCTTTCTTAGATTTTCTATTATGACCCATACAACATGACCTGAAATGGGTCTTTTGCACGCCAACAGGTGTTGGTGATATTTTTCACATCACCGTTATAATAGCCGGGGATCATAATTGTTGGGCAGGGGACAAAATTCCAGCGAGTTGATAAGGCCGAGCTGATCAGGCAGGCGCCGGTGCGCGTAAATTCATTTGATCCGGAAAAATTCAATACAATTCTATGGACAGGGAAAATTTCATGACATTATCACTTCGCAATAAACTTCAAATGAACATAATTCTGCCGAGTCTGACCGTCGGCCTTGTCTTTGGGGTTAGAAACGCTGTGGTTGCGCTTGCTTACGCGCTGATGATATTTTCAGGAAACCTTAACTCATCCTTGCCGATAGGCATCACTGTATTATTTCTGGGCAGCAGCATCTATTCATTGACGGTTGCCTTGGGTAGTTCGCTGCCCGGCATGGTGTCGGGTGTGCAAGATAGTCCATCCGTGATCATGGCGGTGGTAATTGCTGAGATGATCACATTCATGCCAAACGCCAGCCCGGAAACCCAGCTATATACGGCTTTGGCAGCTATCATGTTGACCAGTATGACGACAGGATTGGTGTGCCTGCTTCTGGGAAAATTCAAACTAGGAAGTCTGGTTAGTTATATCCCTTATCCAGTTGTCGGAGGCTTTCTTGCTGGCACAGGTATTCTGCTGATCCTGGGGGCACTAAAGGTCATGACCGGGAAAATCATTACCTTATTTACCCTGGGATTGCTATTCCAGCAGGATATCTGGTTACATTGGGTGACCGGTGCTGCTTTTGCGGTCATTTTATTTGCCCTGGTCAAAAAAATCAGTCATTACCTGGTACTGCCTGTGACGCTGGCTGCAACGATCGCGATTTTTTATATAATTATGAGTGTTAATGGGACATCGATCTCACAGGCATCACAAGCAGGATGGTTGGTGAAGGGCGTGCCCCAGGGAGGAGTTTTATTCCATTTTTGGGATTTGGCTGGTTTTTCCCATGTAAACTGGAGTGTGCTCATGGGTCAGACCGGGAGTCTTCTCGCCTGTGTTGTGGTGAGTCTGATCTCACTTTTGCTTAATACAACCGCTCTGGAATTATCCACCGGGGAGGAGATTGACCTGAATATTGAATTAAAAAATAATGGCTGGGCTAATCTAATTGCCGGAGCGGCTGGCAGTGTGATCGGTTACCCCACACTGGGAAATACAACACTTGCTTATCGAATGGGTGCCCGGGCGCGCCTGAACGGGATATTTATTGCACTGGTCATAGGGGTAACCTTGTTTTTCGGTGGCCGCTTTTTAGGTTACTTCCCCAACCTTGTGCTGGGAGGATTGCTCTTTTTTGTCGGAATCGATTTCCTTTATTCCTGGCTTTACCGGACCTGGTTTAACATGCCGCGGTCGGATTTTGCGATCCTCATTCTGATCGCCGTCCTGATCAACACGTTAGGTTTTCTACAAGGTGTTGGCATTGGCCTGGCTATGGCAGTGCTATTGTTCGTTATCCAGTACAGTCGAACGCAGGCAGTCCGTCACACCCTGTCCGGTATCAGCTATCAGTCCAGCGTGGAGCGTAGCAGTCTGGGTACCCAATTACTGCGCCGCCACGGCGATTGGCTCTATATTCTCGAACTGCAGGGGTTCATATTTTTCGGGACAGCCACCCAGGTATTGGACCAGATCCGGGTTCGGTTGGAGAATTCGGCCAACAGTAAACCACCTCGTTTCATCATATTGGATTTCCGATTGGTTTCGGGCCTTGATTCATCCGCAGCTTTCAGTTTTGCGAAGATCAAAAAGCTCGTGAAGGATTGGGAGATCGTACTCGTTTTCACCCATTTATCTGCAGAAATTCAAAAACAACTTAAAAAGGACCTGCCAGGCGAGAGCTTTTACTATTTTCCTGACATGGATCGCGGTATTGAATGGTGTGAAAATGAAATGATAACAAATTTCGAAAACGCCGGTCAATCCCTGGACACCGGGTTTTTATTCCAACAACTTACCAGCACACTAACAGAAGAGCAGGTGGAAACATTAAAACATTACCTGAAACCACGGCAGGTGCAGGCTGGGGAGCTCATAATCGCACAGGGCAGTCAGCAAAGCGGCCTTTATATGATCGAGAGTGGTCAGGTAGAGATCCAAATCGAATGTGAGGATCACAGTACGCTGCGCTTGCGTACTTTGGGATCGGGTGCGTTCTTCGGGGAGATGGGATTGTATTCAGGAGAACCGGTCAGTGCAAATGCCATTGCAGAACAAACCACGAATCTATATGTGCTCATGGCCGATGATCTGGCTGAATTGGAGAAAGTTGCTCCTGCAATTGCGGCTGCTCTGCACCGTTTTGTTATTTCCTACATGAGCGATCGCCTGTCGAAAATCTCTGCAACGGTTCAGGCGCTTCGCTGATCACACCTGGAAATAAAAAATTCTGCTTATATCAATCTCTTTGAGAGAGTGCCTTTTTGATATCTTTGGTCTTTTGTGGGACAGTACCAAATCGTTCGAAATCCTGGATCGACCGATGTATTGGCGGTGGGAGGCTGATCGGCTACTGTATTGATGGCGTATTACTCTAATTGCCGTTGGCCGGGCAGGTCATCTTCCCGGTGCTCGTAAAGGAAGTCTTTGGTAAATTGACCCATGAAGGCCTCTCCGCCGAGCAGGTTCCAATTTGAATCAAACATGGTCGGCTGCCAGTAAATATCAAAGACCCAGGCTGTCCAACTCACGTCCTTTGAATCAAGATAGGCACGAAAAGGTACGCCATAATCGGATCTGGTACCGTTGGTGGGGGGATTGCCGCCCTGTTGCCAGCCCCATTCAGTGATAAAGTATGGGACGGTCTTGGAACTGATGCCAAACCAGGAATCCCACACACTTTGTCCTCCATGCTCCGGGTATATATGGGCTACGTAGGCCAGGTTGCGGCCTGTAAAAGGGCTGGCAGCGGCTTCAGCCACATTTTGCGACCAGCGCGGCCCGCCGATCAGGATAAGATTCTTTGGCGCAGATGCGCGGATGATGTCCACCCAGGGTTGAGCGGTTGTTCTCCAGGTACTCCAATCATCCGGGTAGATCGGCTCATTGTACAGTTCGAATATGATGTTTGGGGTATCTGCGTATTTTGGTGCTACATAAGTCCAAAAAGCCCGGGTGGCCTCATCCACTTCTCTCGAGTTATAGTCTTTTATGTAATGCCAGTCTATGATGCAGTAGATCTGTTTACTGATACAGTGTTTCACCGCCGGGTCGAGATAATTGGTGAAATAGGTATCTGGGCTGGCTCTCCAACCCGGCATACCGTCAATTGCATCCGGGTAGACCGGCAGACGGACGACACGCGCATACCAGCCATTCGTTTGATCAGTGGCCATATCCATCAACACACTGGCATTGCGCGTACGAGAATTTGTGACCGATACATCTACGAGCGAAACGCCCCGCAGGATCACATTGTTGTTGCCCGGGTCTTTTATATAACGACCTGAGACCGAAAGCCTCGGGGTGTTTATGACCTGGGGTGTCTTGGGCGGCATAAAAGTCAGACCGGGCTCGGTTTTGGGGAGATCCACAAGGGTGGGTAAAGCTTTCGGGGAGAAGATCCAGGTTAAGAATACGCCGAATGCAACCGCAAGCGCTACTAATAAAAGAATTGACGACACACGAATATTTATCGAGCGAAACATATTTTCACACTATTCGATTTAAAGTTAAACAGAATGGGGCCTTTCGAGATTTGGGTGTTCATTTGGGCTTCTTTGGTGGTTTGTCACTATTGCCATTATTCCCGTTGGAATTTCCTTTGATCGGGTGTACCTTAAAAACTTTTCCCGGTTTTAACACGGAAGGTGCATATCTTGCATAGATAGGTTCTGTTGGCTGAGGAATTAAACTGAAAATTAAAAATCCAGATAGTAAGATTGCCACTAGTGCAACCGACCAGCGAGCCGCCTGTATCTCGGGAATAACTCTTCCGTCAATATCCCCCGGGCTTGTAACCAGCAGCGGTTTTGTGCCGCGTTCACTAAGTAGGCTGTAAGCAGGCGCTGCTAGATATAAAAACATTTGCCAAAATAAGAAAATTACCGAATGTTCTGCAAAGCTCCCGGCTTTAGGCGTGGAGATGTAAGGAACGG
>CAYLOW010000083.1:0-15802 GCA_964385315.1 uncultured Anaerolinea sp.
CGGCTGATTTGCAGTCTGCTCCGCAGGACTGTTTCTCGTGCCATCAAGAGGATGACGAACACAAGGGAGAATTTGGCAGGGATTGCTCCAGTTGTCACACTCCGAACAATTGGGAAGATGCAACCTTCGACCATGACCTTTCCAATTTTCCTTTGACTGGCGCGCATGTGAGCGTAGATTGTGAGAAATGTCATACAAACGCTCAGTTCAAAGGCCTGGATACGACCTGTGTTGCCTGTCATGCTGAGCCGACTGAGCATGCGGGTGAATTTGGCACAGACTGCGCCGCCTGTCATACGACAACCGCGTGGACCCCTGCCGCATTTACCGGGGAACACACCTTCCCACTCGATCACGGCGAGGAAGGCACTGTGTCATGCGCTACGTGCCACCCCGCTGGTTATAAGACCTATACCTGTTATGGCTGCCACGAACACAACGAGTCGAATGTCCGCTCGGAGCACTTGGAGGAAGGGATCTCCGATTTCGAGAATTGCATGGAATGTCATCCGGATGGCAGGGAACACGATGATTAGGAATTTTATCCAGGGCATAAACCATGTACTGGCTTATGCCCTGGATGCAAAATTGCTTTAAGAATCTTCCCGGGGTATTTTCTTATTATGCCGTGTTTGGTTATTTGTTTTACAGATAAAAGGGGGGCTGGTGCATATCCAAACTACGCGGTTACACCCTCCGCTGTCGCTTAATAAAATTATGGCTCAAAAACTACAGTACGATTGCGCCCGGCAGCCTTTGCGCTATACATTGCGATATCTGCTTTGCGGATCAAGTCCTCCGTTGTTTCGGAATTCAGTTTATGGGTTATTTCAACAACCCCCAAGACTTACTGTAAGAAATATATTCCCTTTATCCGATGGGATAAGCAAGTTTGCCACACTCGTTCGGATGCGCTCTGCCAGCTGATACGCTTGGTGTAAATTCGTCATAGGCAGCACGATGATAAATTCTTCGCCGCCAACCCGACCAATCACATCAACAGTCCGAAGTTGGTCACAGGTGGTTTGCACGATAAGCTGCAGGATATTATCTCCCATCTCGTGTCCATAGGTATCGTTTACTATTTTGAAGTGGTCAATATCAAACAGGATGGTCGAGAGAGGATGCTGGTAACGTTTGGCTATTTCAATTTCCCGCCCGGCGAGTTCATATAGGGAACGCCGGTTGTTGATTCCGGTCAGTGGATCAGTGCGTGCCAATTGGTGTTCCCGGTTCAGGGCATTTTTCAGTTCTATGTTTGCTGCTTCAAGGGCTTTTTCTGCCATCTTACGGTCGGTGACGTCCCGGTCCTGGCCTAAAATTGATATTGGATTTCCATTCTCATCGCGGACGATAATTATCTTACTCTCCACCGAATGCAGGCTTCCATCCCGCTTGTGAAATTCAAACTCCCTTGTAATTACCGGTGAATAATCTGGATCCGCCATCACTTTGGGTAACTCGCTGGTATAAAGGTCCATTGCCAGGTGATAAGAGCTTGGTGTTAATAATTTTTCAAATGGGATTTGTTGGAGTTCAGCCAACTTATATCCCCTGATTTTTTCCTCAGAGGGGCTGACGTATAACAGATTTAAGTTTAGATCCCTGAGCCAGATGACGTCTGACATGTTATCAGCCAATAAATGATATTGCTTTTCACTTTGTTTTAACGCTGCTTCCGCCTGTTTGCGTTGAGCAATATCCCATATAAAACCAGCCATTTGAGAAGTAACTTCCACGTCCGTGTCAGTATAATCAATGGATTTATTACGAACACCCATGATCATCACGACGCAATCGTGGCGTAGAACAGGCACGAGCACTTCGCGAATTATTGACGTATGACCTTCAGGCAACCCCTTGCGGTGCGTGAGGTTTGAATAATCGTTATGGATAACCGGTTTGCGCGAAGCAATACAATCGACCCATACACCGGATGGGTCGACGGGATAGTGCTGCCCCTTTTCACCGGCAGTACACATATTTTTCATTGTGTTGGTCGACCACGTCTGCTCCCGCACAATTTTTTGGTCCATTTCGAGAAAATGAGCAAAACTGATCTGACTGCCGGTTAATGCCTCGACCTCGTCGAGGCATTTTTGGATCAACTTGTCAAGCGACTGCGAATCTGATAGTTGGCTGATTTCCAGCCGGACACGCTGGATGGATTCAGCCAATTTGCGTTCGGTGATGTTGGTATGCGTACCAAACATCATTAAAGGCTTACCATCGTCAGTACGGGTGATGACACAACCCCGGTCATGGATCCAGATCCAATCGCCATTTTTGTGCTTCATGCGGCAGTCAATATTATAAAAAGGAAGTTCGCCTGCGAAGTGCTGATCCAGCAATTTCCATGATTTTCCCAAATCTTCGGGATGGACATGATCCGTCCATGTCTTTATGCTTAGAGGTGTCAATTCCTCAAGGGTGTAACCAATAATTTCCGCCCAAACATCATTAAAAATTACTTCTCCGGTCTGAACATTCCACACCCATGTTCCAACATGGGTGCCTTGCAAAATACTTTCCAGCCGCCAGGTGGTATGGCGCAGCAAATATTCCATCTGGTTTCGCTCCGCGAAACTGTGCATAAAACCAAACCCGTAAAGCATGTTTCCGTCTGTGTCCACCACCCGCCCGGTACGTTCCCAAAGCGGGAATCTCTGTCCGTTACCATCTAAAACATCCAGGATTCCTTCCCACTTTTCTCCATTTTCCAATTTTGGCGCAACGATCCGATCCAGTATATCGATTGATTCGGCAGGATAAAAATCGCGATAGTTCAAAAGGCGGGCTTTTTCTAGAGGGCGCCCGAATAGTCTCTCATGCGCGGGATTAATGTAAAGCAGTTTCCCCGATCGATCACTGATCGCGATGGCTTCATCAGCTTCTTCAATAATTGTCTTGAATAATTGTAAATCCTCCTCCATCCTTTTCCGTTCAGTGATGTCGCGCAAGATGATCCCAATGTAATAACCCTTGTCAATATGAATATAAAACAGACTTTGTAAGACAGTTTTTGTATTGCCGGCCGGGGTGTAAATGGTCTCTTCTTTGGAATTGATCAATTCTGATGTTAGCCTCCCTTGAGGCGGGGGGGGCATAATAGCCTGGAGTTTTTCAAGTGTCCACAGGTCACGGTCTTTGGGGTTCACCAGGCGGGCTTGCACCTCCCAGGAGAAATGACCCAGTGCTTCAGCGCGCGGAATACCGGTGATTATTTCATTGGCGTGATTCCACTCAACGATGATACTCTGTGAGTCAACCAACGAAATTCCTTCATTTGATTGGCTGATAAAACTACGAAACTTGGTTTCACTTTCCCGCAACTCTTCTTCTGCATGTTTACGGCCTGTTATGTCATTAATGATTGAAAATTGGATTTCCTTATCTTGCAGGGAGATGACGGAGGAATGTACTTCCACGATGCGTTCCTCTCCGTTTGCCAGCCTGTGTGGAAAAATAAAAAAATTTTGCTTTCCCGCCAATGCTTTCAGTTGTTCCGCCTCCACCTGCGCCGGCGGAAGAATGTTAATTTCATTGACTGACATACCGCAAAGTTTTGAACTTGGGTATCCATAAAAAACAACCGCGGATCGATTGGCATCCATGATGATGCCTGTTTTGGGGTCGATCAGCAGCATGATCGCCGAATGCATTTCAAACAATTTTTGAAAAATCTGTTCGTTTGATGTATTCCTCCCGGCATCATTTCGTGACAATTTTGTCGAAGTCATGGAACAACTCCCATTATGTTTATGCTTTCTTTACCATGGTTAAAAAAATAATCTACTCAGGCGAAAGCGATTAGTCTCCGGGTAACCAGATATCGAATTGACTGCCTTTCCCCAATTCGCTCCATACTTTAATATTGCCGCCATGCTTTTCAAGAATCGACCGTACAATGAATAATCCGATCCCGGTTCCTGGAACTTCCTCTTCGATGGCATTTGCCCCGCGAAAAAAACGGGTGAATAACAAAGGTATATCTTCGGCTGGAATGCCCATTCCCGTATCAATAATGGAGATTTCAAAACCAAAATCCTTCTTTTTCAAGACGATGGTTATTTTCCCGTTGGCCGGAGTAAATTTGATGGCGTTATTTAAAATATTCAAGAATACCTGTGTCAGGGCTTTTTTATCCCCATGGATGAGGCATGTGGCTTCATCCAAATCAAGGTCTGTTTTCCGTAAAATGGAGATGGATTTTTCCCTGGCCGGTAATTCAACCTGATGGATAATAAGATCAATAAACTCGCCGATATTAAAGGAACTAAAATGCAGATCGACCTGGTTGTTTTCCAGCCGTCCGACACTCAGTAAATCCTCCACCAACAATCGTTCCCGATCCAGTTCACTCTTCATTACATCCCAATATTCCCTGTACTCTTCCTGGGTTGTGCCACCGTCAATCAGATTTGCCATTAACAGCATGGTGGCGATCGGGGTGCGTAATTCGTGTGAAGCCCGGTTGATAAAATCCGATTTCATTTGTTCCAATCGGGCGCGTTCACTGATGTCACGAATAATGGCGGTTACTTCATCCTTTCCACTGTCCTTGAATCTTGCTTCAAATACACGGGAGGAATTATCGTTCTTGATGGTGTACTCCATGGTTTGGATTTGCTTGTTTTCCAGGGCATTTACAATACACTGCATGGCATTTTTCGTATGAGTTTCATCCAGGATATTGCCAATGGAACTTCCAACAATCTGATCGGGAGAAATGGCTAGTAGACCATTTGCGCTTGCTTTGTAATCCAGGAAAATGCCATCGCGACGAATGCGCAGAATAAGATCTGGGACGGCGCTAAGCAGCGCACTGTTCCGGGCTTCGCTTTGCCTCAGTTCATTTTCCATTTGTTCCCGTCTTAGTGCATTGAGTAATATATCACCCACCATTTTGATCAATGAAATGCTATCCTGCGACCAATTCCGTGGATACGCCACAGAATCAAAACCAAGAAATCCCACAAGGTTGTCATGTGTGGCCAATGGCACAACGAGAACCGATTGGATCGCTTGAGATTCCAATATCTCCCGCTCAGATTGTGCTTCGACAGGTAATTCGGAAACGATGGGTATGTGAACATACTCCATTTTCTTCAGTTTCCCGATCCACCATGGAAAAAGACTGATCGGCAGATCTTGTAAGACATCGATCTGGGGCTCGATGCCCGGTGCGCACCATTCATGCGTGTTTTTCATAAGACCGGTATTTTGGTCTATGAGGAATACGTAACACCTGTCCACCTGTTCAAATTTGCCAATTTGTTTCAGAGCATGGGTGATTTCGATGTTGATCTGGTCTGTGGGGAGGCTGATGAACTGCGTTGAAATGCCAGTCAGGATCTCTTCAAAATTGTGACGGTAAACCAGAAGTTTGGTCTGCTGAAGTTGTGCATCCTCCGCGGCTTTGCGGTCGGTTATGTCGCGGGCGGCGGCATAAATTTTCGCCCCTTCCATCTGCGCCCTCCATTCAATGTATCGCCAACTCCCATCTTTGTGTTGATATCGGTTGACAAAATTCAAAGTTTGTCGGCCTTCACCCAGGAGAACCATTTCATTCAGAGTTAACTGCAAATCATTCGGATGAACGAAGTCTAAAAACTTCCTTTTTTGTATTTCCTCCACCGAGAATCCGAGAATACTTTCCCAGGCATTATTCACCCGCAAGAAATTTCCGTCGAGATCAGCAATGCAGAGAAGTTCAAGGGACACATTAAAAAAGCCTTCAATTTCCTTAATTTTCTCCCTGATCAATTCTTCTGCCGCTTTTCGTTCTGTGATGTCGCGGCTGACCCCGATCAAAGCCTCTCTGCTTCCCCAACGCCCGCGCGCCACCTTCGTTTCAACTGGAATCTGCAAACCATCTTTCTTGAGCAGGTTCAACGGGCAGGTATCCACTACACCGGCCAGCATATCGCTTACGATCTGCCATGCAGCCGCACGCTGGTCAACAGGGTGCACTTCCAAAACGTTTTTCCCTATTAATTCCTCCCGTTGATAGCCAAGGTTAACCAGGACTTTTTGATTAACCTGAAGGATATGACCCCGGTCATCGAGAATAAAAACATAATCCTGTAATGAATCAAACATGCTCTTAAGTTCATTTTGACTTTCAGCCAATTCCTCCTGAGCATAAAACCGGGCGATCATATTCCCGATATGGATGGAAAGATGTTCAAGCGCATTCCGGCTGGATTCAGGCATCTCGTCCAGCGAATGGGACGCAGCATTGATACATGCGATTACTTCATTATTGGCTTGCAATGGGATGATTGCCAGGCTCCGCAAGCCCTCGTCAAGATTTATTTTATTCTTGCTGAATTCTGTAAGCAGGTAGGGTTGATAAAATGGAGTGGAATTCAATACCAATTGATGCCGGTCTGAACCAGCCAAAACCCTGCTGGCTTGTGCAACGAACACATCTGATAGTCCCTTGTGGGTCTTTAATATCAGGTCCTTGTTTTGACGATCTACCAGATATATGCCCCCGCTGTCCATACCTGATACTTTCAGGATCAAATCCAAGCAATGTGGCAACGCCCCGGCCAGGTTGGATTGTTGAGCCAGGATAATTGCCAGGTCCCGCTCTGAAAAAGCAATATCCTCGGCTTGTTTTCGTTCTGTTATATCGTATCCGACCCCCAGGATTTCATAGGAATTACCGTCAGTATCCTGGATCAGGCTGTCCTCCCACGCAATCCACCTCCAGCCATTGTCTGTCATGGCGCGCTGGTCAACTGTTATCCGGTAGGGCGGTTTTTCAAGCCCCTTCATGGCTTCGAGGGTTATCGGCAAGTCATCAGGATGCACCAATGGTGTAAATGAATTCCCGATCAATTCATCGAGGGTTTTACCAAACATCTGGCAATATGCCTGGTTTGCAAAAACAAAACGACCTTCCCGGTCCACGCGCACAACGAGGGTGTTTTGAGAATCAATCATACTGCGGTAGCGTTGTTCGCTTGCATTTAATGACTGTTGAATGGTGATCTGGTGACTTATGTCACGCGGGACACAAATAACATAAAGCTGGTTATTCCATGATCGCTGCGTAATGGAAATATCGAGGGGTATTATCCGACCATCCCGATGTTTTCCATGAACAAGCCGGTTTTCCCCCATTCGACGAGAATTTGTTTCTTCAATCAGGAACCTGGCCGCGTGAGCGCTGTGAAGGATAATAACTTCGTCGGGCAGGAAAATATCCACCTTTTGACCAATCGCTTCGAAAGTTGAATAACCAAACAAATCAACGGCATTGGAATTCAAATAGACGATCTGCATCGATGCGTCAAGAATAATCGCTGCATCTGGCATTAGATCAGCGAGTTCGCCAAAGGGTGGAATCACTTGATCGTTTATTTCATTATTATTACCACGGTTTGAGTTCTTTTTCCTGGTCATATATTCATCTCCTGGGTGGTTTGGTCAGTCAGGAAAAATCGCCTGAAACCTCCGGATCATACACCTATAGTGAGCACAAATTGCTCCTTTCTCCGCTTTGTAAGCATAAGGTGTAACTGGTGGCATTAAATCATCAGTATCTTTTTGGGCATAAACAGATACAACGACATCTATTTATGCCTTAGTGTCATTTCTACGCAACAACCAGTAAAAGTGTCCAAAAAGCGCACGTCACCACCCCTGGATCTTGCAAATGATCGTACCAAATACAAACCCAGCCCCATCCCCTGATTTTCGGGCAATTCCATTTCGTTTGATATCTGATAGAAACGTTCGAAAACCATTTCTCTCATGGATGTTGGAATTCCTGGTCCCTGGTCCTGAATGGTTAAAATGCAGCCGCCAAATATATTGCTTTCCAAGTGTACCTGTATCACGCCGTTTTGAGGACTGAATTTGCAGGCATTATCAATCAGGTGACAAACCGCCATCAGGAAGGAATGTTTAGGTGCAATGACAACAATCCCGTCATCCACCTGGAGGTCAAGTGTCAATCCTTTTTCTTCCCATATCTGGAAGAGCTGCTTGACGGGAAGAAAGAAATTGGTTTCCAGGTCAATCTGTTGACCAAAGGTGGGAAAACGACCGAGGTCAAATTCATTGATCCAAATCAGTGTATCCATCATGATTTTTGCCCGCGTGGCGCTGGTTACTGCATACTCAAGGTATTTTTCAGTGTTATCTGTTTTTCTTCTGATCATATCCAATGACAGCAGCAGGATACTGAATTGGGTTCGAAATTGATGACTTGTGTGAATCGGCAATGAGGACTCAAGATTTTCCAATAAATGTTGAACTTCCATTTTTGACCGGATTTCCATTTGGGTTTCCCGCCGCAATGCAGTCTGGATCCTGGTAATTAATACATCCAAATCGAAAGGTTTCGCGATATAGTCATCTGCACCAGCATGCAATCCCTGGCAGGTGTTGGTTGGGGTGGAAAGGGCGGAAAGAAAAATAAAGGGTATGCTTGCCGTACCTTTATCTTCATTAAGAGCTCTTTTAACAGCCATTCCATTTGGTGCCGGCATTTTTACATCGCATAATATCAACTCAGGTCGGCTTTCCCTGGCGAGTTTTATTCCATCTTCTCCATTGGAGGCAACAGCCACTTCATACCCAGCTCTCCGTAAACTGACGGCAAGGCCATGTAGGAAATATTGACTATCATCAATCAGAAGTAATTTGGTCATTATTTGCTCCTTCTATAATATTATCCAAATCAAATGGAGGTAATACCATGCGGACCCGGCATCCAACAGGACTGTCCAATACCTGCACGTCACCCCCCAGGGATTCTATAAAGGCGCGGACAATAAATAACCCGACACCCAAGCCATCATACTGCCTTGTGTATCCCTGGCTGATTTGGTAGTATCGCTCAAAGACTTTTGCACGTAAGTCCAGGGGAATTCCCGGTCCCATATCCTTCACCTCGAGGACGCATCCTCCCAGCCCATTCTCCCGTATAGAGATGATGATCTCCCCATTTTGCGGGCTGAATTTGCAGGCATTCTGAACCAAATGTGAAATTGCATGAATAAAACCATTACGGGGAGCATAGATGACCGTTCTGGGATCAATATCAAGGTGCAGTTTCACTTTCTTGTTTTCCCAGTCTTTTAACACCTGGTCAATCGCGCCATTTACATGGATCCTAAGCAGGATGGGTTGTCGCAGGGTATTTAACTTTCCCTGGTCGATATCATAGAGCATCTCCAGGTCTTCGATCAGAAATTTAATGCGCTGAGCGCTACTGCTTGCCATTTTTACATATTTAAATAATTCCCTGTTGGATTCAGTGAATCTCTCCCTTACAACCAAGTCGAGGGTGGATATAAGGACGGTAAGCGGAGTTCGCAATTCATGACTTATATTTGTCGAAATGCTGCTGCGCAGTTGATCGATCGCTGCAGACGACTCTTTAATTCCCCGGAGACGTCCCATTTCATCCCTCCGCAGTACAGATTGGATGCGCGCCAGTAATTCATTCACATCAAAAGGTTTGGTAATATAGTCATCTGCTCCATTTTCCAACCCGACCGTCTTATCAACTGGAGCTGTACGGGCAGTTAGAAATAAGAATGGTATGCGATCGGTTTCAGGGCTTTTCTCCAGTTGTTTTTTTAACTGAAACCCGTTTGGTGGCGGCATCATGATATCGCATAGGATAATATCAGGGATCAGATTCTGGACCGCGGCTAAACCATCTGTCCCATTGTGGACAACCGATACTTGATATCCGCCCCGGCGAAGAATTGCTGCCAATCCTAGGGAGAATTTTATATCATCGTCAATTACCAGGATAGTTTGTGATACAGTCATCAGTTACCTCTTTCTTTATGGAATGAAAATTGGTTAGGAAGTGATTAACAATTCGGGGATCAAACTGTCTGCCTGATTCAGCTCTGATCATGTCAAGTACGACTTTTTCGTCCAGGCCCGCTTTATAGGGACGTTTCGTGCGCAATGCATCGTATACATCCACCACGCTAAATATGCGGGCAGTCAGTGGGATGGCTTCTCCGCCAAGCCCATGGGGATAACCCTTGCCATCCCACCGCTCGTGGTGATAGCGTGGTATGTCGAGCGTGGATTGCAGGTGAGGAACATTTTTCAGCATATCGGCGGCAAGCTCAGGATGCTTCCGCATGATGATCCACTCCTCTTCAGTAAGAGGACCAGGTTTATTTAGAATTTCTTCCACTATGGCAAGTTTTCCGAGATCGTGAAGGATGGCGCCTTTTCTGGCATTTTCCAAATCCAACCCAGTGAACCCAAACCTTTTTGCCAGAGCTACAAACCAGCAGGTCACCCGATGGGTGTGTCCTGCTGTACCGTAGTCATGGATTTCTACAGATTGTCCCAAATGCTGAAAATTGTCAAATGAAAATATTGGTTTTTTTGAATCCATTACTGCCAGTTTGTAGCCACTCTCCACCCGACGCAGAATTGTTTTAATTCTTGCGATCAAAATATCGGCATCAACAGGTTTCGTGATGTAATCGTCAGCAGCGCAAAGACCACTCAATTTGGAAATTCTATCGCTCAATGCTGTCAAAAAAATCGTAGGGATATATTGGGTGTTTGGATTATTATCCAGGGCATTTTTCACCTGAAAACCGTTGATCTTTGGCATATTCACATCCAATAGGATCAAATCGGGCTGTTCATTTTTGGCTTTCAGGATCCCGGTGCTTCCATTGCTTGCCCCTATCACCTCAAAATTAGCCTTCGTCAATGTTCTTGAAACACCCAGAAGAAAATTTGTATCATCATCTATGACCAAAATTTTTGATGCCTTTTTGTCTGCCGAGAATTCAATGCCTGATACCATGAAAAACTCCTCTGGTTTGAAGGGATGTTGGAGTAGTTATTACGATTACTTTCTCAGTTTAATATTTTCCATGGGAGTTGTCATCTGGATTTTGTTGAAATTTGTATTGAGATTTCCCCTCAATCCTCAACAAATGTCGACAACAAATGCTGAGGTCGGATCATACTCATTAGTAAACGCTCTCCCCCCAACTAAGTGGGGGGAGAGCGCAGGATTTGGCTGTATTATTAGCAGGTTGTTAAACCCATCAGTTTTGATGTATTTTGGTCATTCCTGTTCTTATTGCATAAATCACAGCTTGCGCCCTGTTTTGCAGTCTTAGTTTGTTTAATAAATTACTGACATGAGACCGAACCGTACCCTCTGAAATACATCCGATTTCTGCAATTTGAGTATTTGTCAACCCCTGTGCCAGCCAGGTGAGTATTTCCACCTCCCGGTCAGTTAAATTATCCACCGGGAAATCTACGGTTTTGTTGTGTTGGATCTGATGGATAAGTTTCATTTCAATTTGGTGATTGAGAAAAGGTAAGCCCAGGAAGGCATTTCGAACTGCTGAGGTTAATTCCTGTGGAGAGCTTTCCTTTACCAAATATCCAATTGCCCCAGCTTTGATCGCCGCAAGAATTTGTTCGCCTTCGGAGAAAGCGGTAAAGATAATTATTTTTATATTGGGTTGCTGTATATGAATTTCTTGAATTGCCTCCAGCCCACTTTTTTGGGGTAGAGCGAGATCCATTAGGATCACATCCGGCTTAAGTGTTTTGGCCAGATTAATTGCATCTTCACCGTTGCCTGCTTCACCGACGACACAAAAATCGGGCGATTGCTTGAACAAGCCAACCAGCCCCCAGCGTAGTGCTGGATGATCGTCAACAATTAGTAGGTGAATGGGTTGTTCCATTTGGTCAACCTGTGAATATACGGCATTTTTACTTTCCCAAATTCCAAATTCCAAATTCTAAATATTTTACCCCATGATTTTGCCATAATAGTTTACAAATAGCTTTCAGGATTGTGGAATTGGCTTTATTTTTCACTGGTTTTCATCAAAGGTTGTCTTTATCCGATTTTCATGGCCACCCCCTGTTGCTTTTACCAGGTATCAAACCTTCCCACTCGATCACGGCAAGGAAGGAACGGTTTCCTGTTCTACACGCCACCCCGCTGGTTATTCGCTTATATTAATTTACTGCTTGACAGTTCCGGGGGTTCTTCATAGAATAACGTACTTCATAAAATATTTAGATTCTAAAATATTTAGCCTGTAAAAAACATAAGGTATCATCGCCATGAAACAAAAAACATATCTGACGCTCACCCATGACCTGTTCCAACTCATGAAACAATTTCCCCGCCTCAAATTAAAACAAAATTCCATCGATGGATTAACGCGAAGCGAATATGAATTATTGGTAATGTTGGTGATCAATCTTGGTGATGATAAAAAGGCATTTACAGTTACAGAAATAAGCAGCCTGTTGCAGATCACACCCGCAGGTGTGACCCACTTGATCAATCCGCTGGAAGAGGCAGGATACATAGAACGCCTGTCGGACCGGAATGACCGGCGTGTTGTCCTGATCGGTCTGACGGCCAAGGGGATGCAGGTTGCTGAAGCACTTATTTCGGAAGTTCAAGAAAACCTGATCGGCTTGGTCAATCACCTTGGGGAAGAGGATAGCAAGACCCTGATTCGTTTAATGTCCACTGCGATCAGGTTTTTTGAGTCTCAATTTGAGAAATGATACAGCTTACTTTTCAGTGCAAACAGAAGACCATTCGATCATGACAGATAAAGATCAAAATATCATCATCCAAATGCAGGATGTGGTGAAAACATACGACACGGGAGATGTCCCTTTTACGACTCTCGATCATATAAACATTGAAATCAAACAAGGCGAGTTCCTTGGGGTCACAGGCAAATCAGGCGCGGGAAAAACCACATTGCTCAATATGATCTCCGGGGTTAGTGAAGTGACTTCTGGCAAGGTTCTCTTTCATTGGGCGGCAAATGAATCGCCGTCGCCTTCTGTTCCGATCCATTCCCTGAATGAAGATGAGTTAGCCATGTGGCGCGGACAACATCTGGGAATTATTTATCAATCTTTTGAGTTGATGCCGACGCTCAGTTTGGTGCAGAACGTCATGTTGCCGCCGGATTTTTTGGGGATGTATCAGTCCATTCTCAGCAAGAAGCGCGCGCTCGAATTGCTCGACCTGGTGGGGATTGCTGAACATGCCTACAAAATACCCGCGCATATTTCAGGTGGACAAAAACAACGCGTCGCCATTGCCCGGGCATTGGTTAACGACCCGCACCTGATCATCGCAGACGAACCGACTGGCAACCTCGACAGTGTTACTGCCGAAACGATCTTTCAAATCTTCGAGAGACTTGTTGCGCAGGGAAAAACGATCGTGATGGTCACGCATGATGAGGGTTTTGCTCCGCGGTTTACCCGCCACTTGAATATTGTGGATGGCGTGGTCAGCAGTCCGGCCGAAAATGCTGAGGGGAAAAGCACCCCCTCAGCTCCGATCATCGTGCAGGGACATATTTCTAAGCCGCGTGTTGAAAGCACTTCGCCGGGACAACCAGCTGTTATTTTGCGAAATGTCGAGAAGGTTTATGAAAATGCAGCAGGGAGATTTATCGCGTTGAAATCCATCAACCTGCAATTAAACTACGGGCAATTTATCTCCATCGTGGGCAAGTCTGGCTGTGGAAAATCCACCCTGTTAAATATGATCACCGGCATTGATCATCCCACTGCAGGCGATGTGATCATCGGGGATGAACATATCTATAATATGAGCGAAAGCAAACGCGCCTTGTGGCGTGGAAAAAATATGGGCGTGGTATTTCAATTCTTCCAACTCCTGCCAACTTTGACGTTGCTCGAAAACACCATGCTACCGATGGATTACTGCAATCTATATCCATTTAATGAACGCCCCGACCGTGCAATGGAATTGCTCAAAATGGTCGGGCTGGAAGATCAGGCATACAAACTTCCCACTGCCGTTTCCAGCGGACAGCAGCAGAGCGCAGCAATTGCCCGCGCGTTGGCAACCGATCCATCCATTATTCTGGCGGATGAACCCACGGGCAATCTTGATTCGCGCGCGGCGGATAATGTTTTGAATCTATTTGAAAGCCTGGCGAGACAAGGCAAGACTATTTTGATCGTCACGCATGACCCATCCATTACGCAGAGAACCGACCAGACGATCATTCTTTCCGATGGTGAGATCATTGACCAGACAGTGGCGCGCGCGCTGCCATTCCTCTCCCATCCGCAAATGTTGGAGGCGACGAAGAAAGCGGAAAAGAGAAAGATTCCCGCGGGAGAAACCATTCTCAATCAAGGTGAAGCGGTGGATCATTTCTTTATCATTGTGGATGGTGAAGTGGAGATCATTGTTTCTAATGACCAGTTGAAAGAGATCCGGCTCGCGCGTTTGGGGCATGGACAATTTTTCGGCGAAGTCGAATTAATGCAGGGTGGATATTCTGCGGCGCGAGTCCGAAGCGCGGAAAGCGGCGCAGAATTGGCGCTCATCCCCAAAGAATTATTCTATGAACTGATTGATGGTTCGCCGTTAACCCGCCACGCCATTCACGAAATAGCAGCAACCCGGCTTGCTGAGAATAAAAGACGCAGGAAGAGCGACCCATGAAAAACGATAAGCCGGATCTGATCAAGCCGCGCTGGAGCAAAGTCCTGACCGACTTGTGGGATGACAAAACACGCACAGGCCTGGTAGTCGCTTCGATTGCCGCAGGCGTGTTCGCGGTTGGCATGATCATCAGCGCGTTTGTGATTTTGCGCGGGGATGTGAAGCGCAGTTACGCGGCGGTCAACCCGCCCAATATTGAAGTGCTGACCGATTCATTTGACGACGATCTGGTCAAGGTCATCTCAAAGGTGCCGGGTGTGGAGGATGTGGAAGGGCGCCGACTCCTCACTGTTCGGGGGCGGCGCGGTACGGAAGATTGGATGGACTTGACGCTGGTGGGGATGGAAGATCTTGATGGCAATCTCAATCTCCGCAAACCGGTTGAGGGTGTCGGGGTGGCTGGAAAAGACGAAGCAGTCATCAGCGAGGATATCATGCACATCAGCGGCTTGCATGCAGGCGATGTGATCGAAGTTGAATTGCCGGATGGCTCGAGCCACTCCCTGACTATTGCCGGGTTGGTTTCCGATCAGACCACATCCAAACCAGACCCTGCCGCGGATAACCTGCTGTTTGTCAACGATAAAACGCTGCAATCCCTGGGGCTGGATGGCACATATAACCAGTTGTATCTCACCGTGGAGGGTGATGGCGGCGACAGCATATTTATAGATAGTGTTGCCACCGTCATTCAGGACACCGTGGAGGAAAGCGGACGGACAGCGTACCGCGTGGAGCAGCACCTTTCTACCGAGCATCCGATGGCTGACATCACAGTGATCATCATTGGCATTTTGGGGGCGCTGGGCGGGTTGATCACTATTTTGAGCAGTTCGCTGATCGTCAATACACTCAATGCCCTGCTTGCCCAGCAGTTGCGCCAGATCGGCGTGATGAAACTGGTGGGTGCACGCAGTGTGCAAATTTTAGGGATGTACCTGATCCTGGTCGTCTCCTATGGCGTAATCGCTTTGGTGATTGCAATTCCGCTCGGCGCGGTGGCGGGCTATGGGTTGGCGTGGTTCATGGCTTATTTGACAGGTGCCGTCCTCGAGGGCTTTCGCGTTGTGCCGGTGGCTGTTATCGCGCAAACTTTCATCGCCCTTTTGATTCCGCTGGGCGCGGGTTTTTTTCCGGTCAACAATGGTGCGAAGACCAGCGTACAGGAAGCCATCAGTAACTACCGTCCGGGCAATCAGCCTGCTGCCAACAAACAAAGCCGTTCTTCCCGTTGGATTGGCTGGGTCTCCCGCCCGATCCTGCTTTCGTTCCGCAACACATTCCGCAAACGCGGGCGGCTGC